>CAZRJD010000001.1:0-46959 GCA_964600495.1 uncultured Candidatus Saccharibacteria bacterium
CCGACAAGCTGTACATCAAAATGCCGTTGTTTCAGTGTTCTGCGAGCGCTTTCCCTGACTGCCGCAAACGCTTGGGGCAGAATATCATCAAGCATCTCGCCCGAGGATAAACGGTTTCGGAACGTATGTGTCTTCTGCTTCAACTCCTCGTCCGAAAGAGCTTCAAGCTCCGGCTCAAGCGCGTTCACGCGCGCAATGAGGGGCCCAGAGTCTCTCATGAGCTTTGCCGCCGGATCCCCGAATAAATTTTTGAATGAAACCATACGGAATGTAGCACGAATGCCCCGAAATCCTAGCACAAAACGCAAGAAAAATCCCGCATTTCTGCGGGACTTTTCTTTCGAGAGGATTCCGGCAAAATGCCGGAGATCCGAAGAACCTAACGGCGTTTCTTTTTGCTCGCCTTCTTCTTTTTTGCTGTTTTTCTTTTCTTGGCCATATTGAGTCACGACTCGGAGTCGCAAATTAAGTCTCGCATCGTTCGACCATGCACATCAGCGCGCGGACGCAACATGATGAACACACCTCGATGCCCTACTAATCATTATTAATGATTGAGCGGCGATATACAATCAATAAAAAAATTTCACTGTGGATATCTTTTATGAGCCGGAAATTATTCGTACTTCCGGCTCAATATCAATTCCACACTCATTCTTCATGCGGGACTGCACTATCTCGGCAAGTGACTGTACATCTTTCGATGATGCTTTTTTGTCGGCAACAATAACAAGCGCCTGCCGCTCAAAAAGTCGTGCGCGTCCCTGCCGCATACCCCGTACGTTAAGTATATGATCAAGGATCCATCCGAGCGGTACTTTAGTACCCGCGGTCTCCGGCATCGGAAAAAGAGGCATGTCAGGGTAGCGCGCAAGAAGTATTTTTGCTTCGTCTTGCGATACGATCGGATTTTTAAAAAAAGACCCTGCGGTCCCCTCAACCGTGAGGTCCGGAAATTTACCTCTGCGGATCTCAAGAACCACAGCACGAATTGCTTCAAGAGTCGGGGTTGTGTTCGCAAACCGGTTTGCTAAATCGCGATACAAAATTTCGGGTGCGGGTGTAGAGGAAAGCAAAAACACCGCACGCAAGATGACATGCTGGCCATCATCGTGCTTGAAGAGACTGTCGCGGTACCCGAGTGCGCATTCTGTTGGTAAAAGAATTTTTACCTCTCCATTCTCCGTATCAAACACTTCTACAGAAGAAAGGGTCTGCGAAACCGCAGCACCGTACGCACCTACATTCTGTACAATAGCGCCGCCTACCGTACCGGGAATACCGGAGAGATTTTCGAGACCCCACAAATGTTCTTCTACCGCACGTGCTACAAGCACATCCCAGCTCTCCCCCGCCTGTGCAGAAAGTTCAACCTTGTCGCCACGGGGTTTGAGTTCGATACCGCGCATTTCTATCTTTATGACAAGACCGTCAAAACCCTTGTCATCAATAAGCACATTCGAGCCACCGCCTAAAATAAATGTCTTTAGATTCTTTTCTTTGGCAAAAGCTACCGCCTCACGCAATGCATCAAGCGACTCCACATGAACAAAAAAACGCGCGTTGCCGCCTATACCGAAGGTAGTAAGAGGAGCGAGCAGTACCTGTTCTTCGATCTTCATTTCAACCAGAGTGTACCCCGTGCGGGAAGCGGATGCGAGCTCCAAAACATTGTCCTAATGTGAGTGCCCCGCTCCCCGCACGAAGCGCACCCTACCTAGTATATACGAAAATCCCCGCAGGAAGCGGGAATTTTCGCAGGACTTCGTTTTGGTTTTTCAGCCACATTTCCTGTGGCACACACACTTTTTATTATATCACGGTTTTAACGTGCCGCTTTCGATCTGCGCAATAAGCGCCTCGATTTGTCCTGCGGCTGCCGGATTTAGCTGCGCCACTTTCCGGAGTGTTGCAACTGTCGCCGGCTTGTTTCCTGCGGCAAAATAAGCCGAAGCCAAACCAAGATGCAGGTCAGGATTCTCCGGATCTTTCTTTATCCGTAGGTTCCATATCTCTATGGCCCGATCATGGAGTTTGAGGCTCCCATAAATTTTCAGCACCTGATCATTGTCAATGATTGTGCTTCCATACCGCTCAACAAGAAGCGCATCCGCGGTAGCGGTTTGTCCGGCAAAGTACAGCGCCCCCGCGTACATAAGCCGTGCGGTATCAAACTGCGGGGCCAAATCAAACGCCTTCTTAAAGATAGGCAGGGCTTCCTGTGTATTCCCCTGCCCTAGATACACATCACCAAGTTGGAAGAGGATGCTCTGTTTATTGGGCGAGAGCTGGGCGGCCTTTTTGAGATGCTCCACCGCTTCATCATATTTGCCGTATTGGGTCAGAAAGACACCCATAAAAGATTCGAGCCTCGCATCATCCTTACGCTCCTCAATGAATGCGTCTCCTGTGCTGCGTGTAAGTGTATATATCTCCTGCTTTACCTCGGGGCCGAGTGTAGTTGATCTTCCCGAGTTCGAGGCAAACTGAAAAAGCTGCTCAACGAGCTCTTGTTTGCCGAGCTGGCCCTGCAGGAGTGCTTTTTTGAATGCGGCGACGTTCTCTTCGGGGGCTTTCGGTGCGCCAGTTTTGAGGTCGGTCGTGGTTATGGCATCAATGATCGTCTGTGCCCGGGCAAGACCGGCACCGTTCAGCATCCATCCCGCCCCGAGTATCAACACGGCGGCAATCGGAGCAACAACAGCAATCGTCCTGTCCCCTGCGGGTTTCGAAAGGAACATCCACGCCGGTAATTGTTGTCGCGAGAGACCATGCACGAATGCAAGCATCAGGAAGAAGAATGCGGCACTCATGATGTTGTCGAACACAAAGATACTGTGGAAGCCGTACGCACCGAAGAGGCCTATCAGGACCGCTTGCTCGGGGGGAGAAAGGGCGTCGGAGCGCATAACCACAAACACCGCAAGCAAAAAGAAGGAGATGTAGAGTACAAACGCGGGGAGTCCCCCTGCGATAAGCCAGTCAAGGAATTGATTGTGTGCGCGGTCAAACCACTGCTCCTGGTTATACATCTGGGGCGCGTAGTGTTCGTTAAACACAAAACTGAAATTTTCCTGCCCCCACCCTGTGACTGGCCGCTCAAGGAAACCCTTGTACGCAACATTCCAGATGATAAAACGCGATTGTGTGGTCCCGTCAGAAAGCGAAATGGAGGCAAGGCGCGAAAGAGCGGGGGCATTACGTACAAATTGCGTATCTTTAAACGCGATAAACACTGCGACCAAAAGTGCGATGCCGCCGAGCGTTCCGAGTGCAATTTTACGGAATCCCCGCCACTCTTCCCCCCGTGCCTTCCATGCGGTGTACAGTGCGGCAAGGATAAGACCCCCGAGGACCCCCAAAATTGCGCCTCTGGTTTCGGTGAAGTACAGCGCCGTACATTGCAGAACAAGTGCGAGTCCATAGACAATTTGCATGCCCTTCGATCTACGCTCGCGCACCAAAAGGAACAAAGTCAGGAAAATATTGAAAAGCATGTAGACTGCCAAGTACGTCGCGTTGCCAAACGTCGTGTCCGCGCGGGCGCCGCTCTGAGTGCTCGGTGAAAATCCAAGCACTTGCATAATCTGCAAAAGAGCATACAGCCCCTGTACCGCGGAGATCGCAACTGATGTTTGGAAAAAGCGCTTCCAGAGGTTCCCCACAGTCAACACCGAACCTGCGATGACAAAGAGCACAAAGAGGTGAATAACCGTTATATATCCCTCCATACGCTCAAAGTTGCTCCAAAAACTTTTTATCGGCTCAACACTTACCATCGTCGCAACTCCCATCCAGAGAACAAACGCCGCCGCCGCCCACATAAGATAGGAGTTTTTCGGACGATATTGCGGGTCACGCAACGCGAGCAGCACATAAAGAAGCAGAATAAGCTCAACCAGGATACGGAAGATGAAGTTCTTTCCCGTGATGTAGGGGAAGAACATATTTGGCATGAGCGAGCCGTTTGAGACAATAAACGGGATAAAAAGAATGGCGAATAAGCCGCCAATAATACCCCAGCGTAGATATTTTACGTACTCCATAAACGCCAATATAGCATATCTTGCCACTACCATCATTCTGTACCATGATAGAATGACTTTCGTTCAATTATGTCCCGGCGCGACTATTTCATAATCTCCCTGCTAGGAGCCGCCTCGGCCTCGCTCCTCCTCCCCGTGCTGCGCCACGCCGATATACTTCCCTTCCCACTCACTCCCCTTACTATTGCTCTCTCTATCGCGGGTCTCATTATATTTGAAAACGCAGGACTTATCGTAGCGCAGTATATTGGGCGGCGCTTTGCGTTTATGCGGAAATTAGCGCGCTTTTGCGTAACCGGCATATTCAACACCGCGCTTGATACCGGGATACTTAACGCATTCGTATATTTCTTTCAGATATATGCGGGTCCCACGATCGTTGTATTCAACCTCATATCGTTTTTGATCACGCTCGTGACCTCCTACTTCATTAACCGCACCTGGTCGTTTGAAGCCGCAGTAAAACCGGGCACGAAGGAATTCTCGCTTTTTATCGGCATCGTCACCTCAAGTATGCTCATCAATTCCGCGCTAATATTTTTCCTGACCACGGTCCTTGCACCGCCCGCTAGTATCTCGCCCGCGCTCTGGATAAACATCGCGAAGCTCCTAACCGCCATTGTATCGCTCCTATGGAACTTCAGTGGACTTCATTTTATAGTGTTCCGAACACGAACAGGCGCCCATGATCCTCAAAAAATTTAAATTCGAGATAACACTTTTTCTCATCGCCATTGCCGGCTCCGCGGCGGTGTATTTTGTAACGCTTCATTTCAACCCTACATTCCTTAGCAATACCGATTGGGAATTCCTAAGATTAGCAACAAACCTGTACGAGTATGGCGTTTATGCAGATAGCAATGGTCCAAATGCCTTTCACCTATCGAGCGGTTATACGCCCCTGTATCCCCTTCTTATTCTTCCGTTCGTGTATTATCAGACGCTGATATTCGTCCTTAACTGGATCCTCCATGCCCTTCTTATTGTCTTTACCTATCGTTTGAGTCTGCGCCTGGGTGCGCGCCCTACTATTGCATTTGTTGTCTGCGCTCTATTTGCGCTCGAGCCCTATCATCTTGTACTGACCAACGAGATACTCTCCGAAATGTTGTTCGGACTATTACTTCTTTTTACTGCCCACAGCACGCTCACCTATTTAGAGCAGAAGCGGTTTGCGAGCCTCGGCCTTGTCGCACTTCTGCTTGGTCTTTCAACACTTACACGGCCATCTGCCGAGTTTCTTATTCCGTTCGTTCTTGTAGTTCCTTTTTTTGTTCTGGGTTTCAAACGCCCTGCCGCTCTTCACGGGTTCGCGGCTCTTGGCATCTGCATCCTTGTCCTTTCGCCATGGCTCTTGCGCAATTATCAGGTGTATCATTCCCTCTCGCTTTCCTCGCTTCCAACCCAACAATTATTGAGCGCCGGCATACCCCAGTATCTCGAATGGAAGGAGAAAGGAGCCGCCGCCACGGAAAGTTCCATATATGAGCGCCGCTACGCCCTTTACCGGGAAGCGGAAAAACATCTGGGGTATCACCCTGAAAATCCTCTGGAGCTTAATATTGCCGAACGTATCATAGACATTAACGAAGCGCGCGTTATACACGAACACATGATCAGACCTTTTCTCAAAGAGAACGGGTTCTCGATGTTCGGATTTTATCTGACCCAATTGCCCTTTCAGCTTATGACCGACAATTGGCGCACAGCGCTCGACAATATAACCCGCCTGCCGTACTCGCAGACAACATCCCTTTCTGCCGCCCTTGCGGCAGTGCGCGGAGATTTTTCGCAGCTCCTTGCCACGTTCAACACAATCGATCCCTATCTTTTCGCATTTCTTGCCGGCAAAACATAC
This sequence comes from uncultured Candidatus Saccharibacteria bacterium, assembly GCA_964600495.1. Taxonomy (GTDB): domain Bacteria; phylum Patescibacteriota; class Minisyncoccia; order Phycocordibacterales; family SBAW01; genus GWA1-54-10. The sequence continues at coordinate 5,905 of CAZRJD010000001.1, forward strand.
TGGCTCATTGCCTACCTTCTTGCCGCAGTAGGCGCTTTTGTATTGTGGAAAAGAGGGGGCAACGCGCGGCTCGCGGGGCTCCTGCTGATCCTTCTTGCCATTTACTTCCCGCTCGTGTCTCTACCATACCTCGAGTCGCGATACCGCTTCCCCTCGACACCTTTCGTATTTACCCTCGTATCCATTGGAGCAAGTGTGTTATTCGTATATATAGCGCAAATACTGCGGCGCGCACGCCATCGATGAGCCTTAGTTTCTTGCCCTGCGTAACCGACCGCGGCCGGTATGAAATAGGAATTTCTACAATGCGATGCCCTAGCAGGGCATGACGCGCAACAAGTTCGGTCTCGATCGAAAATCGCTCGGAGACAAGCGGTAGACTATTAAATGAAGCGCGGCGAACGACACGAAAACCTGTCGTTACGTCAGTGAGCGAAAGACCGAAGAGGAAATTCATATAAAGAGTAAGCAGCCTCCCTCCCCAAAAAAAGAACGGGGAGGTCCCCGCGGTGCGGGGGCCGAATAGCAGGCGTGAGCCGTGGACAGCATCCGCATTCGATCGCTCCGCCTCCTTTATAAGTGCCAAGAGGTCCTGCGGGTCATTCTCAAGATCAGCGTCAAGAAATGCCACCCACTCGCCCTGTGCCATGGCAACCCCGCGCCGCATGGCATATCCCTTGCCGCGATTCTGGGGCAGTGTCTCGATGACACATCTCCCCCTAAAGGCGGAAAGTATCGCTCCGGTGCCATCAGTCGACCCGTCGTCGACGACGATGACCTCCGTCTCAACCGGCCACTCAATTTCAAGCACGCGCTCAATAAGTTGCACGATAGTAGCCTCTTCGTTGAACGCGGGAATGATGATCGAGAAGGAGCGCATAGAATTTCCGGTCTATTGGTGAAGCCTTTTGCGAATTCGAAGCATTGCTAGGAGAGCACCAACTCCGTCGCGCACGAAATTGAGTTTGCTCTTCCGGCCAGAAAAGGGACATTCATCCCAGGTAATCGGAAGTTCAACAATGGAAAGACCTTGCCGGCCTGCTCGTGCGAGAAACTCCATATCGAGAAACCATCCTGTCTCTTCACACGTACGTACAATTTCTCTCCCGCGGCGATTCATTATTTTCAATCCGCACTGGCTATCACGCACGGGTGTGTTAATAATCACTCGCCGCATCAAGTTAAAACATTCTGAGGAGAGCGTGCGCAGGAACGAGCGTTTGACCGCTTGTTTGTTGAGAAGACGCGATCCGACTGCTATATCGCTCTTCCCTTCAAGTAGGGGCCGAAGAAGGTTTGTAATATTTTCGGGGTCTGCCGAAAGATCGGCATCGATAAAACCGAAGAAATCGGTGTCTTGCCCTATACGGGCGGCATGGAGTATCGCCGCTCCTTTGCCCTTTGTCGGAGTAGAAAGTACGTCTACCGAGGGGAGACCGGGCACCATGACTTTGTCCCCCGTGCCGTCCGTTGAGGCGTTATCGACGACCGTAAGATGACATTCCATGCCCTGCAGCCTTGCAAGCACGCTCCAAACGCGACGCACAGCGATTTCGATGATATCAGCTTCGTTATGCGCCGGAATTATAAGAAGAAGACTCGGTTTTTCCACGATACCTAGAGAGTAGCCCAGAGATACCCATCCCCGCAAGTAAAAATAGGAGCGGCTCCATTGGGACACGGGAGCGCGCTTCCACTCCGAGCCCTATGGTCGTCGCAACTATAGCCGAAAGAGCGACAATGAGAGCGAACATATAGACCAAGGGCTCCCGGCGTTTGTACCATAGGCCTAAAAGCGCGAGCACGACGATCATCGCGGCAAACCCACGCCCGATAAGAGGAACGAAATACTGCTCTTTGAGCGCCTTAATAATGAGACCTACGCGGCCCTCTTTTTGCGACAGAAGGGCAAATGTCGTTGAAGAACCTGAAGGCTCTCCCGGCTTTCCCACAAAGCCGAAACTCCGCGCATATTGATAGTACCCGTCATGCGTGAAATACGAGAACAGAAATGCCGGTTCATACAACAGAACTGCTCGCCATTTCTCTTTAAGCTCTTCGAGTGCCGCATCTTTAAGTGCAGGCGCGGAAGCAGGGTTGAACGTTTCGCCCCGCATGACCCCTGCCGGCGGATGGTCCAGACGATATAATTTTTCTTGTATAAAAGAGGTTTTGTTCTTGAGAGCGTCGATACTTGAGAGATAATCGAAATAGACGTTGTACCAGCCCATACCGGAGACCGCATACGTTCCCGTTACCACGTAGTTGCGAGTGGACCATGGAACTGTCACTGAAAAAAGAACTGCGACGACAATAAGCGTGTACACACAGCACTTGAAACGACCCTTCACTGCAAACCAAAAAACTACTCCGGCAAGCACTGCAAAAGAAATGGGCAGAAACGGAGGCCGCACTAATACTGCCGCTCCGAGAAGCAAGCCGATACATACCACCTGCAGCCACTCTCTTCCCTTCCAATGCTGTGTCGCGAGCGCGAGCGCGCCGAGGAAAAAAAGCGTCGCGGGCATATCAGACATCGGGAGCCAGCTGAACCACACGAGATGCGGTTCAAATGCGACAAGTGCGGCGGCAATAATTCCTGCCTCTTCGCTCCCGATGTGTTTGCCGATACGATACGTGAAAAAAGGTAGGAGCACTCCCGCAATTATTGAGAGAGCCACTCCCCACCATAGTGCCGCGTGGGGCAAGAGCATAAATGGAGCAAGTAGAAAAGACGTTCCCGGAGCACGGAAGATTTCAGGCACTAATGCGCCGTCTTTTTCTACAACATATCCATTACCTGCAGCAAGATTACGCGCGATTTCGGTATATGTTTGTGCATCGCCGGAAATTAATACTCCTTCTCCCCCCTGCCCAATCGCTAGGCCAAGCAAAAGCAAGCGGACACATACCGCCCCTGCAATGATAAACAAGACGGAACGAGAGATGACTTTCATCAGCGAGATTGAGGATCCATGTGTCGCAAGAGATAAGAATCGGGGTTTTGCATCAACTCCTGCGGAGTGCCTCTTTCAGCAATACGTCCATTCTCAAGCACCAGAATGGTATCGGCATTTTCTACGGTAGTAAGGCGGTGCGCGATTATAAATACCGTTACGCTTCCATGAAGCCCCCGGATGGCTCCTTGGATAAGCCGCTCCGATTCCGCATCAAGCGCGCTTGTCGCCTCGTCCAAGACCAAGAGGTTTGGCTTCCCGGCAAGCGCACGCGCCAAGGCGACCCGCTGACGCTGTCCACCGGAGAGCATCACACCCCGGTCGCCCACGTGCGTATCGAATCCCTCCGGCAATGACATAATAAAATCATAGATGTTCGCTTGCCTGGCAGCGGCGGTGATTTCATCCATAGAAAGCTCGGAGCGATAGAAACTGATATTTTCCTTTATTGTGCCGTTGAACATAAAGACATCCTGAGAGACGTACCCGATGCATGAGCGCCACTGTACAAGATCGATCTCTTGCGCCGGCATGCCGTCAAGTGTCAGACGGCCTTCCGTAGGTTCGAATAACCGAAGCAATATATCCGCCAGAGAAGTCTTACCAGCACCAGAGGGACCGATAAGAGCGACCGTCTCGCCGCGGGCGATGGAAAAACTGATGTCGTGCAATACCGCCCCCCGCTCCTGGTACGAAAGCGAGACATTGTCAAAAACAATCTCTCTCTCAAACGCGAACGAACGTTCGTTGGTGCTCTTATTTTCCCGATGCTCTGCAAGAGTCCGCTTAAACCGCTCCAAGTCCTCGGCATAGGGCGCCGATTCGTTAACGGTGGTAAGAGCCGACTGACCTGACTCAAGGTAAGCGAAAATTTTCTGTATCAGATATAGGGCCGCCGCGAAGGATATCAGGTTAAAATCCGGCGACTTGTACATGACGGAGAAAAGTATCATGACAAAGACAAGGCTGAACGGTTGGAACAGACTTGCGCTGAGGGATTTCAGAAGCGTTATTTGTATCCGCAGCACTCGAAGGCGGTCAAAGAGCGAACGACCCTTTCGTATAGCCGGCTCTTCTTGAGCGAGCACTTTTACGGACTTCATGCCGATAATGTGTTCGCTTACAAACTGTGCGACGCCTCTCTCTACTGCGCCGAGTTCGCCTGCCTTGCGGCGCACGCGCAGGAGAAAGGGCCGTGTAACGCCGAGTAGTATTGTTCCACCAAGTGCGGTCACGAGCGTGAGAAGAGGCGATATGTTCACCGCAACGACCAGATATATCAGAAAACCCGTAAAAAACTGTATCGCGCGGCCAAGTGCTTCAAGCAGGTTCCCCGCGCGTTCAATGTCGCGCACCAGCCCACTATGCACAGTACCCAATTTCTGCCCGAGCAAAAAAGGCCAGGAAGCGCGCAGTGTCCGGCCAAGCGTATCGTTGCTCTCTTTATGCAAAAAATCGGCGACTATCCATCCGCGCAGGTATCCAAACAGTACCACCGCAACGGCGCGCAAAAGAAAAAGAAAAAGAACGAAAGCGAGCAAATAACGAAACTGGAAAGGAATATGCACTAAAGCAAAAAGGTTTTCTAAACCTTGAGTAATAAAGTCGGCAGGATGCCCGTCTCCCGTAAGAAAGGAAAACAAAGGAATGACGGCATTTATGCCGATACCCTCAAGAAGCGCTCCGACAAGGCCAAGCACCACGAGCAGGGCCAGGTGTCTGCGATAGGCGCCGAACGTGCGTCGGATAACGGAAAATATATTAGGCGTATTCATAAAAAGCCGTGCGCAGACGCACGCTTCCTATAATAAACTATTCTCAAGGGTAAAAGGACACATCTATACGTTTTAGAGCAGACGTGGTATATACTCATCCTCATGTTTACCATAGTTACCGTCTATAACAAAAAAGACTTTCTCGAGAGAGTACTACTTGATGCATTAAAAAAACAGACGGCAGCGTTCGAATTGATCGCCATAGACAATACTGCCGGTAAATACGGATCCGCTGCGCAAGCATTTAACGCGGAAGTGAAAGACCCTAAGGGAGACTATATTCTGTTCGTACATCAGGATGTCGACTTTGGCGACAACACCGAATGGCTGCACGAAGTCGAAAGGAGCATGGAAACTTTGAAAGACCCCGGCGTTGTCGGTTTTGCCGGTTTTGACACGAAGGGCCACTTCCACGGATATATATCTTCATGCGGGCAAAAGCTTGGGAAAGAAGAACGTGCTGCGGTCGAAGTGCAAACGGTAGACGGGTTTTTGTTCATCATACCTAAAAAGGTATTCGAGGCCTTTACATTCGATGAGACAACGTTCGACGGATGGCATTTGTATAGCGACGACTACTCTCTGACCGTCCGCAAACACAAGTTCAAGACATATGTTGTCCCTCACTTTGTGTACCATCGGAGCTTTGCCGCAAACACCATCGGCATTGCAAAATATAAAAGACGTTTTTTCTTGAAACACGGCGGTATCACATTCACTTCGGTAGGAGTGATAAGCAAAAAGAACTTCATAAAAAGCTTTGTGGAACAGCTGGTCGAGCCCGTCTATAACTTCCTGTTCCCTGGCTGGATCTCATTGTTGCAAAAGGAGACAGCGGGCTTAAGCAGTGTCCTCGACCTTGCATGCGGGTACAACTCGCCCATTCAGTATGTGAAGGTCCCCAAAAAAGTCGGGGTCGAAGCGAACGAAGATTATTTGGAAGAAACAAAAAAGAAGGCTATACACGCAGAATATATCAAAGGCGACATACGAACGGTTACCTTCCTACCCCGCTCGTTCGACGCAGTCTTTGTTTCAGAAACATTAGAAAACCTGAATGAAGGGAACCGTGTGACACTTTTAGACCGCATGGAAATCTGGGCAAAAAAGAAAGTCATCATTGTCACGGCTCACGGACACGAACAACTTAGTGACGAGCTTAAACGCAAAGGATATCGGGTACACGGCATCGAGGGTTTTAAACTCCTGCGCAACAAGTCGGGCTACATTAAATACCGGCCGTGGTACCTGTTCGTATTGCTCTCGGCACTTTCGCAAAAGCTCGCTTACTTTATGCCTTCTGTGGCCTCAAGGATTTTTGCGGTCAAAGACATATAGAGCAGGTTACTTTTTTCTGTATATAACCGTATACGCAGCGCCGCGCTCCCACCATCGCTCAAACGGAAACAGCATTAAGCGCAAAGACCTCGCGACTATCTTTCTTGCTACGCTCCCTTCGCTCGACGCTCTAAAAAGATGCACGGTCGACCTGAACCAGCCCATAGCGTTGAGGTTGAGCCCGTCGGGGTCTGTCGTTGTCTTATATACTAGCTCCATATCTACCTTCTTTAAAAAACTCCTCAGCAATGCAGGTGGGATGAGCTCGACATGCCGCGGAGCGTCAAGATGTACCCAGTATTTTTTAAAAAACCTGAATTGTATTGAATCCGGGTTTGGGGTTGATATAACGAGTACTCCGCCGGTTGCCAAATGGAGAGAACACTGCTTCAACACGGCCCATGGATCGGTAAAATGTTCAATACCGTGCCAAATTGCAATGGCATCGTACATTTTTTTATTTGCCGCCATTGTTTCTGTTATATCTTGCGTATTGATCGCAGAAACATCGGTAGTACTATTGATAAAATTGCAGCAGTTTTTGTCCATTTCAATCGCATCTACTCGGAAACCCGCCTGCTGTGCCCCGTATGCAAACGCGCCGAATGACGAGCCTATTTCAAGCATGTTCCCCGTGTTTTTATACCGCCGTACAAGCTCAACGCGCCAATGCAATTTCTTCTCCAACCGAGCAAGCTCTTCCAGGGAATCGGGAATCCTGTATGCCTCATACCTGCCGGTGTGATAATAGTCCGACAGATTTTCCGGAATCGGATCTAAAAATATTAACCAGCAATTTGCACATCGGTAATAGTTGAATGTGGCGTCGTCTGTTTTTTGATTTAGATCCGTAGCCTGAAGATAAAATTGTGCCCTTGAGCTACAGTAGGAACATGTGGCGGTCATGTGTTTTTAAATTCACTCCAGTTATACCATATAATCAAGACTCTATGACCCAAACCAGGTACGGACTCCTCCATATGCTCTCAAATATTTACCGGGGCCAGACGCCGGGGCGCATTTTGATGAATATTGAGCTGTCGAACTATATGCTGAGGGGCAACGTAGTCGATATTGGTGGCGGCCATCGACCGGATTATTTTAACTATTTTCAACGAGAACCGGGAGCTGAAGTGACAGTGATAGACGGTTCTGTCCAAAAGATCGACTTTGAAAAAGGCAGGTTGCCGTTTGAGGACGGAACAATTGATACGGTCATTTTGTGCAATGTGCTCGAACATATGTATACCTACAAGCACCTTTTATCAGAAATAAACCGTATCATGGCTCCCGATGCACAACTTATAGGCTGGGTACCGTTTTGGTGCAATTATCATCCCGACCCGCACGACTACTTCCGCTACACGCACGAAGCGTTAGAAAAAATATTTGCAGAAAGCGAATTTTCAAACGTTGAAATAAAAAGGGTTGGAAGAAGCCCTGTATATGCGAATTTGGAAAATATAATACTTTCCGTCCCCCGTATCGTGCGGCCAATATTGTATGTGTGGTACGGCTTTTGGGACAAAGTATTTTTGAAACTGCGCCCTGCGAGCGCACAGAGGTGCCCTTTAGGATTCCTGTTTGTCGGCCACAAATAAATTGTTGAGCCCGTAGACAAAGCGTTTGCGGCGGATATTTTTAAAACCCGCTTCTTGAAGGAGTTGGCGTACGTTGCCTGGCGCCATGCCCATGAGTTCATCACTGTGGTTAATGTACCGCTCGCGCTCATCCGGGTCGTGCGGTTTGCGCAGCCAATGGACGAACTGTCCTATCCGCGGAGTGATCATGGTGATAAGCACCTGCCCATTGGGACCCAGAACCCGGAACGCTTCTTTGAGGGCCGCATCGCGATTCGGGATATGATTGAGGCACGCAAGAAAGCTCACGGTATCGTAGGACTCATTTTTAAACGGAAGCTTCCCCGCATCTTCTATTACCATATCGCTCCCTGACCACGGCACCACGTCGACGCCAGTACCGTTGCCATAACTTCGCACCAAGTTGTTGGCGCCGCATCCGACATCAAGCAGCCTCCCGCGAACATGTTTGAGCGCCTGTATTACACGCTCGTCATCAATTGGCGTAAGGCCAAGGCGCAGTGTTTGGTCGCGAGAAAGAAGTACTAAAAGCGGAAATGCGAGGCGGCTCAGGAGAGTTTTAAGGAGGCTCGGGATCTTAACAATATCGGGCTTGAAATACAGCGTCTTTTCCATGCGCAAAATATAGCACGCGCGAAAAAGGTATACTACTTTCATGCTTGAATTGCCGTCGGAATTTATTTTATATGACTCCGAATACACCACTTGGGAAGGGGCTCAGGAGAGGAACTGGGGCGGCGAGGATGAGCACAGGGAGCTTGTACAGATAGGTGCTATACGGGTCGACGGGGCAACACTCACTGAAACAGAGAGCCTGCTTATTTTTGTAAAACCAAAGATAAATCCAGACCTTTCGGAGTACTTCACCAAACTCACCGGTATCACGCAAAAAGCAGTAGATACAGAAGGGACAGACTTCCCTTCCGCTATTTTGCAATTCAAAAAGTGGTGCGGAGAGCTCCCTATATATTCGTTCGGAATAGGTGACGGTGAGGTGGTAGAAGAAAACTGTAAACTGCTCAACATCCCCTGCCCCTTCCCGCGCGATCAATTTAACGATGTGCGGAAGATCTTTGAGGCACACGGCATCCCCACCGAAAAATATTACTCGAGCACCATCGTACAAGCATTCGGCAAAACACCCGTGCGCATAGGCCACGATGCCTTAAACGACGCACGCACTATACTCGACGGTCTTATTGCACTAAAAGCCTCTTTGAAAACAAGTTAATCCCACGTTTCTTTTCCTTCTCCTTTCAATTTTTCTATAACTTTTTCTGCGAGTGAAATTTCAAACGGCGAGTCGATGTCGATGTCGCGCCATTTTTCAAACGGGAGCGGGAGAATTTTTGAGCCGCTCATCGAGTGGAGCTCGGTTATGACTTCGGGCCGTATGACATCGACATAGCCGGAATGCCGCCAGACTTTGGGGAGGAGCTGGCGGGGCATGTTGTATGCTTCGGGATATTTTTCAAACACATCGGGAAATACTTTCGGTAAAAGGGGTTGCAGGAAACCGCTCTCCTCGTCGAGCGTGTACATTTTAAACGGCGTGTGGAGCGGCTCGCATGTCGAGCGCACCGATTGCGCATCTGGGCGGGAAAGCAGGAGCTCCACCCCCTTGTCTATGTCTTCTGCTTTTTTAAGCGGAGTTGTGGGGCGCAAGTGTACGACGACATCAGGGACATAGTTTTCGCGAGCCTTAAGCTCGGAGAGTACGTGCTCAAAAACAGGGAGGTCTGGCGTCGTGTCCTGTGCAAGCTCTTTGGGGCGCATAAACGGCACTTCAACGCCATATGAGCGCGCAACCTCCGCCATTTCCTCGTCGTCGGTCGAAATGATAAGCCGCGTGATGGTCTTCGCATGTTTCGCCGCCTCTATTGTGTAATACATCAAAGGTTTCCCCGCGCATGGCGCAATGCTCTTTTTAGGAATGGATTTTGAACCCCCGCGGGCGAGAATAACTGCGAGCACTTCGGGCTTTTTTTGTGTCTCAGCCATAATTAATTACTTTGGTTATACCACATATGTAAAATATAAAAAGAAGCGCGCCCGGGGCAAAAGTCCCGGACGCTTGATTGTCTCCTCATGACCTGCCAAGCAGGTATTCGATGTAGGCGTCGAGCGAATCGAGCATGACCGCTGGCGCAGGATCATAGGCGACCAAGATCGCTCCTGCCACGATGACGGTTGCGAAAAAGATACGCCGCCGACCCGACTTCTCTCCAAAGAGCACCACCCCGCCCACAACGGTGAGCACGATCGCTAGGCGCTTGAGCGCCCCGATGTCAGCAATCGGCGCAAGCCGGAACGCAACACCGAGAAGTACGAACGGGATGGCAAATATTGCTCCAAGTAAAATGAGATGCCATCGGTAGGCGTCGAGCCGCTCCCACAGAGGAGTGAACTCCCCCTCGTCCTTCGCCAGATTGGGAAGAAAGAGTGCGTACACTCCCGCAAATACAGCGAGCTGGATTGTAACGGCGAGAATCATGTCGCCATGTCGCGAGTAGATGCCGTCTCCCATGAGGCCGACTGTGGAGCACACAGCGCCGATATACGCCCACCGCAATGCCCGCCACTTGTTCGCTTCTTCCTTCGTCATTCCCTCGAGCCTGCGGAACGCAAGCCAGAAAAAAAGCGGAACGAAGTATTCGCGCAGCTTTGTACCTTCGCGAATATGGGCGTAGGTCCCGCCCATGATGAGGACGATACCTACAAGCCCGATCGTCGTAGGCGACTCTCCGATAAGCAGAGCACTGAGGACAACAAGTCCCGGTGTCATTGCACTTATCGGCGAGATGAACGAGGCATCGGCGAGCCGGAACGAACGCATGTTGGCAAACTGGATCACAATTCCCACCAGTGTTGTAGCACCGAGTGCGATCCACCATATCGCTGTATCCGGCTTCTCGGGGGCAAGTGTATTCCACCACCCGCCCACCAAAAAAAGCCAGAGTCCGCAGACAACAGCCGCGAACGTACACTGACCGACCAGAAGTTCCCGCTCGGTGAAATACTTCTTGTTAAGCAGGAACTTCCGATAGAGGTTGTAGACCGCGATCCCCAGCGTTGCCGCAAGGGTAACCGACAGAGCCAAGAACTCCATGACCCTTGCCTTTCTGTTGAAGTTGCACCTATTACTACAATAACATAAAAAAATATTTAATCAAGTCAACAAAAAAGAGCAACCTCAGCCGCTCTTTAGGATCTTTCTCTATTGCGATGTTAGGCCGCGGAAAGTGTGGCTTCGTTGATGCCGCGGGCATCGAGGACCATCTCGACAAACTCGCGTATCGCTCCTTCGCCGCCTGCGGTTGCGAGGTTAATGTCCGCTATTTTCTTGATAAGCCGGCGGGCATTCTGGGGTGCCACTTTGAGGCCCGCGAGCTGCATTGCCTCGAAGTCGGTACGGTCATCGCCGATGTAGACGCAGTCTTTCCACGAGAGGTCGTGTTTTTGCATCCAGCTTTCGAGCGACTCCACCTTGCCACCCTTCTTGAGCTCGCCCATGAAGAGGTCTACTGGGGCCCACTGCCCAGACTTGACCGACGGCAAGTCGTTTATCTTTTCGACAATGCTTTGGAGCGGCTCGCCTTCGCCAGTTGCGAAGACGACCTTGATGCCGATGCCGCGCAAGAAGGAAAGCCCTTGCCCGTCGTGGAAGTGGCGCTGTTTCATGATCGAGGCTTTGCCATCGATAACAACCCGGTACTCGTGGCCGGTAAACCACACCCCGTCGGCGTCTAGAATGAGACCCTTAAAGGAGCGCAATTTTTCTTGGATTTCCTCGTTGTTCATCTTAAACTCCGTTGTCCTTTCGCCCCTACCTTACTCCTACGCATGAGCAATTGCAATAAGTGTATCAGTCTGATCCGACTCCTTCAAAACTTTTTCGTATGCCTCTTCAACCCCGCGTGCTCGGAGTTCGGGTCTGCGGTTTTGCCCGCCCGGTTTGCCGTCAACAAGCCAGCCAATATGGTTCGAGAGAGGATACCGCTGAAATCCTTCGACCTCAATATTTTTAAAACCGGCTTCTTGAAGTAAGGCCTGTAGGCTTTCCTTGGTATGGAGAATGAGATGCTCGCTCCACAGTGAGAAGGCCTTGAACGAATCGAGCTGGAATAAAACATCGCGCGCATGGGGTACTTCTACAACTACTGTGCCGCCCTCGCGCAACATTCCCTTCACTTTTTTGAGCGTCTCAAGCGGGTCGATAATATGTTCAACCACATGAAAGAGCGTTGCAACATCATACTGGCCCTTCTGTGCATCGTCAGGCAAGCGATATACCGTGTGATGAAGCGCCTCGAGTTCTTTGCGCATATACTCCTGCGGCTCGACCCCGTCAACTTTTTTAGCAACTCCCTTCCAGTACTGAAGGAGTGCCCCCGTGCCACAACCCACGTCTATCACATCTTTGTTTTCGACCAGCGAGCGGAACTGTTCGGTCCGGCGGGCGTCATCTTCTTGATATAGCTTTAAAGCCTCTTCCCGGTTTTTGGCTCCCCAGTAGGATCCTCCTTCTATTTCGTCATAGTGAGATAGAGACATGTGGTCGGTCCTATCAAGAAAAATGACGCCGGACTTTGCATCCCGCAGAACCCCGATGTCCTCTCTGTCTCGCACTCGGGGGTAGAAGGGTGCGATTGTCTCCTCATGTATCATCCCAAGCTCGAGCAGAAGCTCTTTTGCTTTGTTCTCCATGACTTAAAAACGCTTGAGCTTTTTGCGCTGGACCTCTTCGACATCAAGAATTTCTTTTTTCTTATACTGGAGCGAGCGCTGGGTTGCCAAAAGGTCCCGTGTAACACGGCGCAGACCATCGGGCTCGAGCGATGCGGCATGGTCGGTCCCCTTCCACGTGCGGTTAAGGGTGAAGTGCCGCTCAATATAATTGGCACCAAGCGCATACGCAACATTGTCAATCGCGATACCATTGTGATGCCCTGAAAACCCGATATCCTTAACGACATTTCCATAGGTGTCTTTCAGCCGCTTTATTTCAAGCAGGCAGACATCGTCGAACTCGACCGGGTAGCCTGATGTGCACGCGTAGAGCACGGTATCTTTTGCCCTGCCCTGTACCAACATAAAATCGACGATCTTTTTCTCCTCCTCCCTCGTTGTCATACCGAGCGAGATATGAATGTCGCCCTTATAATTTTTGGCGAGATACTCGAGCATCTCGAATCGCAAATTGCTTGCCGAGGGGATTTTTATTTTCTTTGGGTTTAGATTTGCGATTTCCTTTGCTGATGTCAGATCCCACACAGAGGTCGAGTACTCAATACCGATCTCTTCGGCATATTGCTTGAGTTTCGCGTGCTGGTCTGTACTAAATTCCAAAAATTCTCTGTGCTCGCCGTAGGTCTCTCCATAACTATTGGCAGGATTGGGGTGCGGAGCATTATATTCTTCCTCGATCAGAAGTTCTTTGTTATTGCGTTTCTGAAATTTGACGACATCAGCCTTGCAAAAAATCTTGGCCGTTAGGACCATCTCTTTTGCAATTTCGAAGTCTCCTTTATGATTGCCGCCGATTTCGGCTATAACAATGGGTTTTTGTTCGTACATATATTTATGATAGACACTACTGTAGCATATTTTACTTTCTCTGTTTCTTTGCCAATGTTCGCACCACCTCGGCCATCTTCTGCGATGCCTTGCCGTCAAATGAGTAATTCTGCTTCATGAAAAGGTCGGCTTTCTCAACGAGCTCTCTGCGCCGCCCGGGGCTCTGCGCGAGCGATTCAAGCCCCTGCACAAGCTCCTGCGAAGTACGCACCATTAAGAGCGCACCTGCGGCAGCGTACTCCGACAGTTCCCGACCGAGCACCTCGTGCGTCTCAAGGGTTCCGTTGTAGATGACCGGTCTGCCGGAAATAAGCCCCTCAAGCACCGTGGTCGAATAAATGGTAACGACAGCATCCGACTCGGCAATGACGTCGACAAGCGGTTCATACTGGGCAATCTTGTGGGGTATTGTGCCGAACGTCTCCGCAATTGTGCGTCGATAAAAGGCTTCGTTATCCGGATCAGGCCGCAATTTAAGTATAAAGAGAGGGTTGGGAATGCGGGCAGCTGCTGATGCCAGGTTCTTTAAATATTCAACTACCTCATACGAGTCGGACCACGAATGCGGAAGTATTGCGGGCACCATGCATGCGATAATGAACGGTTTCATCTCGGAGTTTCCCGGAATTTTTTTCTCCCGCATTGTTTTGTATGCATCAAAACGCGGTGATCCGACATTGAACAGTGTGCTGTCAGTGTAACCGAATTTTTTGAACCCTTTGCTGGTGAGAGGCCCGTAGGTAGCCACATATTCTACTGCAGGCCGGTTTATGAAGGAGATCGGGCCAAAATAGAGAAGGCCGTGCTGCACTTCTATTGACGGTATCTGAAGTGCCCGAGCAACATAACAGAGAATAGGAAAATGTATCTGGGTAGAGAGACTGGCACGCACCAGCACGATATCGGGCCGCATATGCTCGCATAGTGCGTAGGAGCCATCAATAGCTACCAGGGACCGTATTCCTCCCCTTGCAATTATAAGCTCCAATGCGGAGAGCAGTATGGGGCTTAGTTTGTGGCCGCGAGCGTGTGCTTCTCGTACCACAGTGTTCATATCCCGAACCCGTTCCCATTGCTCCACAAACAGGCCAACCTGTACTGAAGCTTTTTTGCGCATCGTGCGTGAAACGAAGTTCTCGGTATGAACAAAGCGCATGCGGTTCTTAAAAATAGCCGCAAGACCGGCTTTGCGTGACTCTCCTCTGTCCAGCAGCAATAATTCCGTATCAGGAAGCATGGTCATGAGCGACGAAATATTTTTCCACAGATCGGACGCGAGGATACGTATTCGCTTTTGTGGAACAACCACCGCCACATATACATTGAGCACAAAAAGGAACAAGCCAAAGAGCCTGCGTTTCAGGTTAAAAAGAATGACACTCATACGTATGCGCGCTTGCCTTACATTATTTTTCAACTCTGGGACGACGATGACGATGTTGTACTTTTTGCCGACAAGTCGGGCCACATCAACTGCGGCCGTCAGTTCGAGCGGCGCCAAAATGCCGCTCGTCTCCAAAAGAATATTGACAGACGGCAGCACGATGAGCCGTCTATAGTGTGGATACGTTTCCGTAATTGAGGTAATGACATCAACGAAGTAGAGAACGGACATCAGATAAACCTGCAGGACCGGCATAAAAACATTCACCAGCGGCACGCTCCGATAAGAGAAAAAAGAAAATGAGGGGTCATCTAATACTTCCCGTCCCAGTTTTTCGGCATATCCCATGCACTCTTCATGCGGCATTGTCCTCAAATGCCGGCCGGATTGGAATGCGATACCGCGCTCCCCAAGGATGAACTCGATGTCGGCACCGAGCGCAATAACCGTCAAAGACTTTCTTTTTTCTTCCGGGGTCGAGAGCAGAAGCTCCGCGAGGGTCTGCACTTGCCCCTTCTCGTATATAAAAATAGCGGTCTTGTCCATGCCTTCTTACGATTCTATAACCCCATAGGAAGAGCTGTAGTTTCCATATTATAAGACCTCAATATCGGGAACGGTGACGATAAACTTAACTCCCCGCTCGCGCAGCGCCTTCTCTTGTTCGAGAATAAAATCCTTATGGTTCCACGCAAGGAGCAAAATATAATCGGGCACATCGCCCTCTAGCCTGTCGGGAGAAACGATAGGAATATGCATGCCCGGGGTGTAGAGCCCCTGCTTCAGCGTAGTCGAGTCTGTAATATAATCGATGAGTTCGGGGCCGATTCCATAATAGTTGAGTAAAGTTGTGCTTTTTGCCGGCGCGCCGTAGCCGACGATCTTCTTTCCTTTTGCTTTGAGATCCAGTAAAAGCTCGCGTAATTTTTCTTTATTTTCCTGAACTTGTTTTCCGAAGGAGAGAAAAGTCTCTTCTTTCGTGAGTCCGGCTGCGACTTCTTTTGCGAGGATTTCTGTCACGCGCGCGGAAGCCTCGCGGTTACGGGCGGCATATACCCGCAGGGAAAGCCCTTGCGCTTCTACTATCTCCACGTCGAATATGTGCATACCTGCCGACTCGACCAGATATTTGAGCGCATGCAGAGAATAGAAACAGAGATGCTCATGATAGATCTGGTCGAACGCTTTTTCATCGATAAGATGCTTGTTCCAATGCACTTCGAAAATAAACACGCCGTCGTCCCTGATGAGTTTGGTAACTCCTTTGAACACGTCGCGAATGGGGTCGGTATGCGCAAATACGTTGTTGGCGGTCACGACACGGGCCGGCCCGTGGGAAGCGAGGATCGCATCGGCCGTCTGCGAAGTAAAGAACGCGGGGTAAAACGGTACTCCTTTTTCTTCCGAAAGAGGCGCGAGATTCTCTGCCGGGTCGACGTTTAAGACCCGTGCCTTATCTTTCAAAAAACTTAGGAGCACTCCGTCGTTGCCGCCGATATCGATAACAAGATCCTGCGGTGAGGAAATAAAGGGTAGTATCGCTTCCTTTGCGTACCTCTCGAAGTGCGCGACCGATGGTGTGCTAGCGCCGGTTAGAAAATGGTAATCCTTAAATAAAATATTCGGGTCTACAACATCAAGTAGTTGCGCCAATGAGCAAGTTCGACAAAAGTACAATGCCAAAGGAAATGTCTCTTCCGGCTTTTCCAAGTCTTCCTTGCGCAAGTATGCATTGGCCGGAGGGGTTGAGCCGAGGTCAAGGACAGGGACGAGATCATTCCCTTCACACACTCTGCAGGTTGTGCGCTTAAAATAATGCTTCATGTCCATTCCGTTTGTATGTACTCGCGCAATGCCTCTTGCCACGGACGCATGGGTACGGATATAACCATGCTCTCATTGCACCCGGTTGCATAAGCGCTGGGAAAGTCTGCGGATACTGCCGGCACAACCTTGGCGGAGGAGTTCGTGATAGAGACTATCTCTTTTGCAATGTCATAGCGCGTTGCGGGCTCGCCACCCACGTGGCAAATGCCTCGCCTGTCTTCTTCTATAAGCATGGCGATTGCGCGGGCCAGATCTTTGGCGTACGTTGGCGAGCCGCGCTTGTCCGCAACAGCGGAAATTTCTGCAGCATCTTTTTGCATGAGTATTTTTCCCACAAATTTTTTATCCTTCTCTTTGCCTCCGCCGAACACCCACGAGGTGCGCACAATGAGAAAATTTTCCATCACTCCCTGTACCGCCAACTCGCCTAAATATTTAGAGTGGCCGTATACATTCACCGGATTCGGCGTATCTTCTTCGGTGTACGGCTCTGCCTTTGTTCCATCAAACACACCCGAGGTTGAAACGTAAATTAATTTCGCGCCCACTGCGCGCGCCGCAAGCGCGATGTTATACGTACCAACTGTGTTGACTGTGTATGCATATGCCGGTTCTTGCTCACAGCGCACCAGGTTGGTGGCAGCCGCCAAATGCACGATGACTTTTGGCATGTATTTTTTGCAGGCGGCCATGACACTTGAGAGGCTTGTTACATCAAGCTGCGCCTGACTGGCACGAATGCCGAAGTCGATATAGCTCCCGACCATGCCGTCCGCACCTGTTATCAGTATTTTCTCTCTATTCATACCTTAAATGGCGGCCACTTTGTGTCTTGGTCGGAGAGGATTGGAGTGGCAGTCGGCCATTCAATATGCAAAAGCGGGTCATTCCACAGAACGCCGCCGGCCGATTCCGGATGATATACATCGCTCATTTTATATTCAACGATCGAGTCATCGCTCACGACGCAAAAACCATGGGCGTAACGCCCGGGGATATACAGCATTGTTTGATCCTCGCTCGTCAGCATAGCCGATACATGTGTTCCGAATGTCGCCGATGCGGGGTCGCAGTCGGCCACGACATCGAGTATCTTGCCCTTAGTGCATCGCACCAGTTTGTCTTGGGCGTGCGGTGCCCGCTGGAAGTGGAGCCCGCGGATAACGTCTTTGACAGAATACGAGGTGTAGTCGTGTACAAACTGCACCGTGATACCAAGTTTTTCGAACTCTTCTTTGTGGTATGGAACCACCGAATATCCTCGCACATCGGAAAAAACTTTTGGCTTTATGAGGAGCACGCCCGGAAGAGAAAGTTTTTCAACAGTAAACATATCACGCACGCGCCTTTTTCTTTTGCGCGCGTATAAATGAAGCGGCAGTAAAAAGCGACTCGGTGGTGCCGGCATCAAGCCACATACCCTTCACAAATCCGAACGAGAACTTGCGAAGGGCCAGATAGCGGTTCATCATGTCTGTCATTTCCAACTCGCCGCGCGCGGAGGGTTTAAGCGTCTTGATGATAGCGAAGGCATGACTGTCGACTATATAAAAACCGGTCTGGGCGTAGGACGACTTCGGGCGTTTCGGCTTTTCTTCTATCCGCAAAATACTTTTGCCGTCTTTGCTGAACACCGGCACACCGAAGCGAGCCGGGTTCGAAACTTTTTTAAAGAATGCGGCGGCTCCTCCGGCAAAGTTTTTCACTGCAGGAGCAAAGTCACCCTCGAATATATTATCTCCGAGAATGACCGCTAAGGAGTCGTCTTGCGCAAAATCTTCCGCATATGCAAGAGCGTCGGCAATACCACCGTTGTTCGCATTTTGCAGTGCATACGAGAGTTTTACCCCATAGTCCTTTCCTGACCCCAAGAAGTTCATAAAATGCCCCGCGTGTTCACGGCCGCACACGATAAGAATATCGGTGATGCCCGAGCGCTTCAACGTCTCAAGCGGATACAGTATCATCGGCCGGTCGTACACCGGCAAGAGATGTTTGTTGGTTATTTTAGTGAGCGGGTAGAGCCGCGTCCCTATCCCTCCGGCTAGAATTACTCCTTTCATATGATATGTGTATTAACGGCACCTGCGCGTGCAAGCACTTTTTTAATCCAGTCCATATGTTCTATATACCATGTAATGGTCGATTCAAACGAGGTGCGGAGCGAATGTATTGGCTTCCATCCCAGCTCGCGCCTGATTTTTGAAGCATCAATGGCATAACGGCGATCATGACCGGGTCTGTCTTTTACAAAGACGATCGCCGACATACCTTTTTTAAAATACACGGCCAGACGTTTTGCAAGAGCGAGATTGGTTATCTCATCCCGTGCGCCGATATTGTATATCTCGCCCGGTTTTCCTTTACGTAGAGCGAGGACAAGCGCGGAGCAATGGTCCTCGACATGGATCCAATCGCGCACGTACTGTCCATCGCCATAGATTGCTATCTTTTTTCCCTCCATAAGGCGTGTTACCGAGTATGGGATGAGCTTCTCCGGATGCTGGTATGGGCCGTAATTGTTAGAACAGCGGGTAATAACCGCCGGCAAGCCGTAGGTAACATAAAACGAACGCACGATAAGATCTGCAGATGCTTTCGAAGAAGCATAGGGAGAATTGGGTGCTAACACTGAACGTTCAGTAAACTTGGTTCTCGATCTAAGTGGCAAACTGCCATAGACCTCGTCCGTACTTACTTGTACAAATTTCTTAAGCGAGGGTGCAAAATTTCGGAGAGCCTCAAGCAACACCGTAGTGCCAAGCACGTTTGTTCGGATAAAGTCTGCAGCGCCGCCGTGAATACTCCTGTCGACATGAGACTCCGCCGCAAAGTTTATTACATAGGACGGCCGATGTTTTTGGAGAAGCCTAGAGAGAAGCGCCATATCTGCGATATTTCCTTTCACAAACGTGAAACGCTTTTTAGGAAGTCCTGTAAGACTGTCGCGATTGCCGGCATACGTAAGGGCGTCAATACAGACAATTCTGGTCTTTGGCGACGTATGCAGTACATGTCGAATGAAATTAGAGCCGATAAAACCGGCTCCGCCGCATACTATAAGGGTAGTATTGCCAAAACTTCGCATTGTGTGATAATACGCTGAACCGCGAATAAAATCAATTATAAAAAAATATGGGGGAGGTCACAAGAAAAGGAAAAAATTTAAGCACGCTTGAGCACGTCCAAAGAAGGATTACCGTATTCAAAAACTGGTACAAGCTGGTCTTCCCATTCAATAGATTTTTTAGAGGAGTACAAAAACTTCGCCTACGCAACGGCATGTCGGCATATGTTCGGGACGTGCGTTCGATAGATACCAATATGCTTATAGATGTACTCTGGAAAAAAGAGTATGAATTAGAGCGTATATCTCTCCCGGAGAATCCCATTATATTCGATCTTGGAGCAAATATAGGAACGTTCAGTTTAGAAGCGAAGCGGGTATATCCTACCGCTCATATAACTGCGTATGAGCCCCACCCAGATTCATGCAGAATATTGAAGATGAATGCCCCGTTCGTCACTCTCAAGCAAAAAGCGGCGGCCGGAAAGACCGGAGTGGTGCAATTTGAGGACGGCAAGAATTTTGTCGGGCTTCATATCGTTAAAGAAGGAGGTATAACCGTCGACGCAGAGTCGCTTGACGATATTCTTAAAAACACTGACAAGGTTGACCTGCTTAAAATTGATATTGAGGGGGGAGAATACGATCTGCTCATGAGTGCCTCACCACACACACTTTTGAAAGTGCAGAGCATAATCATGGAAACGCATGACTCCATCCCCAAAGACTTGGAATGGGGGGAGCAAATACTAAAAAAACATGGCTTCCATACGCGCTGGATAGATCCGCTCGGAATTATTTACGGAGAAAGAAGCTAATCGAACAGAATTCTCATCCGGGCGCTACGGAAGAGCCCGGATTATCTCTATTATACGGGGGATGGTTGCCTCAAAACAATATTCTTCGCGCACTCGCGCCTGCCCTCCCTTGCCCAATTTCTCCCGCAAGTCCCTTTCAGCAAGAAATTTTTTCAGCTTATCTACCCACTCTTCTTCGCTTGCGGCAATATAGCCGTTTATCCCGTCTTTAATAATGTAGGGCATCTCGCCAAAGGCGCTGCATATAGTAGCAACCCCGCACGCCATATATTCTAGTATTTTGAAAGACGACTTGGCTTTATTCCACTCGCCGTCACTCCTGTGTGGGAGCACTCCAATGTCGAATTTTTGAATCTCTCTCGGCACGCTTTCAGGATCTTTCCAATTGAGTGCATCGATAAACTGGACGGTAAGGCTGGGAATATTCTGAAACAGATCGTACACCTCTTTATTTTTAAGCGCCCCAATAAGAACAAACTTGAAAGAGATATTCGTTTCCACCAGAAGTTTTTTGAAAACAGATGCAAGAATTTTCAAGTTATGAATATGTTCAGGTGCCGTCCCAACCCACCCGATAATATAAGGAGGGGTACTCGCTCTGTAATCCTTTGTATACTTTTCGTACGCCGAAAACTTTAGAGAGATATGGATGATGTGCACGTTGCTGTTGTATTGTTTTGCCCACTGCGCTTGCCCATGCGTGCAGACAACGACCGCATCGGCCATTTGCGTAAAAACTTTTGTCTTGAAAAAACTATGCACATACACTGGATCGTCAAAATCAAAAATCATTTTCCGTCGGAACAAAAAGAGATACACAACCATAATGACAAAAAAATATTTATTCGAAATGGCCCGTTGAAGAAAAACGATGTCGCCTTTCTTTATTAAAAAAAGTGAGCGGATGGTCTGCATAATCAATAGAAACTTCTTCGGCCAGCGAGTTTTCGAAATTAAAAGAACGGAGGGCCAATGAATAACTGCTGTAAAGCCAAGTGCACGCAATTCTTCCGCCACCCGAAATGCCCGCTGACGGGAACTTCCGCTTATCTCATCGCTAAATGTAAAGAAATGAATGGTCATGTGCACTTAATCAAAAATAAAGAATGTGCGGATACGCTCTGCGCGTTTTGCCCAGGTGTGAGTCTGCGCTGTACTATGAGCTTTTTGTATCATATGTTCAACTTCCGCGCCTCCCTCGATCGCTTTCCGTGTCTGCTCTACGAGATTCTCAGGATCATCCGGAACATAGAAGAGCGCTTCCCCTTTTATATTGCTTTTCAAGGCAGGCGTACCACTTGCAACGATAGGACGCTCCATAGCCATATATTCATATATTTTCATGGGAGTTGTGTAATGCGAGGATTGACGGGTTTTTAATGTGCCGAGTATAAGGAGTGTGTCCGCTGCTCGTAGCCACAGTGGTACGTCTGTAGTCGGGCACTCGCCCGCAATGTGAAGATTTTCTGGCAAAGAGGATATACCGGTTACTTTTTTAAACTGTACTTGCGAGCCGCCTACAACGTACCACTCAATATCGGGAGACAAGACGGCAGTTTCGGCGAGAATGCCGAGATTTTTCCACTCATAGAAGCGCCCCATGTAGAGTGCTACGTTACCATCCTGTGCAATACCAACGCGCGTACGTGCTTCATTCTTCGGGATATTTTTTTGAAACCATGATGCATCAACACCGTTCTGTTCAATACGGAATTTCGATTGTGGAGTCCCGAAGGTTTTTTGAAGCTGCTCCTTAATATAAGGATTCGTGACAATGACTCCCGCAACACGCGCAAAAAATATCCGACTCGCGATGTTTTTTGGTTTTGCATCGTGCACCTCGATATAGACCGGCATGCCAGAGATGACAAGGTTAGCGAAGGAAAAGGTCGAGAGATCGACGGTATAGATCATTGCCTTTTTGCCAAAAAGTTTTTGGTACCAAAGATAAAACGTGCTCGAGAGCATGAAGGAAAGCGAGCTCAAAAAAAACCATAGTCGCCCTGTGTGATACAGCGGAAGCGCGGGTAACACCCGCACGGATATATCAATACGCAAACCGTAAAACTCTTGTATGTTTTTCCGTGTAGCGTGCGTATACGGGATAACGAGCTCCAGTTCGACCCCTTTTTCAACAAAAGCCTCGCACATCTTGGCGATGTGGATGCCATAAGCTTTTTTGTTGGGAAATATGCCGTTGACTACAAAATAGAGCTTCATGATAGTTGAACGTTATACGCTTTCGCCCATGCCTGAAACGTCAAGATCGCCCAGAGCATTACCATGTGATACTCGCGGCCGTCTCTATGGGTTTCAAGCATTTCTCTCACTTCTTTCCAGTTGAACAGCGCGGCAGTTCCGGCATAGTAGGAGGGGGACAATACTTCATCAACAAGAGTTGCGAACGGAGGGAGCTTAATCCACTCCCCGCCCGGCGAAAACCAGCCGCGCTTCGGCTGCCCATATAGATATGAGGGGAGGCGGCCCTTAAACGCCCTTTTCAGCATCCGCTTGGTTTCAAAAAGCGTTACCTTTTGACTGCGAGGTATTTGCCTCGCAAATTCAACCACCTTGTTATCAAGAAAGGGTACGCGCACCTCAACTGCACTCGCCATGCTCATTTTGTCCGTGCGCATAAGGCTCTCGTCGACAAGCCACGAGCGGCGGTCGGTATCCATGAATTGGCTCTCGAAGTCTGACCAAATATTGGGGAAGAATTTTTCTTCAAAAAATCGCTTTGTTATTTCGAGATCCTCGGGCTCGGCGAGAGCGCGCTTGAGCTCATTATCTTTTTGGAACAGGAACTGCGCGAAGCGGGGAGCACCCGGAGCTGTATCAAGCTTGCGCAAACGCGGATAGAGAGTACCTCCCAGTGCTCGGAGCGACTGCGGAAATTTTCTATAATAGGAAGAAAGGAGGCTCAAGCGATAGCGCTCATAGCCCCCGAAGAGTTCATCGCCTCCGTCTCCCCCTAAGACCACGGTTGCAAGCGGCTTCGTAAACTGCGCCAAGTGGAGCATCGGGAGTGCGGTTGCATTTGCAATCGGCTCGTCGAGATGGAGTATCATTTTTTCAAAAAGATCTCTGGCATCTTCTGTGGAAAGAAGTACTTCGTGATGTGTGGCTCCGTAGAATGTAGCGGTTTTACGTGCGAGCGCTGCATCTGCATTGAACGTCTCCTGACGGGGATGGTCCTTCCCCAGATCAAAACCCACACTGAAGGTGTTGATGGAGCCGCGCACGCGCGATGCACAGTCAAGAACTATAGAGGAGTCGAACCCTCCCGAAAGATAGACACCGATAGGCCGGTCAGAGACAAGCTGGCGCTTCACCGCCTTCTCAATGGTTGTTCGCAACTCTTCATCGGAAACTTCGAGCGTACTTTTTTCATTCTGGGCGACAAACGGCTCGCTATGTATGCCACCTTCCTTATAGGTAAGCACATGCCCGGGCTCAAGCTTCTTGATCTCTTTAAACATGGTGTTAGGCGCAGGAACATAGAGCACCCGCATATAGTGCATAAAGGCTTTGTGGTCGAGCGTACGCGGAATGTCGTGCGTAAGGAGTGCCTTTATTTCGGAAGAGAAAATAAGTTTCGATCCGTCAAAGTAGTAGTAAAGCGGTTTGATGCCAGCGCGGTCGCGGACAAGCATAAGTTCGTGGGAGCGTCTGTCGAAGAGTGCAAATGCAAAAATTCCGTTGAAGCGCGAAAATGCTTTCTTCCCCCACTTGCTGTAGGCCGAAAGCATGACTTCCGTATCGCTATACCCTTTGTATGGATAGTCTCCCAGCTCTTTACGCAGCTCTTCAAAATTATATATCTCTCCGTTATAAATGATAACGGCGGAATGGTCGGCGCTTTCCATCGGCTGCGCGCCGGCAGAGGAGAGATCGATTATTGCAAGACGATTATGTCCGAGAGAAATACCCTCGCCCACATATATCCCCGTGCCGTCAGGACCCCGGTGGTGGGTCGAGCGATCCATCGCCTCTATAAGGTTCCTGTCTTCAAATGTAAACCCGTTTATTCCGCACATATAATTTCATACAAACGCTTACCGAGCGTTTCAATGCTTTGATCCTTCGCGACATTGCGCAGTGCGCTTGCCATGCCCTGCCGCTCAAGAAGTGGGAGTTTGAGAAGTTGTGAGAGCTTATCTGCCAGATCTTCCGCGTTGTCTTCTTTAAAAATGAACTGTGGGTCGACGATTTCCGCAAAATCTTTACTTGAAGCCATGACCAGGCATTCGCATGCAGCCGCTTCAAAAATGGTCTTGTCGTACATGCCGGAAGGGGAGCAATTTACAAAAATACCGTGCCGGTTGAATACTGCTGGTGTTTCATGGTTCGGTATGCCGGGATAAAAACGTACTCTCTCTTCAAGACCCCACTCACTGCTCATATGTTGGAGCTCTCTTCGATACGCTTCATCGGACGGAAGCGCTGAGCCGTATATTGATGCACTAAACTGAACATCCCGACGAGCAAGAATGGCAAGTGCCTGCAGAAACAGATGCGGCTTTTTGGAGGGAGCGATGCGCGCGAGAAAAAGAATGGCCTGCGGATCGCGGGGAATATCTGGCATACGGTCGAACTTTTCAGTATCTATACCGACCGGCATACGCACCGCATGGGGAAATCGGGCAGTATAGGAGAACTGCGAAGTAAAGAAGACCTTTTTGCATTGCCGTACCGCACGAGCAGTAAGAAAATTCCCCGAATAGTGATTGCGCCACATGAATACTTTCTTCCCCAACAACCTCCACAACCATCCTGCAAGTAAAATGTATTCCTGATTCATATGAACGAGTATGACATCGTACTGCCGACGCAAACGCCATACATGTCGCAAGAAACGCAGCGCGTAGAGCACCTTGCCTGCTTTTTTGTGCTCTTTACCAAGAGAAAATACCCGCACGTTGTGGGGGAGACTGTGCTCGCCTTCCCACAAGCAAATAACAACGACACTTTCAAAATATTTGGAAAACTCTTCTATCCAGCGATGGAAAAACCCGAGTATTGGGTCACTGCGGTCGACTGCCTGGGTACAAATAAGGAGCTTCATGCTAAATTTCTGCTTTTTTGCCGTACACTTCTTCAAGCAAATCGAGATCCTTGCCGCTGTTCTTGAGCAGTGCTGCATTTTTTACTTCAAACGCACGAAGAAGGTCGAGCCCTTCTCTGTCTTCAGAATACAAACTCTCATACATTTCCCGCAATGCGGCAAAATCCTTGATAAGACAGTGGCCACCGGCACCCCGCCCCGCTTTTGCACCTGCGTGACCGCTGTCATCTATGACCTTGAGGTGCGAAGGGCCGATGCGGGGGTCCGCCGCAATAGCTTCTCTCACTTGTTCATAATCAACACCAAGCTTTTGCGAGAGGTCATAGAAAAAGTTTGCATACAAGACTCTCCAGAAAAGAAATGTGTTCCCCGCATATTTGATAAGTTCGCTGGCATTAGAATCAACAATTGCTGCATACGGAGCATGGGGGAGTATGGAGAGAATTTTTTTTGCATGTTCTTTATATAAATCCGAGTTTTCTGGAATGCCTATAATATTGCGTTTAGGGTTAGATGCATCAAAGCGGGCAGTTTTCTCTTGGAGAAATTCTGGCGACTGGAGAATAAAGCGGTCGGGAAATTCTTTCTGAAATCGTTTCGTGGTACCCGGCAAAATTGTAGATTTTATAACCGCCACCTTCCCCGCTCCGACAAGCGGGAGCACGCTGCGCAGGATTGAGTCGTCATGACCCTCCGGCGTGGTCGGGGTCGGTACCGCAATAAATACCACATCGCAGGAAGCGATCTTTTTTTTATTCTCTCGATACTCTACTTCAAGAGAATACCGGACAATAGAAAATCCCCGCCGCTCAAAATCGTCGGCATAATTCTTCCCTATGAATCCTTGTCCGACAAAACCAATCAGCATGAAATAGTATGATATATCATAATGTTTCTTTCCAGCGTTTTGCCCATTCGTCCTTGGAAAGTAAGGGGATTTTGAGCTCTCCGCGAGAGCCCGATTGTAGCACCTTCAAAACCCCCTCCGCGAGCTTTTCACGCGGCACGACTGTAGCCCCCGCCTCGCGCGCAATCCCCACGTCGGGGGCAACAACAGGGACTCCTGCGGCCAGTGCTTCGATGATGCTCGCTCCGTAGCTTTCATGTTTTGAAGTGCTCAAAACTACATCAGCAATAGCGTAGTAGGGAGCGGGCTCCTGCCAGCCGGGGAACTCGACCGGCAATTCTTTGGCCTCTGTTCGCAGTGACCGCTCAAGACTTCCTCTCCCCAGCATCACAAGCCGAGCGTCCACACTGTCGCGGACCTTTTTAAATACCGAGAGCGCGAGCATCGGGCCCTTCTCCGCCTCAAAGCGACCTACCCAGAGGACAATCTTACCCTCGTGCGGTTTTCGTTCCATATTGCGAAAGCGGTCTGTCTCTATATATATCGGCAGGACATAGATTGATGCATGAACGCCGATAGTCTCGACTTGTTTTTTTAAATTCTCTGATACGACACGCACCGAGTCCGCATGACGCAGAACAATTTGCGCAAGCACATGGCGGAGCAAACTTTGTGCAGAGAGGTCGGTATGCACCTGTACGTTCAACTTCGCACCAATGCGACGCGCAACTATAAAGCCCACCAACCCCCGCCAAAACGGGTCCTGCACTGTCACGACATCAAATTGTCCGCGAACACAAAAAGGCGCAAAAATCGAGCCACGACCCCAAAAAACAACCTCAAGCTTCTCGACCTGACTTCTCTGGAGCCCTATACGCTTATATACCGCCGTCCCTGACACAAGAGCATTCCTGTCTCCGCTTATCATTAAAATCTTCATAGTGTTGCGGCATTAATTATCTCGTCGGTGATTTCTTTCCATGAGTGCGTGTAGGAAAAAGCGCGTATCCTGTCTATATACGCTTGATACTTTTTGTCATCGAGCAGCTCTTCTATAGCCTGTTCCATTGCCTTTTGATCGAGCGTATCAACAAATACGCCCAGTCCTTCAAGCTTTTCGTGCATACCGGTGTCAAGGGCGGTGATAAACGGTTTGTCGTACGAGAGTGCTTCAATAATAAAATTTGAGTTAACTTCGCTTACCGAGGGCACCGCAACCGCGTACGCAGACGCAATTCGGAGGGCATTCGCCTCGGGCACAAGTGCCTTTGTGTCGAGCTCGATATCAGGATGTCGTTTCAAGGCGGCCTCAAATGCACGTGTAAACGCCGGTATATTTTTGTATCGGATACCGCGCCCCCCCGCTACGAATATTTTTTTGTCCGGCGCCGTGGCGGGATGTTTTTCAGGATATTCATTTTCAAGTACCCGCGCTTTTGAATGCGTAAACCCGTAGGCTTTTTGCCAGATCTCAAGCTGCCAGCGTGTATTGAACAACAGCGCGTTTGCATGACGCACAAGAAATTTCGTTGCTCCCAATATCACTTTTTCCTTAAGCGAAAGTTTCCGCGGCTTCGTATAAAATTCTGAGAGCTTTACCATTTCGGCGGTTCGCTCCACATACCCTTCCCACAAAAAATCCCCTCCCACGCGTACCAGAAACTTTTTGCGGAAAAGTTTTGCCGCACAAAGCGCAGGAAAACCGACGCTCCATGTATCGAGCGCCAAAACACTGTCAGCCCTTAATACACGCGGCAATAACCGTAAAAAATAAACCTTATGGCGTATTCCCCATGGCAAAGCAAGCTCGAGTCTGCTCCATGCAACTACAGAGACCGGTATGCCGCGCCGGCGCAGTTCAGCTTCAATTTCTTTGGCATATTTGGAGGGCCCGCCTATATCAGGCGGATACAGGGGTGTCGCTATGAGCATCCGCATGAGGGTATTGTAGCTTAGAACCTTTTTACACTCTAAAGGGTTACAATGGGACCGTATATGCGCATACTACTCGCCACCCCTCTCTATCCTCCGGATATTGCAGAGCCCGCCCCCTACGTCAAAGAGCTCGCAAAAAGACTTTCCAAAGAGCACATTGTGACCATTGTCGCCTACGGGACACTCCCGGAGAAAATTCAGGGAGTCCGCATCATTGCGGTTAATAAACGCCGGCCGCTCCTGCTCCGGCTCCTCGCATATACCACCGCTCTTGTTCGCGCCTCGAGAGACGCCGACCTGATATACGCAGAAAATGGCGCATCGGTAGAACTGCCGGCAGGATTGGTAGCGCTAATTACGGGGCGCCCGCTTGTCATCCATATCGGAGACAAAGATGCGCATGAGCGTGCCGCCAGGAACAAACTGTACTTTTTTATTGAAAAATTTGCGATCTTGCGCGCACAAAGAACGATCATTGAGACGCCAATGAAAAGGCCCGAGATACTGCCTCTTGAACCGCGACCCGATGCAGCACTTGCCGCATATGAGGCGTCGTGGAGTATGCACTTCAACTCTCTCAACACTATATTTGCTCATGAACGATAAGGACCAAAAACAGGATTGGGGAAAATATCGCGAGCAGGAGCTCGCTATAGTAGAGCCAATTCTCAATCGGCTTGGATACGGGCTCGAGAAACACCAGTCGCACCTGGGCGGTGAGCGGTACCTCATGCAGGCGGTTACAACAACAAGCGGTAGAAAACTTATTCTTCTTGGACACCGGGTCGGCGACGGCAGGCGCGTTGTTATAAAAGCAACGCGGGACAAGGCCGGCATACGCGAGCTCGTGCATGAGCGGGAATGCAGAGAGGTTCTTAAGAAGATCAATTTTGCCTATCAGACATTCTTTTCCCCCGAAGAAGTACTTTTTAAAAATGAAGAGGGATACACACTATCGATCCAGACATTCATCGAACAGGAATCCCCGTTTCTGGAGCGCCCGCTCAAAGAGCAGTTCCGTTTGGCCCTTCGGGCATTTAAGGCACAGGAGAGCGCACATGCGACAACATACCGACACATCAAGCTCATACAAAAGACCTTCGGCACTATGGATGCAGCACGGTACCTTGCTATGTTCAAAAAATTCGGCGACAACACAAGAGCACAAAAACTTCTTGAGGCGAATTGGGAGACAATAGAGCGGTACTGCGGTTTTTTGACCCATGTCGACTTTGTCCCCCACAATTTCCGAGTCAGGGACGACAATATATATTTATTCGACCACTCCTCCCTGCGGTTCGGTAACAAGTACGAGGGGTGGGCGCGATTTCTTAACTTTATGACGTTGTATAATCCGGAGCTTGAAAAAGCGCTCCTGCAATATGTAGGTGACAATCGTGCGGAAGAAGAATTGCTTTCGCTCAAGCTCATGCGCATCTATCGCCTTGGGGAGATCATTTGGTACTACAGCGACAAAATAGAAAAAAGCTCGGGCGACCTACGTACTCTCAACAAAGCCCGTGTTGAGTTTTGGAGCGAAGTTCTCAAAGCCACTCTCGAGGGCAGGGAACTGCCCGAACAGATACGGGAAGAATACAAAAAAACCCGCGACTCGCTCCGCAGTGAGGAGGAAAAGCAGCGCCAGATCGGTCTGCATTAATCGAGCTGTTTCATTTTTTCGATCAGACCCGCGTATTCTTCAACAAGTGGATGTTTCCACGTCTCTTCGAGCATTTTGAGCATCTGCTCTTCAAACCAGATTTTTTTGTCGCGGCCTCGGTTGAAATGCTTCCACATTTCGCTTCCCTGTTCTTCGTAACCCGCAATGAAGCTCTCTGCATTGTGAATCTTGTCAGCGGTGGAAATAGCTTTGACTTCGTCGGAGGCCGCGCGCACCGTATCTATGTACTTTTGTTTTTTATCTTCCCACGAGAGCGAGTCGTCGTGAGTTAGAGGCAACATTAATGACAACACCTCCTCTCCCAACTCTTCTTTCAGCTTTTCTCGGGGAAAACTGCTATCCTCGAACACATCGTGCACAAGCGCGGCCACGATAACAATATCGGAGAAGCCGTGCTTTTGTAGTTTGAGCGCGACCATGAACGGATGCGTAATGTAGGGCAAGTCGATTTCCTTGCGTTTTTGACCTTCATGCGCCCGAGCTGCTATCCGCATTGCTTTTTCAATTACATTCATAGTACTTTTGCAAAAATCCTCTCCCGCATCTGTTTGGCGATCATATCCCAAGTATACTTCTCCTGCACCATTTGCCGCGCGCGAGTTGTTATTTCTTGTACCTTCTCCGGATGAGCCAAAATGTCTTTCACTGCGAGAGCAATTTGTTCGGGATCATCCTTCCTTACCACCCATCCGGTCTTCCCGTCAAACATAAAATCCTTGAGGCCCCCTTCTTGTGTCGTAATGACCGGAAGTCGTGAGGCCATCGCGGAGAGGAACGCATTACCGAGTCCTTCCGAGCGGGAGGGGCCCACGAATATATCAGCGGCTTTGCGGTAGAGCGTTACTTCGCTGCGGTCAACCTGTCCAGTAAACATGACCCTGCTCCCCACCCCGAGCTCTTTCGCAAGCGACTTGAGCAACGCCAGATCGGAGCCGCCTCCGACAAGCAGAAGGTGAATATTTTTTGGAAGCAGGGGAAGTGCGCGAAGCGTCGTATCATTCCCTTTTTGATGTTCAAGCCGCGCGGTATTGACGAGCCATACGTCATCCGGTTTTTTGCCGAATTTGAGTTTGATATCCCCGACTTTTGAGGCGTCAAAGCTCTCCGCAAGATCGCGCGGATTGGCACCGTTGTGGATCATTTCCACCACTCCTTTATACCCGCGACGCGCCGGCCACGCTGCCAAATACGTTGATATTGCCTGCACAACCGCTGCGGTGCGAAATCCGTGATTAATAAACGGAAGGAACGGCAAAATGCGCACACGGCCGAAAACTTTTTCGTACGGGTCGCCGTCCTGAAGCGTCAGGATATGCGGCGCGCGTAACCCCATCCACTTTGCCAGCACGACCGGCAGCAACATGTAGGTCATGAGAGCCCACAGCGCGTCGAAATGCTCTTTGCGATGGAGGGAGCGAGCGAGTAGTGTCGCCATAAGCGGAAAAAGTATTTTGCTCCCGTTTACCCGATGCACAAAAACATTACCTATTTTCTCTTCTGCCGGATCTGTATTGTCAAACCGAAGCGTAACCATATGGAACTCAATGTCTGAAATGCGGTCAGTTATTTCTTTGACGGCGGCCTCCGCTCCGCTCACATGGCGCGGATAGTACGCAAGGGAAAAAATGAGAACTTTTTTCATGCTTTCGCCTTTTTAATTTCTTCGATGTACTCCTTAAGCAGGTGGTTTTGTTTCCACCCAAGCGCTTTTATTTTTGATGAGTCAAAGGCGCCGGACGAGCGCGTACTTTTTGTAGGAGAAAGCATTTCTATTTTCCCCCCGAACATATTTGCCACGTCAATAAGCGAGTAGGCGTCTTCAGCACAAATCCCGTATTCGTCCTCCCCGCCCTTTTCACCCGCCAGAAGAATTCCATCGACCGTATCTTCCACATGCGTAAACGCGCGGGTCTGCGTACCCGGCGACCGCACCGTGAAGGGTTTTCCTTTCAAATACTGCTGTTTGAATGTTTCGATCACCGTTCCATATTGATCAACCCCTGCGCGTTCCCCCGGACCATAGACGTTGTAAAAATAAACTATCGAGTAGGGAAGTGAGTACCATTTTCCGTAGCCATGGACGAGCTCCGAATTTGCCGCCTTTGCCCATGTATATGGGGCCAGGTCCCGGCCCAAAGTGCCGTCCTCCCGCGGACCTGTAAATTTTGTTGAAGAGCCTGCATAGACAAGTTTGCCTCCCCTTTTTCTCCACAACTCAAGTACGGCAAACGTTCCCTCCATATTGAGGTCAAAGACAACCTCCGGCTCCTCAAGGCTTTTTGCGACCCGGGAGTACTCGCCAAGATGATAGAGTATGTCTGGCGTTTCGGGCACGTGCTTTTCGATATCTTTGGTATGACCTTCGCGATACTCAACACCTGCGACATGGTTGTCGCGCGAGCCGGTAAAGTAATTGTCGAGCGATATGACTTTGTGCCCGTCCCGGGCAAGCCGCTCGCAGAGATGCGAGCCGATGAATCCGGCTCCGCCAGTAACAACAATGGTCTTCATTGGTTTATTGTATCTCAAACTCATCCGCCTCCGTTGTAGTTTCCTGCTTCTTACCGTTCCGGCCTGAGACAAGAAGTGTCCCCGCAACACCAAGTGCGACCAGACCCCCGAGACCTGCAAGCCACGGCAGCATGGAATCTTTTTGCAAATCATCTGCATCTGTGGATATTTCCCCTGCGGCGGCATACGTGCTCGTTGCGGCATTCTGCGCAGCCTTTGGGGCCTTTTTTGATTTAGGTTTTAAAACCGGAGTATCCTTTTTCTCTGCAACGTAGGTGCGTGAATGCTCAACCGCGCCGACGCTGTTTAGGATAGTAAGCGTCTCCCCCGTGTTCGAGAGCGAGAACGAGCTCTTGAATACACTCTTTACAAACCCCGGATGCTCGCTTAAAAACACCGCGGGGTTGCTCGCGATAACTGCGGAAGCGCTTGGCAGAAGTATGCTCCCGCCTTGTGCCGGCGTGAGGCCGTGTTTGACCCCCGCTTCGAGGAGCTTGAATTTTGAGATGTCAACGCTTACCCCGCCTTTATTCGTAATCTCTATCCATTCTCTCCCGCTGTCACTGCCCTCAAGGTCGTACATTATTTCGGTTATCTCGACCGATGCAAAAGCACTGTATGGTATAAGCAAAAGAAAGACCGCAAGAAAAAGGCTATTGCTGTGGGGGATTTTGCGTCTCATCGACGGCAAGCATCTCACGGAGCACCTCTTCTGGCAACCCCGCCGGGGCAGGGGGTTTTGACTCCTCTTTTTTCGCCGCAACAGGAGGCACAATGGCACTCAGTGCCTGTTTAAGGTCTCGTGGAGGGGCCTGCTCTACATGTACACCGGTCGCGGTTGCAAGCGCTTCGCGCAGACTTTTTGCTCCATGTAGTGGCGGTTTTTCCGGAGCTTTGTCGGCTGAGCCCTCGGGACGGGGTTCCTCGCGGGGCGCCCTGTTGTCGCGGGACTGTGTCTGTAGAGGAGGCCTTTCCACCCTCGGTTCTGCAGGTCGCGGAGGCCGCGGCCTTTCACCCTGCCTCTCCGGACGGGGAGAAGATGAGGGAGAGGGAGAAGCCGGACGCCGCTCTTCTTTTGGTTTGGTGGGAGGAGTCTCGCTCCTATCCACTTCGTGCCACTTTTCTATTGAACCTTCCACATCCCTGCGGGCTCTCCCGAAATGCGTGCGGGAATTTGTCATCACTTCGTTCACAAAGGTCTGCGGAGGGGCATCAAAGGGCGGCAAGGTTGTTGCAGAAAATGGCGGGGAGCCCACGCCGTCTATCATGAGCGTCAGATATACCTGTGCGAAACCAAGATTTACCAAGTCGGTCGCGGTAAACTGCGGGCTGAAAACCGTTTCGAGCACCTCCGCATCGAAGGGGCCCACGCGGAACGCAATCGTCGTGCCAACGTTACCAAAAACAGCGTCACGCACCTCTTCTTCCATCTGCTCGATATATTGGTGCGCGATAATGAGGTTCAATTTATATTTGCGCGCCTCGGAAAGGATATCTGCAAAACTCTGGTTGGCAAAACTCTGAAATTCGTCAACGTAGAAATAGAACGACGGCAGTCCGGCCATGGTCGAGGCGGATACATCTGCGCGCGACATCGCTGCAAGGTAAATTTTTGTCACAAACATGCTGCCAAGGAGCGTGGCATTAACTTCCCCCACCTTGCCTTTGGAGAGGTTCATGATGAGGATCTTTTTCTCGTCCATCATCTGGCGAATGTCGAATGACGACTTCGGCTGGCCGATGATATTGCGTATCAAGGGATTGCTCGTAAACTGGCCGATCTTGTTCTGTATTGCAGGAGTTGCTTCCTGCGTGTAACGGTCGGTATAGATCGCAAACTCTTCAACCCAAAAGCTCTTTACAACAGGGTCCTTCACATTTTCAACCACCTTCTTGCGAAAATTTTTATTAACAAGCATCCGGTTTACATCAAGCAGTGTCGCTCCGGGAAATTCAAGAAGCGCAAGGAGGGTGTTCGAGAGGATATATTCCATTCGGGCACTCCACGCGTCGACCCAGATCTTCCGGAAGGCGGAGAGAAGGCCGGAGACCACCAAGTGCCTCTTGTCGTATCCGACGTCCTCCATCACGTTGAAGGCGATTGGATATTCCATATCAAACGGTGCAAAATAGAGAACATCTTTAATGCGATTCTCCGGCACATACTCGAGGAGCCGGTCTGCAGTCGAGCCGTGCGGGTCAACGAATGCGAGCCCCTCGCCGTTTCGTATGTCCTGTATGGCCATGTTTTCAAGGAGGGTTGACTTCCCCATGCCGGTTTTGCCGATGACATACATGTGGCGCTCGCGGTCCTTGCGTTTAATGCCAAAAGAAATTTCCTTGCCGCGCGAGTTTGTCGCCGCAAAAAAGGTTATTTTACCCAGGTCCTCCTGCATTACCTTTAGTATACTAGACCTACCGTTTGCCTGCCGTGTAGAGTGTGTCGATGAAGGAGAGCTGTTTTTTAACATCGGTCTGGACATCGCTTGAGCCGAGCATGATGATGCCTATTGCTCTTTTTTCGCCGCCCTCGACAGAGATTTGATAAATTCCGGCGTATGTTTCGTGCGCTTCGTCGGTGTTGCCTATCTTCCCGCCCACAAATCTGTCTTTGATGCCCGAAATAAGATTGAAATTCGCAAGCCCCGTGAAGATGGGGCTGCCGTAGGCATCACGCTCGAGCGTATTACTCGTGATATCGAGCACGAAGCGGCGATTCTCGTAGAGATACTGCAGGAGGAGAAAGAGATCGCGTGCCGAAGACACATTCACCTCTGAAAGTCCGGAGGGATCGGCAAAGGATGTCTCATAGAGCCCGATCGCTTTTGCTTTCTCATTCATCAGGGTGACGAAGCGTTCGCGCCCCAAAGCGGAAGCAAGAACCTCGGCAGCTTCATTCGACGATTCAGTCAGCATGAGGATAAGGAGGTCGTGCACTGTTGCGGTTTTATCCACCTGTAGGCGCGGCACGACCGTCTCAACTTTTGCGCTGTAGGGTATTGGTACCGCCTTTTCAAGATTAAGATACTCGGTTGCAACAAGCGCGGTCATAAGTTTCGTTATAGAGGCGATAGGGACGACCGCATTTTCGTTATTGCTCGCAAGAACAGAGCCGTTCTTTATATCAACCGCGAGCGATGACACTGCAGAGAGCGTGGGACCCTTCGGCTGGTAGGTAAACGCGTCCTGCGCTTCAGGAGTTTTGTATATGATGACCGGCATACCGACAGAAGCCAAGGCGTACACTTTTTTTGCATCTTCCGTTGCTAGGCGGATACAGCCGCCGGAATACGTTCCTGAGACCTCGCTGCCATCCGGATAATACGGCCAGCCGTGAATAAAAAAGTTTCCCTGAAAGGCAAGACTCCACGGCTGGTATACCTGTCCGAAAGAAGAGAAGTGATTTTCCTCCTGCGACTGTATCTCATAGATACCGACCGGTGTCTCCCACCATGAGCCAACCTTGCCTTTGGCGAGTATGGGTATAGAGAGCGCCTCTTCGCCCTCCCGATATACAACAAGGCGCATCGCGCTCAAGTCGGCCGTAATAAACGATGCCTCCTCTTCGATAAAGCGATCCTTTATCTGCCCGTAAAATTTTTGGTCCGAAAGCGCGGGCCACGCGCCATAGACAAGCGGGGCCGCCTCCTCTGCACTCGCAGGAAGGGAAATGGAGTAAATGTTGGCCGGCTTGCGGAGCGCGTACGCAACACCGCTTGATGCAACGATAAAACCGACAACAACCGTCGCTACAACAATACCCCTGCTCCATCTTTTTTCGGTGCGGGAAATCAAAACGGGTGCGGGCGGCGGGCGGAGCGCCGCCTGGAGGGCGGGGACTGACCACCCTGCAAGCATAAGGCGGCGGACAATGGCTTCGTCCAACATTCCCTGCCTGCGCAGCCGCTCAATGTACGTCTCTAATTCTCTCTCATCTTCATTCACTCTTCAATTTTACCTAATTTACACGCAAAAGCACTCTTGAGAGTGCGTTGTACTTGTTCGCAGCGTCCCAAAAGAGCCACGAGGTGACACCCGCATCACCCGAAGCCGTAATCTGCGCCTCTACCATCGCGGGAGTGTAAGTCACAGGATAGTCGAAACTCTGCAGCCACGGTCGGATCTTTTCTCTATCGTATGAGGGCTTCATATACAATTGTGGAGAAGTTGAGGCAATGGGGGTGTACGCAAAGCTCGCGATTGTTGTCGTTGTTGCAAGCGTCCGCTTGATCGCCGTATCCATCGCAAACTTAACGATCTCGTACGGATGGTCGTTCACATTTTTGTATCCGTTAAAACCGGAGGGGTAATGCGATGGATATACCATCGGATAGATGTAGTCGAAGTACGGGAGAGCCCGCTCGAGCACCTGCCCGATACCCATATCACTCTCGACCGTTGCCGTCATGCCAAAAAGGTCTGCCGAAAGAATCGCGCCGGTCGGATGTAGCGCATCGGTTAAGTATTTAAAGAATTCTTCAAGCGCCTGTGCTTTGCTTTTGCCCCGACTGTGCGAGAAAACCGCCTCGCTCATTGGCCCGTCGGAAGGGAAGCGAATATAGTCAAAGTTAAGCTCGTCAAATCCAAGTGCATAAGACTCTTTGCTGATTGCAACGATATGGTCCCAGAATGCCTTCGCCCCGACGTCAACGAACGCGAGCCCTTTATAATCCTTCCACACCCCTCCCGAAGCTTTTTGCACCGCCGCCTCAGGATGAAGAGAGGTGTAGTAAGGGTCTTGGAATACTGTGATGCGCCCGATAACGTAAATATTTTTACTGTGGAGCATCTCAACAAAACTCTTCATGTCAGCCGCCCCGCATTTTTCCGAAACAGAACCCACAAGCGCGAGGTTTTGTGTCGGGAAGGCAATCTTCCCTGTATAGTCTTTGATATCAATAACAACCGCATTGAGGCTCGTCGTATTAATGAGCTTTACAAGCGAGTCACGGAAGGAGCGGGTGCCCGCGACGCACTGTGACATGTAGATCGCTTTGAGCGGATGCGGTGTCTCAAGATGTACGATCTCGGGCGGCGGGGGAGGCGTCTCTACTGCCGGACTTGCAGAAAGAGGTCCGGAGTAGGAAACAGAGAGAAGTGCGGGAAGCCCGAAGTAGACAAGCACAACTATGCCTGCGACACCAAAAAAGGTCGTGGCGGCAATCGAGAGGAGTCTTTTAATTGAGTGAGTGGATTCCTTCTTTGCGCTCATATGCAGTGTCCTGATGTGGCTCGTGGGGAACACCACTCTCGACAAAAGGATGGTGCATGTCGCGCTTGCTGCCTCTCCGAAGTGCGTCTCTGCGCATGGCAAAACCGAGTGCCGCAACAGCAAGGCCGCTACAAAGAAGAATAGCGGTGCGCCATGAATTTGGAATGCCGAGATACGGCAAAATAGTTATCCACACCCCAAGTATGACAACGGCCATATCTTTCGACATGCCCTTAATTCTACAAGGACTCAACAACAATCACAAACTCTCCGCGCTGCTTTTGGGGGTCCGAAGTGAGGATAGTAAGCAACTCTTCGGGGGAACCTATGAGTGCCTCTTCATGAATCTTGGTCAACTCGCGGAAGATGCCTGTGCGTCTCCCTTGTGGCAGATGCTTCGAGAGGGACGCGAGGGTTTTTAGGATCCGGTGGGGCGATTCGTAAAAAATACTTGCACGTGGGCTCTCTGCTATCTCGGCAAAAAGAGATTCTCTCCCCTTTTTGAGCGGTAAAAAACCGTAGAACGTAAACGAGGGCGCCTTGAGGCCCGCGATAGCAATAGCCGCAGCGAGGGCCGAGGGACCAGGGATAGTCTCTATGTCTGCTCCCATATCGCGGGCATGGGAGACGATCTCAAGCCCGGGGTCGGATATGCCGGGGGTGCCGGCGTCTGACACTAACGCCACGTGCTTGCCGTCTCCCAAGTGTCGCAAAATATGAGCAAGGGTTGAAGTCGGGGTATGTATATCAAAACGGGCGAGCAACTTTCTTGTCATGCGCGTATCCTCGCAGGCAATAACATCCGCCTCCTTAAGTATCCGGAGCGCGCGCAGCGTAATATCCTCAAGATTGCCGATTGGAGTCGCCACGACCGAAAGCTTAGCCATTACTCTCTATTATATCACTTTTAGGCCTAAAAGTCAATAAACCATTTCCGGAATGGGCGCGGCCGCCCTATTAGGGCGGCCGCTTCGTTTCTTTCAACCAAAGAGATGCTAGGATGGTTTCAAAAGGCTGTATGGCAAGAAAATTGAACGACAAAAAAGCCCCAAAAAAAATACACTTCATAGGCATCGGTGGGGTCGGTATGTCCCCCACTGCAAAACTCCTTCGGGACGCCGGCGTTGAGGTAACTGGTTCGGATGAAGAGGTGTACCCGCCTGTTTCTGACTTTTTACAGCAAGAAGGTTTGGTGTACAAAACCCCGTATGTTCCCGAAAATATTCCGCCCGATGTCGACCTGATTGTCATAGGTAAAAATGCAAAGCTCGTTGCAGAAACAAATCTGGAAGTCGCAGCCGCCTTTCAATCCGGAAAACGCATACTCTCCTACCCCGAGGTTTTGGGAGAACTTTCAGAAAATAAAGAAACAATTGTTGTCGCGGGCTCCTACGGCAAATCAAGCACGGCGTCGCTTCTTTCCCACTGTCTTGTCGAAGCGGGTTTCGACCCCTCATTTTTTATCGGCGCTATCCCCTACTCGCCGAACACAAACGCAAAAATGGGCGACGGGAAACTTTTTG
The DNA here is from genome assembly GCA_964600495.1 of uncultured Candidatus Saccharibacteria bacterium. Classification (GTDB taxonomy): domain Bacteria; phylum Patescibacteriota; class Minisyncoccia; order Phycocordibacterales; family SBAW01; genus GWA1-54-10. Next base: position 45,023 of record CAZRJD010000001.1, read on the forward strand.
TGCTTGAGGGGGACGAATATCCCTCATCAAATACCGATACACGCGCAAAATTTCTCCACTATCACCCCTCGCACGTACTATTAACGCCGCTCGGTCACGACCACTTCAACGTCTTCCCTACCCCGAGCGATTACCTCAAACCATTCTCGCAGTTGATTGAGATCCTACCTGAAGGTGCCACGTTCGTCGTTTCAACCGGAGGAAGTTTAAGCAAACAATTTCTTGCCTCGCTGCCGCGCAAGGCCATTACCTATGGCGTACATGAGGGAGAATTCCACGCGGCGGATATCGAATGGGGCGAAAAAACTCATTTTAGTGTTTTGCAAAACACCAAAATAGTCGCCAGGGTTGAAACATCCGAGCTCGGCGAGCATACCATAGAAAACATCGTCGGCGTCGCGGCATTTCTATTCTCGCGAAATCTTGTAACTCCGGAACAATTTGAAAAAGCCGTAGCATCATTTAAGGGCATAAAACGCCGGCTCGACAAAAAGTCCGAAAAAACGAGTATCCCGATATACGAGGGCTTCGGCTCATCGCTTGAAAAAGCAAAAAGTGCTATTGCCGCAATAAAGCTCCACTTCCCCACCCGCAGACTTGTAATAATTTTTGAGCCTCACGCATTTTCCTGGCGTAACCGCGCAAGTTTGCCTTGGTACGACAACGTGTTTGAGGGGGCAGCAAAAGTGTTTGTGTACGAACCCGCCTCGCAAGGTGCCTCGACACACGAGCAGTTAACACAGGAAGAGATCATAGAGCGCACACAAAAAGCCGGTTTTGATGCACAGGCGCTCACAGGGCCCGACATACCGCTCACACAAAACGATGTCGTACTTTTTCTTACCTCGGGCCACTTGGGCGGGCTTATGGACCCAATTATCAAAATGGCCGAGCAGAAATTTCCCCTATGAAAATATTTTCAAGCGAAGCAGGGCACGACTATAAAACATACACCTTTGCGTATGCACAGTATGCAAAAAAAGAGGACGACGATGCACTTCTAGATATATACGACAAAGGGTTTCTCCCCTACTCGGGCTCTGGAGGTGCAAAAAATATTTTTTACATGGCGCGCAGCGCGCGGATCATCCTCCCCGAATTTGGTTTAACAAGCGAGAATCGCCGCATTGCAAAAAAATTCGATGGAGAATTTGTTAAAGAGCGCGTTCCACTCAACAAATTTAAAATTACGGAGGATTTTTTAAACTTCTGCCTTGAGTATTTTGCGGTGCGGCACGGTCCAAACGTCATGCCGCGCGAAAGGCTTGAGTTTGTACTTGCCTGCGGTCTTGTCTCCACCATTGTGGTCTATCGAATTAAAGACAAGATCACAGGTTACGTATTTGAGGTCGGGGATGAAATCTTCAGCCATTACTGGTTTTCCTTCTACGATCTGTCTCTCACCAAACAATCGCTTGGGCTCTGGCTCATGCTTGACTGCGTTCGCGACGCGAAGGAGAGAGGCCTCAAACATTACTACATCGGAACCGTGTACGGGGAAAAGGCTCTCTATAAAACAAATTTTGAGCCACTCCTGTGGTGGAACGGCAAAGAGTGGAATAGGGACGTGAGGCTCCTAAAGGAACGCGGGCATTCCGACAACGAACGCATCATTAACTTAATGGACGAGTGGAAGGCTAAGCAGAAATTTTATGAATAAACAGGAATTTTTGGAATCCCTGAAAGAGGTTTATTGCCGTTTGGGCGTAACAAAAAACGGCGTCGGCGTGGTTGCAATACGTACAATCCCCAAAGGGGTAAACCCGTTTAAAAACTGCAACAGCGACAACACCAAGATAGAAATTCCTGAAGCTGAACTTGATGCGTACGATACCCCCGCCTCTGTAAAGCAGCTCATTCGGGATTTTTGTCCGCTCGAGAACGGAGCGTACCTTGTCCCCCACTTTGGCATTGATGCAATAGACAAATCGTACTTC
>CAZRJD010000002.1:0-31389 GCA_964600495.1 uncultured Candidatus Saccharibacteria bacterium
CGCCGAATATCGAATCTATAGAGGTGCTTCGCCGCGCGCGCACACGAAGAGCGAAACTCTACTTTATCCGCCACAAGGCGACCCGCGACGCAAAGCACTCGATGCGCAAAGCGCGCACAGTAACTCCGGTTGCAGTTGTTGCTGATGAACCGGCGGCAGATGCTCCACAAGAAGCGGAAGCTGCGGTACAGTAGTTTTGTTCGACAAATTAACGATGCCCGGGTGGTGAAATTGGTATACACGCATCCTTGAGGTGGATGTGCCGCAAGGTGTGGAGGTTCGAGTCCTCTCCCGGGCACCCATATGGTTAACAGAAAGACCGATATAATCTTGTCGGTCTTTCTGTTGTAGACCAATGGGTTGTACTGGGAGTCTTCGAGACAGTGCACAAAAAAGACAGAACAATCTGCCCTGCGGCAGATTTTCTGCTTTTTTGTGACCCTTACCGAAAGAGTGGGATTCTTCTCTTGGGCTTGTGCATAACTATTTTGACCTGCAATAATTTGTGATATAATTAAAAGTAAGGGCATGTCTATCGCTGGTCCATCGGCGGATACAGCAAAACCGAACGGAGTGGAGATAATCTCTCCCACGCTTTTGCGCGTTTGAGTTCGATGTGTACCTTAGATGATCTTTGTTCGCTGGGCTGAGCGCCGTTTGCGCTCGCAAGGCGGTTAGTGTCTGGTGACTCTGGCCGCCTTTCTCGTTGTATTTTGTGCTATTCTCATCCTCATGAGACCACTTCTCTTGTCTCTCGCTTCTTTACTAATTTTAGCAAGTGTTTTTTCTTTTGATATACCCAAGGCTGAAGCCACGAGATGCATGCCAAGCCGCACTCTCTTGGTTGCCGCGTATCAGGATGGGAAATTTGTTGAGGGGATACAGGGAGAGTATGTTCCTAATGGTGTAGGATTTTGCGGAGGCAGTCTGGTTTTAGATGAAAATGCAGCAGATGTGGGTACGATTTTTTCAAAAATTGTAGCTGGTTGGGAGGGAGAAGTCTCTCCAGTTGTTACAGGCATTTATGAGCTCGAAACCTTCACGCGTTGCGTTGAAGAGGGGGAGAAGCGGTGTGAACGAATGAAGTTTGAGAAGATCTCAGAAAGGGCCGATCATGAAGCGTTTGTGGAGTATGTGGCAAAGCTTAAACAAGACATATTTATCGATTCTATTTTTACTGTTATTCAAAGATCGAATGGGTTGGCATTTCTGGCCTTTGTTATAGGACTAGGATTGTTATATGGTCTGGGTAATAAAATATCTTTGTCATTCAGGAAAATCCTAAAGCTGACCGGTATAGTATTTCTGCTTAGTGTTGGAATAGTGGCGAGCGTGCTCGCATTTATGTCTTCGACAGGCGTGTTTGACGTGCCTATGTTTATGATCGCGGTTGTGTATGAGATCGGAGGAGCTCTTCTGCTCGCTTCCCTTGTAGCAGCAGTGATTAGTTTGAAATTCTTTTTAAAATCAAAATAATCATGAGACTTTTTATCGCTCCGACACTTGTTTCGGTTCTGGCTCTCCTTGCGGTGTGGCTCTGGGGCGGTGTTGCCGCGTTTCTTCTTGCGGCTCTGCTCTCGATTCTTGAGATCACGCTCTCTTTTGACAACGCGGTCGTCAACGCAAAAGTACTCGCAGAAATGAGTGAAAAGTGGCAGCGCAGGTTCCTTACCTGGGGGATTCTGCTTGCGGTATTTGGCACGCGCCTTATACTCCCTGCAATAATTGTGAGCATCGCAGCTCTTGTCTCGCCGATCCAGGCGGCACTATTGGCATTTGAAAATCCCGAAGAATACGGCCGCCTTCTTTCAGAAGCGACGCCGCTTATCGGCGCCTTCGGCGGCGCATTCCTGCTCATGGTTTCGCTTAAATATTTCTTTAATGTCGGAAAGAAGGTGCATTGGCTCGCTATTGTTGAAAGCAGGCTCGCGCGATGGGGGAGGATAGAGGCGATAGAGCTTGCGCTTGCGCTCACGACCCTCCTCATCCTCTCTTATGTTGCGCTTGCGCCGCAGGGACCGGTTTTAGCCGCTGGCTGCATCGGCATCCTCCTTTTTATCGGTATTCAGGGCATCGCGAACTCCCTCCATATGGAACATACGGCAAGCACCGTTACAAAAACGGGAGCCGTGCTTTTTGTGTACCTCAACGTTCTGGACGCGGCATTTTCGCTCGATGGGGTCATCGGCGCCTTCGCCATTACTACGGTGATACCCATAATTTTTGTGGGTCTTGGAATTGGTGCGTACTTTGTTCGTTCAATAACGGTATACCTCGTCCGCAAAAAAACCCTGGAAACCTTGCTCTATCTTGAACATGGTGCACATTGGGCAATACTCGGCTTGGCGCTTTCCATGCTCGCCGGCCTCGTGATTCATATTCCCGAAGCGGTGATAGGACTCATCGGACTTGTATTTGTTACGCTTGCATATATTTCTTCCCGCAGAGCCCTCCGCGAACATACTATCTAGCTCTTATTTCTCTTGTCTGTTATATAGTTAGAGCACGGCAATAACCGTATATGGTGCGCGGGTGTAACATGAGAGGTTTCGAGATATGGTGCCTATGGTGTAACGGTTAACACTCGAGTTTGTGGAACTCGCAATCTGGGTTCAATTCCCAGTAGGCACCCAAAAATAAGGAGAAGAACACATTGTGTTCGACGACTATATTTTTGGAGTGTGCCGGGAGCTTTGTTTCAAAGTGAGACGGTGCACCCAAGAACAAGGAGCTTTTGCGAGAGTGTTACAATTTAGCTCATATTGGTATGCCTGAAAAACCTAAAGAAAGGATGCAAAGTTTCGCGCTTGCCGTAACGCGGTGGGTTGGGTCGCTGCAATCCATCTTTGTGCACACGGTCCTTTTTGCGGGGAGCTTTCTTGCGGTCGTTGCAGGAACGGTCGATTTCGATAAAATGCTTCTTGTTTTAACAACGATTGTTTCGCTTGAAGCTATTTACCTCGCTATTTTTATCCAGATGAGCCTCAACGTCACCCGCGAAAGTCTTGCAGAAGTTGAAGAGGATATCGAAGAGATCCAGGAAGACGTCGACGAGATTCAGCACGATGTTGATGAGATACAGGAAGATATAGAGGAAGAACACGGTAAAACACACACCAATGCTTAACACAACACGCGGATTCTTTTCAGAATTTAAGAGCTTTGCCGTCAAAGGCAACGCCTTTGAGCTTGCCATTGCCGTTGTCATCGGCAACGCCTTTACCGCGATAATAAATTCCCTCGTCGGCGACATTTTAACGCCGCTCCTCGGATTTCTGACGGGAAATGTTGACCTTAAGAGTCTCTCAGTTGCCCTGCGGCCGGATATTGTCATTAAATACGGCGCCCTGCTTCAGGCAACATTTAATTTTCTTCTCATAACACTTTCGATATTTGTCGCCTTTAAATTATTGTCCGGAGCGCGCAAGCGGGTATTCAGGGAAGGGGAGAAGTCCATCCCTCCGCACGAAAAACCGGCCGAAGAAAGATTGCTCGAAGAGATCCGTAATTTGCTCAAAGACGGTAAATCAGGTAGCGTTTAGGAATGTCTGAAGAATCCTCACCAAAAAAGAAGTTTGAACTCTCTCCGTCTATCTCTATTCTTGTAGCCGGTGTTTTGATCGCCGGATCGATCGTTTTTGTAAATCTATACAAACCGGCACCTGTCGTTGGCAACAATGCGCTCCCAACCAATGTTGCTGTTACGCCGCCTTCTGCGAGCGACCATATTGTCGGGTCGCCCAAGGCACCCATTGTGCTTGTCGAGTACTCTGACTTTCAGTGCCCGTACTGCGCGATGGTGTATCCAACCCTGAAGCGTCTTGTCGCAGAATCAAATGGAGAAATTGCATGGATACATCGCAACTTCCCTTTAACGAGCATCCATCCGCAGGCTAATCCTTCGGCACTTGCCGCGGAGTGCATTACAGAGCAGCTCGGCAACGAGGGGTTCTGGAAGTTTGCCGATGCAATCTACAAAGACCAGAGCAAGATGAGTCCTGCGCATTACACACAGCTTGCCGCCCAGTTTGGCGCTAACTCGGTAACGTTTGCATCTTGTGTCGCAAGCAAGAAATATCAGGGTAAAATAGATACCGAGACCCTCGAGGCACAGAAAAACGGGGCTACCGGAACGCCGTTTACCGTTATTGTGGGGAACGGCCTGCAGGTCCCTATCTCGGGCGCTTTGCCGTATGAACAGTTTGTTGCTGTAATCAAAGCGGTGCAGGGCCGTCAGTAGATACGAAAAGCAATTAATAGTTTTTGTATTAATCATATGAATCCTTTGTTTGATGGTGTGCAGGGTACTCGCTTACGAACGTCGATCCTGGTTGCAGTTGTTCTGCTTGGGCTCTTTTTATTGGTAGAGACTGTCGCGGGCTTCCAAAGCTTGCGATATATAGGCTCCGGAGTTCAACCGACCAATACAATAAACGTCTCCGGCTACGGCGAGGCGTTTGCGATACCCGATATCGCGACGTTTAGCTTTACTGTTATGTCGGAGAAGCCGACTGTTGCTGCCGCGCAAGCTGATGCAACCGCAAAAATAAATGCAATAACCGACTATCTGAAAGGTGCCGGAATTGAGGCTAAGGATATAAAGACAAGCGAATATTCTGTGTCTCCGCAATATGATTACGTGACACAGGTGTGCCCCGTAAGTACGCGAGAAATATCCTATCCATGTCAGCAAGGAGAGCAGAAGTTGCGCGGGTATCAGGTGCGCCAGACAACCACCGTTAAAGTGCGAGACACTGCAAAAGCAGGTGACTTGCTGACCGGTGTTGGTGGCAAGGGTGCAACAGAAGTCTCTAGCCTCGACTTTACCTTCGATGACCCTGACGCAGTACAAAAAGCGGCGCGCGACGAGGCAATTGCTGATGCAAAAGAGAAAGCAGAAACACTTGCAGACTCGCTCGGTGTACGCTTAGTGCGAGTCGTATCATTCAACGAAAACGGTGGCGGGTATCCAACGCCGATGTACTACTCTAAAGATATGGCAGTGAGCCAAGCCGGCAACGAATCTCGCGCGATCGCTCCAGACATATCAGTGGGGGAAAACAAAGTAACCTCGAACGTCTCTATAACCTACGAAATCCGCTGATTAAGCAAGACAAAACTGTTGAGCAAATGGTCTGGCCTGACGGCGCGGTTTGGCGCCGTACAGGAGATCCGAGGACCTTTGTGAGGCAGATTTGTTTTGCTTGACTAGATCTCTACAGTAAAGTACTATAAAAGAAAGCCCCCGCGGGGGTTTTTTCTTAGGGAAGGTAAAATCAATCGCAGAGCGAAAAATTAAAGAAGATATATGTTGCAATACTTTAAAGATGTCCGGTCTGAAATGAGGCATGTTTCGTGGCCGACGCGCGCGCAAGTTATCACCTATACCATAGTGGTTATCGCGGTCTCGCTCGCAACCGCGTTCTACCTCGGGCTTTGGGACTATATTTTTTCGCTCGTGGTGCGTCAGATCATCTAACTTTCAAAGAAAATACACCTATGGCAAAGCAAGATACAAGCGTGGGGAGAGCATGGTATGCGATACACACCTATGCAGGATATGAGAACGCGGTCGCAAGAAATTTGCGCCAGCGCATTGAAAGCTTGGGTCTTACCGACAAAATTTTCAGCGTTGTCGTACCGACCGAACGCACGGTAAAAATCAAAGGAGGTCGTCGGGTTGAGGAGGAAGAGAAGGTCTTTCCGGGCTATGTGCTCGTTGATATGATTGTTGACGACCAATCGTGGTATGTCGTACGCAATACTCCACGCGTGACCGGCTTCGTCGGCTCCGGCGTTAACCCGGTGCCGCTCCAACAGAAGGAGGTTGATGAGCTCTTGGGGCGCATGCAGGCTGCGGAAGGCTCGGTTAAACACGCGATCGACCTTTCAATTGGGGATGCGGTTGTTATCGTTGACGGGCCGTTTAAGGACCTCGACGGCAAAGTGGGCGAGGTGGATGAGGCGAGAGGCAAGGTAAAAGTGCTTGTTGCGATGTTTGGTCGCGAGACGCCGGTTGAATTAGACTTTTTGCAAATCAAAAGAATTTAAGGAGCAACGCGACTATAAATCCTCGGATGCCGCGGGCTGGCGGCGAAAAAGGATATAAGGTAGTATCGAAATCTAAAATATATGGCAAAAAAGATAGTCAAAAAAATAAAGATTATTGCAGCAGGCGGTGCCGCCGTGCTTACCCCCGCGATGGGGCAGGTCTTGGGGCCTGCGGGCATTAATATCGGCGAGTTCGTAAAGAAGTTTAACGAAGCGAGCAAAGAGATGCGCGGCGACATGGTGCCTGCGGAAATTTCTGTCTACGAAGACCGCTCATACGATTTTATTTTAAAGACTCCGCCGGTCTCTTCGCTTATTTTGAAGGCCCTGGGGGCTGATAAGGGGAGCGGCAAGCCAAACACCGCTAAAATAGGCACGCTCACAAAAGCGCAGGTCAAAGAGATAGCCGAAAAGAAGATGCCCGATCTTAATGCCAACGATATCGAGCAGGCGATGAAGACTGTCGCCGGCTCCGCCCGCTCAATGGGGGTAGACGTAAAATAACTCAATGTGGAGATTACTCCAATCAAACTCAAGGTTTTAGTACCGCCTAAGGACGATTTGTTTTCAAAAATTCGTGCGAGTAAACTGCGCCTCAAAAACGGAGATGTTGTTGCAATTTCCTCCAAGGTTGTAAGTATCCACGAAGGGCGATGTGTCCTTTCTAAGGAGGGCCTGAAAGACAAGTTAATTAAGCGTGAGTCTACCATGTACATTCCAAAAGAGGAGGTGCCGGGGGAGTTTGTTGCCCACACTCTCACAGACGGAACGTTCATACCAAACGCGGGTATTGATCCGTTTGGAGGTTACTACATCCTTTGGCCAAAAAATCCCGATATGACTGCAAAAAAACTTCTCACGTGGTTTAAGAAAACATATAAATGCAAACGTCTCTACCTTGTCGTAACCGACTCTCGCAGTGTTTTTCTGCGACGAGGGGTTGTAGGTATGGCTGTTGCATGGGCGGGGTTCGAACCTCTTTTTGACAATCGGGTAAGGCGTGACCTTCTCGGTTTCCGGAGTGGTGGAAGCCAGACTAACATCCCAGACTCTATTGCCGCTGCTGCAGTGTTTGTGATGGGGGAGGCAAACGAACAAACACCTATAGTGCGTCTACGCGGCGTTCCATACGTCGGCCGTAGACAGGTTGGCCACAAAGCAGAATTTAATTCATATAAATTTGAAATGTCGGAAGACATCTTCGCCCCGTTTCTTACAAAAGCGAAGTGGAAGAAGGGAAATTCCCGCTAACGCTCCAAATCAATCCAACGGTATTTGAGGCCGTTATGTTCGTGGGCTTCGTCGTACAGTACTTTGGTAAATAAATGTTCGTACGGAGGGAAGTAGGCGTCGCCCTCTTTTTCGTCGTCAATAAGGGTCAGGTAGAGGCGGTCAAGATGGGGGAGCGACTGCTCGTAGATTTGCGCCCCGCCGCCGATAAAAATTTCTTCCTTGTCTATTTCCTTTGCTTTTTCTAGCGCCTCTTCAAGCGAGTGGGTAACTAAGGCGCCCTGCGGCGCATATGTTTCATCCCGTGTAATAACAATATTAGTGCGGCCGGGGAGCGGCTTGCCGAGCGAGGAGAGGATAGACTCAAATGTTTTTCGACCCATAATGACAGGATGTCCCATAGTGAGCTGCCTGAAGCGCTTCAAATCCTCCGGAATCGGCCACATAAGCTTGTCGGACCTCCCGATAACCATATTTTTGCCTATTGAGACAATGGCGCTGATTCGGGGTTTTTGCATACAGGGACTATAGCACGGTAGGATAAGACGATGCAGAAATATGAAGTCGAAATAAAATCTCTTTTAGGGAGTAGAGAAAATGCCGAACTTTTACGACAAAAAATGAAAGTAATCGATCCGGAAATGAAACTTGTTTCAAAAAACAAACAACTTAACCACTATTTTGTTGGCGGGGATCTTTCAAAGTTGGCCGACGCGGTAAAAAATCATCTTTCGTCCGAGGCACAAACAAAATTAGAAGATTTGAAGGCTCGTGCCAAAGAGTTTTCTATCCGCACAAGAGAAAAGGACGGCACGGTACTTTTGGTAGTTAAAGCCTCGGTAGGAGATGACACCAGCGCCAACGGAGTAAAGCGCATTGAGTTTGAAGAAGAGGTTGCCCTTTCGCTCGACGAGCTCGACAAAATGCTCCTTGACGCAGGGTTTGTATATCAGGCTAAATGGTCACGCGAGCGCGAAGAATATGCGTTTAAAGGAGCAAATGTCTCTTTAGATCGCAATGCAGGCTATGGATGGCTTGCCGAGTTTGAAAAGGTGGTCTCGAGTGAGGGAGAGCTCGACTCGGCCCGAGAGGAGATGGCACAATTAACGCAGGAATGCGGGGTTAAAGAGCTCCCGCAGGACAGACTTGAGCGTATGTTTGCATTCTATAATGCGCATTGGCCGGAGTATTACGGAACCGATAAAATATTTGTTGTCGAATAAATATGTTTTTATCTGACATTGATATTAAAAAAGCGGTACAAAAGGGGGATATTGTTCTCAAGCCTTTTGACGAGTCACGGCTCCAGCCCGCAAGTTACGATATTTTACTCGGGAATACTTTTATGGTGACCGATGCGCACTCATCGACCTTTATCGATCCGGTAAAAAAGATATATCCGAAGATGAACGAGATAAAGCTCACAGACGACGAGGTTTTTGTGTTGCACCCCGGTGTTTCTATACTCGGGTATTCTAAAGATTTTTTCGGCTCAAACAGTTATCTTATCGAGGTAAACGGCAAGAGCAGTCTTGCCCGCATCGGGCTCCTGGTTCACAACTCCGCGGCGCTCGTTAACCCGGGGCATTTTTTGAACGTCGCGCTTGAGCTCTGCAACTTAAATTCTGTGCCTATTGTGCTCCATCCAAACATGGCGATAGGACAGCTTACGTTCTCGCTGCTCTCAAGCCCGCCGAAGCAGGATTATAAGGAGGTTGGCCGGTATTCGTCTAACAATGTTAAGGGGTATGTCGCGGCCAGGAAGCGTCGAGGTGTAAAATAACTAGTATGAACAAACATCCTGAACAGCAATATTTAGATCTTTTGCGCAAGACGCTTGAGCAGGGTGAGGAGCAGATAGATAAAGGGACAGGAGTAAAAACCTACAGCGTGTTCGGAGCACAAATACGCTTCGACCTCTCACAGGGCTTTCCGATGCTCACAACAAAGAAAGTCTATTGGCAGGGCGTTCTCCACGAGCTTTACTGGTTTCTTTCGGGGCAAAGCAATATCAAATATCTGGTAGATAACAACGTGCACATTTGGGACGATTACCCGTACAAAATTTATAAAGAGAAATTAGGCGAGAATCTTTCTAAAGATGAATTTATTGAAAAGATAAAGAATGACCCCGAGTTTGCAAAACAACATGGAAACTTGCCACATATTTATGGCGAGATGTGGCGGCGATGGCCTGCACAGGATGGCCGCACGGTAGATCAACTCTCATGGGTGGTAGATGAGCTCCGTAAAGACATGGATGCGCACAATACACTTGTTACCTCTTGGGACCCGCAGTACATGTACTCGATGGCACGACCGGGGGAGGGAGCGCGGTTCCCGATCTGCCATAACCTTTATCAGGTCAATATCAAGAACGGCAAAGTGTGTCTTCAACTCTACCAGAGAAGCGCTGACATCTTTCTTGGTGTACCGTTTAATATCGCGAGCTACGCGCTACTCACCATTGTCTTGGCAAAAGTGCTTGGCAGGGAGCCGGGAGAATTTGTGCATACCTTCGGCGACTTCCATATGTATGAGAACCATCGCGAGCAGATCAAAGAGCAGCTCTCGCGCGAACCCAAACCCTTCCCTACGCTTCGTATCGAAGGTGAAGTCCCTACGCTCGACTCGTTTACTCCTGATCAGGTCAAGCTCGAAGGGTACGACCCGCATCCGCCGATAAAAGCAGAACTCACTATCTCCGGAGGCTACAACAAAAAAATGCACGGATGAAAGGAAAATATATTGTTATCGAAGGGGGAGAGGGAGCGGGGAAGGACACGCAGATAGAACTTTTGCGCAAGGAGTTTGGCGAGGAAAATTTTGTATTTACCCGCGAGCCGGGCGGGACACGGCTTGGTAAGGAATTACGCGGGATGCTCCTCCACGAAACGCACGGGCACGTCTCGCTTCCGGCGGAGATATTTCTTTTTCTTGCGGATCGTGCACAGCATGTTGAGGAGGTGATAAAACCGTCACTCGCCGCAGGCAAACATGTCATTTCAAACCGCTCATATATTTCCTTCCTCGCATATCAAATGCATGGGCGACAACAGTTCGATTGGCAGGAAATATTTGACCTTTCACTCGGGAAGATTTTTAAAGATACCCCAATAGATCTGGCGCTCGTGCTTGATGTACCCTACAGCATTGGCCATGAGCGCATGCAAAAAAGTGGTAGAACACTCGACACTATAGAGCGGGTGGGGGAGGAGCTGCACGGACGCATCCGCAAGGCGTTTCTTGATATTGCGGCCACCATGCCGCAGGCAAAAGTAATAAATGCTAGCCGCCCAGTTGAGGATGTTTGGAAGGACGTAAAAGAGGCGGTACAATCAGTACTATAAAACGCTATGATCTAGGGATTCACAACGAAGGCTTACCAACTAACGGCAAAAAAGCCATATTACAGTTGCCATGAATCTCTACGAATCTATAAAAAAGCAGGATAAGGACATTCTCAAAGCTATTCTAAGCGAGCAGAAGCGCCAGCGGGAAGGGCTCGAACTCATTCCGTCCGAAAATTACACGTCGCCCGCAGTGATGGAGGCGATGGGGAGCATACTTACGAACAAATATTCAGAAGGTTACGCGGGTAAGCGATACTACAACGGTAACGAATTTATTGACGAAATAGAATTGCTTGCAATCAATCGTGCAAAAAAACTTTTTGGTGTCGAGCATGTCAATGTCCAGCCATACTCCGGAAGTCCGGCAAATCTGGCGGTGTATCTCGCAACCTGCGAGCCTGGCGACACCATAATGGGACTCAATCTTCCCGATGGCGGGCATCTTACCCACGGATGGAAGGTCTCTGCAACCGGATTGTTTTATAAAAGTGTTCCATACCATGTGCAGAGTGATGGGCGGATCGACATTGATGAAGTATGGAAGCTCGCAAAGGAACACAAGCCTAAACTTATCTGGGCAGGAGCGACCGCGTACGTTTTTGAGTACGACTACGCGAAGTTTGCGGAGATTGCTGATAGTATAGGAGCCTATCTGGCAACTGACATCGCGCATATCGCAGGGCTCGTCGTTGCAGGCGCTCACCCTGACCCCGTGCCGCACGCGCACATCGTAACGACGACGACGCACAAAACGCTTCGGGGACCGAGAGGCGGTATAATCATGGTTACAAAACGTGGAATAGAAAAAGACGCGGATCTTCCGCAAAAAGTTGATAAGGCGGTATTCCCGGGGCTCCAAGGTGGGCCGCATGACCACCAGACCGCGGCGATTGCTATTGCGCTTAAAGAAGCCGCAACGTCCGCATTCAAATTGTATGGGAAGCAGATTGTAAAAAATGCAAAGGCACTCGGAAAAAGTTTAAAGAAAAACGGTTTGAAGTTGGTCGCGGGCGGTACGGAAAACCACTTGCTGCTTCTTGATCTTGTACCGGTGTTTGGCGGGGGAGGCGGGGTATTTGCGAGCGAGGCGCTCGAAGCAGGTGGCATGACCGCAAATAAAAATACAATTCCTAAGGATCCAAGTTCCCCGTTTTACCCAAGCGGGGTCAGGCTTGGTACTCCCGCCCTTACGACCCGCGGCATGAAGGAAAAGGAAATGGAGAGGGTGGGGAAGTGGATCGCCCGCGCGATTTTTGAAGTTGGTGCATGCCGATTGCCAAAAGATACAGCAGAGCGCAACGCATACATTGCAAAGTTTAAGGTCGATCTTGGACGAAATAAAAACCTCAAAAACATTCGCGAAGAAATAAAAGTCTTCACTAAAAAGTTTCCGCTCCCGGGCGAAAAGAAAGGGTAACTTCCTATTCTATTGTTGCTGCGGTATGATGCTCGCCATGACGCAGGATGAGGCACTTCAAATTCTCAAAACAGGAGCCAACGTTTTTCTCACGGGCGAACCTGGCTCCGGCAAAACCTACACAATCAATCGCTTTTGTGCTTATTTACGTGAGCATGGGATAGAGCCCGCAATTACTGCTTCGACTGGTATCGCGGCAACACATATAGGCGGGATGACGATCCATTCGTGGAGCGGAATTGGAGTCAGGCGCCAACTTTCACAATACGATATTGAAGATATAGCCGCGCGCGAGCGAGTTGCAAAACGAATAGTTCTTGCAAGCGTGCTTATCATCGACGAGATATCAATGCTCGATGGCGACTTTCTTACTATGCTTGACGCAGTATGTCGACGTATTAAGAATTCTCCGCGCTCGTTTGGAGGATTGCAGATCATCTTTGTCGGAGATTTCTTCCAGTTGCCGCCGGTGTCTCAAAGCAAAAGAGAGGGAGAAACTGTAACCGATCTTTTTGAAGATGCCGCAGGAAAAAGGGCCCGCTTTGCGTTCGGATCTCCAGCGTGGGAACGAGCAAATCCGGTCACCTGTTATCTTTCTGAACAGCATCGTCAAGAAGACGCGCGCTACCTTGATCTGCTTTCCGCTATTAGATCGAACTCGGTAGGGGAAAATGTACACGTGCTTCTTAAAAGTCGCTCCATAGATAAAAGTCAACCGATTACCGGTATTCCAAAACTCTTCTCCCATAATGTCGACGTCGATCGAGTGAACATCGAAGAACTTGAAGCGATTTCCGAAGCAGAGCGGGTGTTTGAGATGAAATCACAAGGGGTTCAAGTGTTGGTCGAGTCTCTCAAAAAGGGCTGTCTTTCGCCGGAGCGGTTGGTACTCAAAATCGGCGCTTCGGTTATGTTCACAAAGAATAATTTCGAAGCGGGCTTTGTCAACGGTACGCTCGGTACCGTTACGAGTTTTTCCCGTGAGGGTTTGCCGGTTGTTACAACCCGCTCCGGTGCTCACATTATGCCGTTCCCTATGGAATGGCAGCTTGCCGATGGCAGTAAAGTTTTGGCAAAAATAACTCAGATCCCGCTACGCCTTGCGTGGGCGATGACCGTGCACAAGAGCCAAGGCATGTCGCTCGACAGTGCCCTCATTGACCTATCACAAGCGTTTGAATATGGGCAAGGATATGTCGCCCTCTCGCGTTTGCGAGCGCTTTCAGGGTTGTACTTGCTTGGGTATAACGTTCGGGCACTTGAAGTGCATCCTGAGCTCCTAGAGCGTGATACGGAGTTTCGCGCGGCGTCCAAGGACGCCGTGCAGGCATTTTCAAAGTTTTCTGTAGACAAAATGAGAGGCATGCATGAAGCATTTATAAAAGCGTCTGGCGGGCATTTGAAACCAACTGCCCCCGTGTTGTCTAAAGAACAAAAACAAAAGACGTATGATGTTTCGACTCTGCGAGCCGCATATCCCAATGCCTATAAACCATGGGAAAAAGAAGAGGACCTCCTGCTTACGCAAACCTTTCAGGCGGGAGAGAAGGGAGCGACACTTGCCAAGCGCTTTGGGCGACAACCCGGTTCAATCTCTTCTCGCCTCAAAAAACTGGGTCTTGTAAAGTAACCCCCGCTATCTGTTTTTAACAGAAGACCAACTGCAGGTAAACTATAATTTGTCTATAGGACAATTATCATTTACCGTAGTGGTATGGGGAAGTTAGAAAAAGGGCTGCGGGCTGACATACGTCGCACAAAAATCAACAAAGCGATTGTAGGAATTATTGCAGTAGCAGGCGCACTTGCGGTTGGAGCAATCGCTCCGAATGTGCTTGAAACACTCGGAAATAGTTCGTATCTTAAGCAGCGGCGCTATCAAATAAAGAGCACTCTTTCCCGCATGATCGAGAAAGGGTACGTTCGACTGGAGAAGAAAGACGGTAGATCGTTTGTCCGGTTGACGCAAAAAGGCGAGCGGTTTGCGCTGTCGCTTAAAGAAGGAAAGTATGTTCCAAAAAAACCGAAACGATGGGATGGCAAGTGGAGAATGGTTATTTTTGATATACCAGAATATCGACGAGGAACACGCACTAAAGTACGCGCGATGTTCCAGAATCTCGACTTCAAGCGACTTCAAGACAGTGTGTGGGTGTATCCATATGACTGTGAGGATCTCGTCATACTGCTTAAGGCTGATTTTAAAATCGGCAAGGATTTGCTTTACATCATCGCAGATAAGATTGAATATGATGCACCATTGCGAAGCCATTTCAACCTCAGGTAAAGTTAACTATCCTATAGGACAGCTATTATTTACCTTGTCTGCGCTCATCATACCGCCACTTTTTAGATATACAATGTCTACATGATTCCTCTGCAGACGTATTTAGATCCGCTTGTCGGGCTCTGGAGCCGGTATGAGAGGCGTATCAGCGCCATTGGTCTCCTCATCGGCTTTGTTTTTGACATCATCATCGCCGACCGACCGGACAGCCTGTTTAACAATTACCTCCTCCTTCTTTACCTTTTTGTCGCGGCGGCGCTCATCGTTATCCTTAACATGCGCTCGATCCTGCGTGAAAGGCAGGAGGGCACTACGGAGCCCTTGTTTCTCCTCTTTGTGCTTCAGATCTGTTTTGGTGCGCTTGCAAGCAACCTGCTTGTCCTCTATGGCAGGAGCGGGACGTTTGTGGGCTCTGCTCTCTTTATCGGGCTTCTTGCAGCGATGCTTGTCGGCAACGAGTTTTTACAGACCCGCTACAGTCAGTTGCGCTTTAACATTGCGGTCTACTACCTCCTTCTCTTCAGCTATCTCCTTATTGCGGTTCCGACTTTTATACTCCACTCGGTCGGCACGAACGTGTTTCTCCTCTCTGGTTTGGCGAGCCTAATTTTTATTTCCATATTTCTCGGGGTTATCTACTATGTGGTCTTGCGGGGTCGCGATCGCGAGCGGCAGTTGTTTGAGGTGTCAGCAATTATTCTCGGAATTTTTCTTGTCTTCAACGGTCTTTATTTTCTTAAAATAATTCCTCCGGTACCACTCGCACTTAAAGATGTCGGTATCTATCATTCGATAATTAAAACGACGGGGGGATATACCGCGACCTACAATGCGGCCCCATGGTGGAAGTTCTGGCGCTCAACAGATACTGTCTATACAACATCAGATCGGAGCTCCTATTGTTTTAGCGCGGTATTTGCGCCGACTGACCTTAAGGCACCCATTTTCCATCGGTGGGAAAAGTGGGATCCCTCGTTTGGCGAGTGGAATACGATAAGCCGCGTCTCCTTTCCTATAAACGGCGGACGAGCGGAAGGGTATAGAGGGTATAGCCTAAACTCACGACTCTCCGAAGGATACTGGCGCTGCAGTGTCGAGACCGAAAGCGGAGCACTTATCGGCAGGTTTTCTTTTAAAACGGTGACAGCTTCGACAACGCCGCCACTCTCGACAAAAACGTTGTAACAGATAGTGTATTCATATGATTCGGCAAAAGGTAGAGGAGGCGGTTAGAAAAGCTCTTACAGACATGGGAGCAGGGGAGGCTATGTTTGTCGTTGAGCGGCCGAGCTCATTTGAGCACGGAGATTTTGCTACGAACGCAGCCCTCGCTGCTGCAAAAATATTGAAGAAAAGTCCAAAAGAGGTGGCAGATTTGCTCAGGAGCTTGCTCATGAGCATAGAGGGGGTGGAAAAAACTGAAGTTGCAGGAGCGGGCTTCATCAATTTTTTCCTTTCCCGAGATGCGATAAAAATAGAGGTAGAGGCTGCAGCAAAAGAAAAGAAATGGGGGAGGGGAGGGGAATATGCAGGGAAGAAAATAATGGTCGAGTATACTGACCCGAACCCGTTCAAAGAATTTCATATCGGACACTTAATGAGCAATGCGCTCGGCGAGAGTATTGCCCGACTTATAGAATATTCCGGAGCAAACGTCATTCGTGCTAATTATCAGGGCGATGTGGGGCCTCACGTTGCAAAAGCAATTTGGGGAAAGATGCAGAAACCGGAGAGCAGTTGGGGGGAAGCGTATGTATATGGCACACAGCAGTACGAAATTCATAAAGACGAAATTGATGCAATAAACAAGAAAATATACGAGAGGAGCGATCCCGAAATAAACGCACTGTATGATTCGGGCAGAAAAGTCTCACTCGAACATTTTGAAGAGCTCTATAAAATGCTCGGAACAAAATTTGACTTCTATTTCTTTGAGAGCGAAACAGCGCCGAAAGGGCTTGCAATAGTTAAGGCGCATAAGGATATTTTTGAAGAAAGCGAAGGAGCGATTGTATTTCGTGGCGAGAAGTATGGTCTCCATACACGAGTATTTGTAACTAAACTCGGGCTCCCCACCTACGAAGCAAAAGATCTAGGACTTGCAGAATTAAAAAAAGAGAAAGAGTCCTTTGATACATCTATCACGGTTACTGCAAACGAACAGGACGTGTATTTTGATGTTGTGTTTAAGGCGCTCGAGTTTGTGCATCCTGAATGGAAAGATCAGTTCAAACATACTTCCCACGGTATGATGCGCTTTGCAGAGGGGAAGATGTCGTCGCGTAAGGGCAATGTTATAACCGGAGAGTCGCTCCTTCTGGATCTTAAAGATGTTGCAAAAGAAAAAATGCAGGAAAGAAGTCTAAATAACACAGAAGAAATTGCCGAGCAGGTCGCGGTAGGAGCCATAAAATATGTGGTATTAAAATCAGGGAGTGGTAAAGATATTATCTTTGACCCCGAGAAGTCACTTTCGCTCGAGGGCGACTCGGGGCCGTATTTGCAGTATTCACATACCCGCGCACTTTCGCTTATAAATACTGCAAAAGAAGCGGGGATTTCTCCTGAAATTTCAGATGCGCCTACAAGTGCGAACATGCTCGAGCGCGTTCTCCTCCATTTTCCTGATGTAGTCGCGCGGGCAGCGCATGAACTTGAACCGCATTATGTAACCACCTATTTGACCGAGCTTGCTTCGACATTTAACTCTTGGTACGCGCAGGAACGCATTATTGGCGGGAACAACCCGCACTACGGGGTTTTGCTCGCGGAAGCGGTAGAACAAACGCTCGCAAAAGGTCTCCATGTGCTCGGCATTCCCGCGCCGCAGGAGATGTAAAAGACTGGAAGTAGAGACAGAAAAGCGTTACGCTAGTTGAATATGTCAGAAACGGGGAAGTCCGAAACAGCTTCGCGCGCCTCGCCCGTGCCGCACAGCGAAACAGCGGCCAGGGAGGAGGAGATACTTGCGTTTTGGAAGGAGAACACTATTTTCGAAAAATCGCTTGAGAAGGAAGCGCCAAAAGGCGAGTTTATCTTTTATGACGGCCCGCCATTTGCGACAGGACTGCCGCACGTCGGCAACCTCCTTTCTTCGGTAATCAAAGATGTGGTCGGCAGATACAAAACCATGCGAGGGTACCGCGTGCCAAGAATTTGGGGCTGGGATTGCCACGGGCTCCCTATAGAGTCGCTGGTCGAAAAGAAGCTCAATCTCAAAAGCAAAAAAGATATTCTTAATGTCGGTATAGATGTATTTAACGAAACAGCGCGCTCGATGGTGTTGCAGTATGTGCACGACTGGAAGCATTATGTCGAGCGCATCGGCCGCTGGGTCGATTTTGAAAACTCGTACAAGACGATGGACAACTCCTACATCGAGTCGGTCTGGTGGACGCTCGGGCAGCTACACAACAAAAAACTTTTGTACGAAGGCAGGCGGGTGCTCATGTATTGTCCGCATTGCGAAACCCCCTTGGCCAAGGCTGAGATCGCGATGGACAATACGTACAAAGACATCACCGAAGAAGCGGTAACAGTGAAATTTAAACTGAAAAACCCGCAAAAGCACGGCCTGCCGGAACATACGTATGTGCTTGCGTGGACGACTACTCCATGGACTCTTCCTGGCAACGTCGGACTGGCGGTTGGAAACGATATCGTGTATGTCGTCATGCAACAAGGTAGCGAATATATTGTCGTCGCGAAGGAATTGGTAAAACAAGTCTCAGGAGAAATTTCAGGCGAGTTTTTCGGCAAACAGCTCGTAGGCGCTGAGTACGAGCCGCTCTACAGAATTGGTGGTGTAGAAACACATAAGGGCAAAAAATACGTGGTTCTTACGGCAGACTTTGTCGGGGCGGAAGAGGGGACAGGCATCGTCCATACTGCTGTTATGTATGGCGAGGATGACTTTGCACTGGGAACTAAGGAGGGTCTCCCGATGGTGCAGCTTCTTAACCCGAACGGGACCTACAATAATCAGGCACCCGAGTTTTTGAGGGGCGAGTATATAAAGAAGGCGGAGAAGTTTATCAAAGAGGATCTTGAGAAGCGCGGACTTTTGTTCAAAAAAGAAAGTCATACGCACTCGTACCCGCACTGTTATCGCTGTGGCACCCCGCTTATCTACAATGCGGTGCCGTCGTGGTTCATCAATATACAAAAAGTAAAGAAGAGGATGCTCGCCGAAAACGAGAGGATAAACTGGGTTCCGGAGCATCTCAAACATGGTCGCTTCAAACATATTGTCGAGAACGCGCCCGACTGGACGATCTCGCGCAACCGTTTCTGGGCGTCTCCGCTTCCAATCTGGAAGGAGAAGGGGGGCAGTCGCCTCATGGTCATCGGCTCACTTCAAGAACTCAAAGAAAAAACAAAAAAATCGGGGAATACGTATTTTGTGATGCGTCATGGGCAGGCGCAGAGCAACATTAACGATGCGATGGACGGCACCGGACGGCCGGATAACCATGTGACCGAAGAGGGCAGAAAAAAAATCCACGCAGCCGCCCTTAAGCTAAAAAAGAGAACTTCTCTAGATCTCATTATTGTCTCCCCGTTCCTGCGTACGCGCGAGACCGCAAAAATAGTCCAGCAGGTGTACGGCCTGCCGGAGTCGGCTGTTTTGGTTGACGACCGCTTGCATGAGCTTAATTTCGGCCCGTTTGAGGGGAAAATGCTTGCGGAGTGGTCAAACTTTTTCGGCTCGCTTCGCGAACGCTTTTTTAAAGCGCCGGAGGGCGCCGAGTCTTTTTTGGATGTGCGCCGCAGAGCGGGAGAGCTTCTTTTTGAGATAGAGCGCCGCTATGTCGGCAAAAAAATACTGATTGTCACGCACAAAGGGCCAGGCTGGCTGCTTCACTCGGTTGCCAACATGTACTCGACAGAGCAGGCGAGCAACGAAAAAGAATATAAGCCGTTTATGAGCGACGACCAGATATACCCCCTGCCTTTCTGGTTCTTTCCGCGCAACGCAAACTACGAACTTGATCTCCATCGCCCCTATATCGATGCGGTCACCCTTGTTGACGAGAAGGGCCGCAGTTACGAACGCACTCCAGAGGTTGTAGACTGCTGGGTCGAGTCGGGCGCGATGCCATATGCCTCTAACCACTACCCGTTCGAAAACAAGGACAAATTTAATCCAAAAGCGTTTTTCGGTTTTGCTCCAAAGGGATTCCCCGCGGATTTCATTGCGGAGTATATCGCACAGACGCGTACATGGTTTTACTACATGCACGCGATAGGAGTGCTTCTGTTCAACCGGCGTTCATTTAAAAACGTCGTCTCGACAGGCACCATTCTTGCCGCAGACGGTTCAAAAATGTCGAAGTCAAAGGGCAACTACACTGACCCGCTTGAGGTCATGCACCGGTTCGGGGCGGACGCACTGCGTTTCCATCTTATGGGTTCGGTTGTTATGCAGGCGGAGGATCTTAACTTCCGCGACGAGGATGTGCGCGAAGCGCACAACAGGGTTATCGGGATCCTCTCAAATTCGTATAAATTCTTTGAGCTCTATAAAGCGGAATACAAGGGTACTGCGGAAGCAACAAACAGTCCGCATGTTCTTGATCGGTGGATATTTTCAAGACTTGGCGAGGTTATACAAAAAGTAACAGTCTCGCTTGACGCGTACGACACACCGACCGCGTGCCGTGTACTGCGCGCGTTTATTGAAGATTATTCAACGTGGTATGTGCGGCGCTCGCGCGACAGGGTAAAAGGGGATGATAGTGCTGATAAGCAGTTTGCCTTGGCAGCGCAGAGGTGCGTACTTCTTGAGCTTGCCAAACTTACTGCGCCAATAATGCCGTTTATCGCTGAGAGTATACATCGCGGTGTGGGTGGAGAAGGGGAGAGCGTCCATCTCGCTCCATGGCCAACTTCGCGCTCAACTGACTCTAAACTCCTCAGTGATATGGAGTATGTTCGTACGCTTGCCTCCAAAGCGCTCGAAGCTAGGGAGCGTGCAGGGATAAAGATCCGTCAGCCGCTTGGTGTGCTTAAGGCAAAGTTGCTTCCCTATGATCTGCAGTTGCGTCAGATTCTTGCGGAGGAAATAAATGTTAAAGAAATAGTAGAAGATGCAACCCTTGAAGAAGACATATTCCTTGACTCGACGATTACTCCAGCGCTTCGCGAAGAGGGAATGCTCCGCGACCTGATGCGGCGTGTGCAGGAGTGGCGTAAAAAAGAGGGTCTCTCAATCGCTGACAGACCAACACATACAATCATTGTGTTACCCGAGGAAAAAGATGTTGCAGAAAAATACCGAAAAGAGATCGTTAAAGAAACAGGCCTTAAGGCGCTTGAAATTTCTGTAGAGTAATATGCATCACCTGTATGTAACAGAAGGAATTGTCCTTGGTAAGCGCGGTGTTGGAGAATCAAATGCGCTCGTCGTGGTTCTTACACGCGACCATGGGTTGGTCCGCACTCACGGGCAGAGTGCGCGTGCCGAGAGATCAAAATTGCGCTACGGGTTAGAACCCCTGACCCGCGGACGCTTTACCTTTGTTAAAGGACGGTACGAATGGAGATTAACCGGAGTAGAAAATGTATCCCGCGTGCTTATTGCAGGAGCCCCATCGCGCCGCAGAGCTTCGGGGAGAGTGGCGCGGCTTCTCCTGCGTCTTATACACGGAGAAGAGATTGCGCTACCGCTTTTTGCAACAGTGGA
The DNA here is from genome assembly GCA_964600495.1 of uncultured Candidatus Saccharibacteria bacterium. GTDB lineage: Bacteria > Patescibacteriota > Minisyncoccia > Phycocordibacterales > SBAW01 > GWA1-54-10. The sequence goes on from CAZRJD010000002.1 coordinate 21,024, forward strand.
AGAGGGTCTTCAATCGCTCGCTCGCACAGAAGATGAAAGTATCGCCGAGAGCATCGAAACGGTACTGGTGCTCCGGATACTCTCGCAGCTCGGCTATCTCCCACATTCGTCCGAGCTCAAACCCTTTGTGGAGACGGATTTCTTCTCGCTTGAACTCACGAGCGAGGCTAAAAAATCCCGCGCGCTCCTTATCCGCGCTATAAACGAGTCTCTGCAGGCAACCGGCCTCTAAATAATCTTTGCTTTCTGTTATAATTGCCAGAATGGCAGGGCAGGATAAGGACAGGGTAGAGAGGCTGAAGCGCCAGCTCTACAAACGGGATGCTAAGGCGGAAACTGGTGAGGAGCGGACAGCGCTTCGGCAGGATACTGCACAAGCTCCGACCGGCTGGAGCGATATACGTTCTCCCGTGTCTCCGGATCCTGTCCCCGCCCCGGACATACAAGATCAAGAATCACTTCCTTCATTTATGTCTAGAAAACCCTCCCGCTCACTTGCAGCAAAATTCCTCCTCGGTTCTGTTATATTTTTCCTGGCGACGACTGGTATTGCCGCATACATGTTCTTTGGCGGAGCGAATCTTATTTCTCCGCAAAATATTGACATGGAAGTCGTTGCGCCCTCCCTCATAGACGGAGGCAAGGAAGCAACGTTCGACATACTTATCCGCAACCGCAATCAAACCGCACTCGAGCTTGTCGATCTTGTCATCGACTACCCGGATGGCGCCCGCTCCGCGCTCGATCCATCGCAGGAACTTACCCACGAGCGACAGTCGATTGGCGGGATCGGTCCCGGCCAGCAGTTAAAGCGCAGCGTCTCGGCTGTTTTTTACGGAAGCGAGGGGCTTGAGCAAACAGTCGTGATGACACTTGAATATAGTGTGGCGGGTTCAAACGCAGTATTTGAGAAAAAAGTGGAAACAAAATTCACCATAGGTTCGTCGCCGGTCTCGCTCTCCATTGCAGGTCCGGAAGAGGCGACGGCGGGCGAATCGTTTTCGATGGAGATAGAAGTGCGTTCAAACAGCACTACTCCTGTTTCGGAAGTAGCGGTGCAGGCAGAGTTCCCATTCGGTTTTTCCTTGAGCAGTACAGAGCCGAAGCCGCAAACGGGAAGTGCACTGTGGCGGCTCGGGGCACTAGAACCCGGTCAATCGAAGACTATACGCATACGCGGCACCATAGAGGGGCAGGACGGAGATGAACGGATCTTCCGTTTTTCTGTTGGTTCAAGCGAGGATCCGACTGATACGAAAGTCGAGGTTCCGTTTCTTATAACCCCCAAAACACTCACGATACGACAGCCTTTTATTACGGGTTCTATAGCAGTCGAAGGAAAAACCGGCAACAGCACCGCAGCGCAGGGAAAGACCCTTCATGGCGCTGTTTCGTGGAAGAATAATCTTTCTGAAACACTGTCAGATGTTGAAATTTCTCTTTCTTTTGCAGGACCGGCGCTTGATGTCGACTCAATTGACGCTCCGAACGGCTTCTATCAATCTTCAAATCGCAGTCTCCTCTGGACAAAGGACAAGGACAGCTCGCTCGCAAAGGTTGAGGGGGGTGAGATGGGCACGCTGCCATTTAGCTTCGATACCCTGCCTATCGGCTCCGGCGGAGTTCTTATCACAAACCCAACCATTACGTTTAATCTTACGGTACGTGGTGTGAAGGAAGACGGAGACAATGCGCCCATAACAGTTTCTTCAGTTGCCTCGGCGCGTGTCGAACTTTCTTCGCTCCCGACTCTTGCCGTTGAGGTACTTCATTTCTCCGGGCCCTTTAACAACAGCGGTCCGATGCCGCCCAAGGCCGAAGCGGAAACTTCCTACACGATTGTCTGGACGGTAAAAAATTCTTCGAACACAATTGCAAACGCGAATGTGCTGGCCTCGCTCCCCCCGTACGTTAAGTTCCTTAAAGCGGGGCAGGGGACCGGTATCACCTACGACGAAGGAAGCCGCTCGGTAAAGTGGAGTATCGGCGATATTAAAGCGGGTGTCGGGTACACCCTGCCCGCGCGTCAGGCTGCATTCCAGATAGCGCTCACTCCGAGCACATCCCAGGAGGGGACCGTGCCGGCACTCACGGGGAGCGCGGTGCTTATGGGTCAGGACAGGTTTACACAAACGAATGTTGATTCAAGAGCGGAAGTGGCGACGACCCATGTCACGGGGGAGAGCGGTTTTGTAGACGGAATGGACGTTGTGGCTCCGAAGTAGTAAAAAGACATCTATGGCTGAAGAAAATTTGATGGAAAAAATTGTGTCGCTGTGCAAACGGCGCGGATTCGTATTTCAGGGGTCTGAAATTTATGGCGGCCTTGCGGGCACATGGGATTACGGGCCGCTTGGCGTAGCACTCAAGAAAAATATTGAGAATTTATGGTGGCGGCAGTTTGTGGACTCGCGCGACGATATGTACGGCATGGACTCCGCCGTTATTATGCCGGAGAAAGTATGGAAGGCGAGCGGGCATCTTGAGGGATTTGCCGACCCGATGGTCGAGTGCCAAAAGTGCAAGCGACGCTTTCGGGCAGATCATGTGGAGGGTAGTGTTTGCCCAGAGTGCGGCGGAAAGCTCGGCGAGTCGAAAATGTTCAATCTCCTGTTCCCAGTCGACATGGGAAGTACAGCAGGTACAACGCGCGGATATTTGCGCGGCGAGATAGCGCAAGGCATGTTCGTGAATTTTAAGAATGTCATAGATTCGTTCCATCCAAAACTTCCATTCGGCATCGCCCAGATAGGCAAAGTGTTCCGCAACGAAATCGCTCCCCGGGACTTTCTTTTTCGCGTTAGAGAGTTTGATCTAATGGAATTTGAATATTTTATAGAAGAAAAAATGTGGGAAGAAAGTTTCCAATATTGGCTCAGGCAAATGCATACATGGTTTAAATCACTCGGGTTTGAGGAAGGAGATATTAAAGAAATCGAAATTCCTGAAGGCGAGCGCGCACACTACAGTAAACGCACGATCGACTTCCACTTTAGATACCCGCACAAATTTGACGAGATAGGAGGCCTCGCATACCGAACGGACTTCGACTTAAAGAATCATATTGCGGAGAGCAATGTTGATCTTTCCTACCTTGATCCGAACACGAACGAAAAATTTGTACCGCATGTGCTTGAGCCGACCTTCGGCCTTGGTCGCCACGTTCTTGCGGTTATGGTCAAAGCCTATACGGAAGACGAACTCGGAGGAGAAAAAAGGATAGTATTGAAATTTCCTCCGCATTTTGCGCCTGTTAAGGCGGCGGTTTTTCCGCTTCTTAAAAACAAGCCGGAATTGGTAGAGAAGGCGCGTGAGATCTATCAAACACTCAAAAAGGAAATTCCTCAGGTTGTTTTTGACGACAATGGTAATATTGGGAAACGCTACAGGAGGCAGGACGAGATCGGTACGCCGTGGTGCATCACAATCGACTTCGATACGCTCGCAGACTCTACGGTGACGCTCCGCGAGCGCGACACCGGCGAACAAAAACGGGTTGAGGCGGCAGAACTTCCGGCTCTTCTGCTTGGTAGGCTCAAGGTGTAAGATGGGGGGAGTGAATAATAACGTCTCCGTCACCATCACCACGCGTACGATATTTACCGCAATACTCGCGGTTCTTTTGGTTGCGGTGCTGTTTTATCTGCGGGACCTTGTGTTAATTGTGCTTACCGCGGTTGTCATTGCTTCCGCGATAGAGCCGGCGGTCCGCTTCCTTATGAAGTGGAGGTTGCCCCGGATCCTCGCGGTTATTTGTGTCTATGTACTTACCGCAACCGTATTTTTTGGGGTGTTATTTCTTTTTATACCGCCCGTTCTTGATGACGCTGCGGCGTTTCTTGCTAACCTTCCTAATACACTTTCATCGCTTGACCTCTCGAGTGTTACAGGACTGCTCCCCGGCAATGTCGTTGATACGCTTTCTTCCGCAGATGTGCTGCGCAGTTTGTCGAACACGCTCGCAGGTTCAGGAAGCGGGGTTCTTACAATACTTTCTGCGTTCTTTGGCGGTCTTACATCCTTTGTGCTTATCGTTGTCTTCTCTTTCTACTTCTCGGTTCAGGAAACGGGCGTTGATGATTTTTTGCGCGTCATAACCCCCATAAAAGAGCAGGCATACGTACTCCATCTCTGGAAGCGTTCGCAGGAGAAGATCGGCAAGTGGATGCAGGGTCAGCTTGTCCTCGGGCTTATTGTCGGAGTCCTTCTCTATCTCGGATTAACCATTCTTGGCGTTCCGCATGCCCTTCTCCTCGCCGTTTTGGCCGCGCTTTTTGAACTTATTCCGGTTTTCGGCCAGATACTTGCGGCGATTCCTGCGGTTGCAATAGGTTTTGCGGACGGGGGGGTCACCATGGCACTTTTGCTAGCCGGCCTCTATATACTTGTTCAGCAGTTCGAGGCCCATCTTATTTATCCGGTTGTTGTCAAAAAGGTTGTCGGCGTGCCGCCTCTCATGGTTATTTTGGCACTTCTTATCGGCTACGAGCTTGCAGGATTTCTCGGCATTCTCCTTTCGGTTCCGATAGCATCCGCGATACAGGAGTTTCTCTCCGATGTTGACCGCCAAAAGACCCGCGCACTCGCCGAGCAGCTTGCCCGGCATAACGACGGGCTTGCGGGAGAGAAAAAAGCCGAGTAGCCTCGGCGCCTATGGCAGAAAAAAAAGCTTTTTATATTACTACCACCTTGCCGTACCTTAATGCTGATCCGCATATGGGGCATGCGCTCGAGTTTGTGCAGGCGGATATTATCGCGCGATACAAACGCCTGATGGGTTTTGAAGTGGTTTTTAATACCGGCACCGATGAGCATGGGCTTAAGATTTTTCAGAAAGCGGTTGATAACAAACTCCCACCGAAGGACTACGTCGACATGTATTCCTTGCGTTTCCGATCTCTGAAAGAAAAGCTTGATTTGAGTTATACGCACTTTATACGCACCACCGACCCGCATCATGTTGCTGCTGCGCAGACTTTTTGGAAGTTGTGTGAAGCGGCAGGGGATATCTATAAAGGGGAATATGAAATGAAATATTGTGTCGGCTGTGAGCTTGAAAAGGACGATGCAGAGCTCCTTGATAACGGCAGATGCTTTCTTCATCCAAACCTCGAGATACAAATAATCAAGGAAGAAAACTATTTCTTTCGCTGGTCGAAATATCAGGAGAAACTACTTGCGCTCTACAAAAACAATCCTGAGTTTGTGGTTCCAGAAGTTCGTCTAAATGAGATCCGAACATTTGTTGAACGCGGCATAAAAGACTTCAGTATCTCGCGTCTTAAAGAAAAAATGCCCTGGGGCGTACCGGTGCCAGGGGACGACAAACATGTAATGTATGTTTGGTTTGATGCTTTGGTAAACTACATCTCAACTCTCGGATGGCCGGAGGACAAGGAAAATTTCGAGAAGTTTTGGGGTACTCATAAGGAACCAAACGGTTTACAGATAGCAGGGAAGGACAATTTGCGCCAACAGTCGGCGATGTGGCAGGGCATGCTCTTATCCGCAGGCCTGCCACCTTCAAAGCAGATTTTTATTCATGGATTCATCACAAGTGGCGGACAGAAAATGAGCAAAACGCTTGGCAATGTTATTGATCCACTTGCAGTTGCGGACGAATACAGCATAGACGCCCTAAGACATTTTTTGGCCCAGCACATACACCCCTTTGAGGATAGTGATTTCACTATGGAGAGATTTAAAGAGCGGTATAACTCAGATCTCGTGAATGGTATTGGGAATCTGACGGCGCGGATAATGCAACTAGCTCAAACATATCTAAACACCCCTGTTACTGAGGAGGTTGAAGCTCTAGATGGTAAAGAAAACACGGACTATAAAGACACTTTTGCAGCTTACCGCATAGACCAGGCTTCGGACTATGTATTTCGGATGGTCGACAAACTTGATGGAGAAATCACTCTCAAAAAACCATTTTCTTTAGTTAAAACTGATCTGGAAGAAGGAAAGAAAATGATTGAGGAGCTCGTTAAAAAACTTCACCACGTTGCGAACCTACTCGTCCCTTTTATGCCTAATACAAGTGAGAAAATAAAGGAAGCGATTCTTGCTAACAAAAAACCCGAAAGCCTCTTCCCCCGCAAAGACTAATGAAATATTTTGATGCGCATACGCATGTGCAATTCGTAGCATTTAAGGATGATGCAGATGAAGTGATTAAGCGCTCGCTTGAGGCGGGCGTGGGGATGAATATTGTCGGCACGCAATATGACACTTCTGCTTTAGCGGTAGCATTTGCAGAGAAGTACAACGATGTATATGCGACGATTGGGCTTCACCCCATACATACGAGCAAGTCGTTTCACGATGCAAAAGAGCTAGGGGAGGGAGGAAAGGAATTTACCTCGCGCGGAGAACAGTTTGACGCGGCGGCTTACGAGGCACTTGCGCGCTCGCCAAAAGTAATAGCAATAGGGGAGTGCGGCCTTGATTACTACCGGCTCGAGGAGGATACGAAAGAAAAGCAAAAAGAATCCTTTATTGCGCAAATCGAACTTGCAAATCGTTTACAAAAACCTTTGATGCTCCACATACGCAACGCATATACTGATGCGCTCGAAGTTTTAAAGGCGTACGCAAAAGTGAAGGGGGATGTACACTTTTTTGCCGGTACGTGGGAGGAAGCAAAGCAATTTCTCGATTTCGGCTTCACCCTTTCGTTTACCGGTGTAATAACCTTTACGCACGACTACGACGAAGTCATCAAAAACACACCACTCGACATGCTACTTACCGAAACCGATGCCCCGTATGTGACGCCAGTACCACATCGCGGCAAACGCAACGAGCCCGCCTATGTTGTTGAAGTAGTAAACAAAATCGCCGAAATAAAAAATCTTCCGGTCGAAGAAGTTCGCGAACAAATACTCAAAAACACCCAAACTCTCTTCAAGATTTAACTTCATTGCAGGTATAGAATGGCCGTGATACAGTGCTCGCATGGTAGAAATGTCGCAGGCCGAGGCTAGTGCCGAGGTCTCATCCCAAGCGAATGCCCCTAAGGACCCGCGCCCTGTATATGAGGTCGGGTTTCATGTCGTGCCTACAGTTGCAGAGGATGTGGTGAGCGAAATTGTAGAAAAGATTCGCAAAGAGCTTGCAAAAGGCGGGGCAGAAATAATCGCCGAGCAGATGCCGCAAAAAATGACGCTTGCATATGTTGTTGAGCGCTCGGACTCCGGCAAGCGCGAAAAACACGGAGAGGCGTACTTTGGATGGGTAAAATTTGCGACAGAAAGGGAGAACATTACCGCGCTTGAAAGCGTGCTACGCGGAACGCGGGATATACTACGCTATCTGCTTGTAGAGACGGTACGCGAGGAAGCAGTGGCGCGGCGTGCAATATTTACCTCCGACAGGCTCGAAGGCGAGACAATCAAAAAGCCGGTTGCCGCCCCTGAGGTATCAAAAGGCCCTATATCCGAGGAAGAACTTGAGAAGTCTATTAAGGCGCTCACCTCCTAAAATTATATGTATATCAACAAAGCAATGCTATTCGGAAATTTGACCCGCGACCCGGAGTTACGGTCACTCCCTTCCGGCGCGCAGGTAACATCGTTTAGCGTTGCAACCAACCGTGTATTTAAAAAAGCTGACGGCAGCAAGCAGGAGGCGACCGAGTTTCATAATATTGTCGTCTTTGGCCGGCAGGCAGAAACCTGCGCGCAGTATCTAAAGAAGGGGAGCTCGGTCTATGTTGAGGGGCGCATCCAGACACGCAGCTGGGACTCTCCAGAGAAAGGCAAACAGTATCGTACCGAGATAGTTGCCGAGCGCGTGCAGTTTGGCCCTCGGAGCAGTGGTGCTGGGGGTGGTAGTGCGGCACCGAGAGACAACGTGTCTGATGCAGAAGCGCCACAGAAAGCCCCGAAAGAAGATGCAATTGACTATCCCGAGGAGGATATTAATCCGGACGATATACCGTTCTAAATTTATTTAGAACCAATAAAAAGAAAATTTATGCACGAACAATTTCAAAGAATTGATTACAAAGATGTTGAGACGTTGAAACGTTTCCTCAACCCGCATGGCAAAATAATGGCGCGCCGCCGCACGGGGCTTTCCGCTGCAAACCAGCGCGCACTTGGCACTGCCATAAAACGCGCGCGCTTCATGGCCCTTTTGCCTTATATCGTTCGGTAGCTATTTCTTATCGACCCGCTCGACGTAGGTGCCGGTTTCGGTATTTATACGCACAATATCGCCTTCGTTTACAAATAGAGGGGCATTTACCGTGGCGCCGGTCTCTAGCGTGATTTGTTTTACTCCGCCCTGTGAGGTGTTGCCACGCACCGCGGGCGGTGCATCTTTGACCGCCAGCTCGACTTTGATGGGCATCTTGAGCGCGATTATTTTTTCGTCAAAAATAAGTGCCTCAACTACCGTATTTGTTTTGAGGAAGGCTCCTTGCGGCCCGACTATCGTGTCTCCGAGCGAAAATCGGTCGGCAGGATTTTTCGGTAGGCAAAACCAGTACTCGTCGCGGTTTGTATACAGATACTTAACCGGTTTGGTAGAAAGGTTCGCTTCCTCTACTTTGTCGGAAACATGGAAGGCAACCTCCGTTACACGGCCGGAAATGAGGTGGCGCAGTTTGGTCTGGTTGACCGGCTTTCGCTGCTGTTTGCGAAAGACATGCGCATCTAAGACCTCATATGGCTCACCGTCCTGAAGTATCACTTTTTTCGGCAGAATCTCGTTATATTCCAACATAAAAATGCCCAAAGGCCCGATCATTGTACTTGAAACCTCTCAATTTCTCAACAAGTTATAGAAAATAAGCCGCACATGATATACAGTGTCATCATGACCAGCTACCTCGACGAAGAGGGAACAGGGGAGCGAACCGACGAAGAGCTGCTTGCGGCATCGCTCAAACACCCGTTGCTTTTTGCGCTCATCGTGCGCAAATACGAAGAGCCCTTTCTGCGCAAAGCGCAGGGGATACTACATAATGCGCAGGAGTCCGAGGACGTCGTGCAGGAGGCGTTCACCAAAATTTACCTTAATGCGGGTAAATTTAAAAAGCAGGAGGGAGCAAGCTTCTCCTCGTGGGGTTACCGGATCCTCATCAATACCGCGCTGACGCATTATATGAAGCAGAAGCGCACGGGGAGCAGGGAGGTGGCGCTTGACGAAGAGATCTGGAACCTCATACCCGATAGAAACCTCCGGCAGTTCGAAAAGAAGGAGTTAACAGACGAGATCGCCTCGATTTTGACGCGGATGTCCCCGATGTTCGCGAAGGCTCTCTCCGCCTTTTTTATCGAAGGTAAATCGCAGGAGGAAATGGCAAAACAGGATGGGGTCTCGGTCGGTGCTATAAAAACCCGTGTCCATCGTGCAAAAAACGAATTTAGAAAAATTTATAAATCACTAACAAATATATGACTACGATTGAGCAAAATGTCATGGCAAGCGTGCGCGTAATCTATGTGCTGCGGCGTCTCACGAGTGCAACTGCGCTCAAGCTTTATGTGTGTGCCGCTTCGTTGTGGGGGATTGGGCAACTTGTCTTTGTGTCGAAAGTGTTTGAAAATCTCTCACATGTCGGTACGACAGGCTCTCTGCAATTTGCGCTTGCAGCGTTTTTCAACACTGAACTCATGGTTCAGCTTGTACTTCTCGCTGCAACTCTTGCGGTTATATCTCTATTCGTCGACGTCTTCAGATCCTTTTCCTTCCGTTCGTTTGCTTCCTGAAGAATTTTCGGCGAGGCCTTTGCGGATTGCTTTAAGGAGCTCGTTCGATACCTTTTTATTTTCGCGCAGATACGTGCGCGACGCATCATACCCGCGGCCGAGTTTTTCCTCACCAAACGAGTACGAGCTGCCGCTTTTTTCCACAAGCCCAAGCCTCTCCCCGAGCGCAAGCAACTCACCTTCGGTTGAAATACCCTCGTTGTACATAAGGTCGAACTCTGTCGTACGGAAGGGCGCTGCAACTTTGTTCTTTACAACCTTGACCCTGTGCCGGCCGCCCACCACCTCTTCCCCTTTTTTTATCTGTGCGATACGGCGGATATCAAGACGTACTGACGTATAAAACTTGAGTGCTTTGCCGCCTGTGGTTGTCTCGGGGTTACCGAACATGACACCTATCTGCATACGGATCTGATTGATAAAAATAACGATGGTTTTTGATTTTGAAACAATGGCGGTGAGCTTGCGCAGCGCCTGGGACATCAGCCGTGCCTGCTTGCCGACCTGGTATGACCCCATGTCGCCCTCAATCTCGTCTTTTGGTGTAAGTGCCGCAACCGAGTCGACAACTATGATATCCACCTTGCCGCTGCGCACCAGCCCCTCGACAATCTCGAGCGCCTGCTCGCCGTTGTCCGGCT
>CAZRJD010000003.1:0-29757 GCA_964600495.1 uncultured Candidatus Saccharibacteria bacterium
CGATTGCGGGAGGCGCGCCTATCAGCGTATAGATGACAATGAAAGGCAGGAATTTTATTTTGGTGAGCCCTGCCCCCCAGGCTGCGAGCTCAGGAAAGCCGATAAAAGAGAGCCGCGCGAGCGCGTAGCCCCTGGTCGTGCTCATGAGCTTTATGGCATCGGTGAGCATATTGGTGCTGCCCTCAAGCATTTTCTCGACCAGAGAGCGGCCGAATATCCGTGCAAGAATAAACGAAACTGCTCCCCCGAGCATATCGCCGAGGACAAGGAGCAGCGACCCTTTGGAAAAGCCGAACAGCGCCCCTGCAATAGGGTAGAGCGGCGAGCCGCCCAAGGGGGCGATAATGATGGTGAGTGACTTCGCAAGTATAAAAAGAAGTGGCGCCCACACACCCGCGTTCTCTATCTGCGCACGCAGAGAGCCTATATCAAAATACCGCGCAAAGAGGACAAAGACCCCGAGCACCACAGCGAGGCCGAGGAGATTCTTCCAGTTATATTGCACCGGCAGGTCTTTGAGGTCCACCTACACACTTTAGACGCCTTTCCGCAAACAGGAAAGGCACGCCATCTGGTTTGGACGGGTTTTAAGATACTTATTGCCGCAAATACAAAGAAAAACCTGCGAGACCGTCGTCTTGTATATAGACTTGCCGTACACGTGCGCTTTTTTTACAGGCTGCTTGTTGTCCATAGTTACTCGACAAAGGTGAGCGCCTTGCCCTTTTTTGTGCCGCGGCCGGTCCGACCGATGCGATGTACGTAGTCGTTGTAGGTTGTTGGGAGATCGTAGTTGATGACGTGGCTGATATCGGCGATATCAAGGCCGCGGGCCGCAACATCGGTAGCAACGAGTATCTGCGCACGGTTGTCCTTGAACTGTAGGAGCGCCCGCTGCCGCTGCGAGTGGCTCTTGTTGCCGTGGATAGATTCGCTCTTAAAACCGCGATCATTGAGCAATTTTGAAAGCTTTTCAACCCCGTGCTTTGTGCGGCCAAAGACAAGTACCTTGCTGAACTCTTTTTGGTTCAGGAGTTCGTGGAGCATGTCGAGCTTTTGGCCTCCGCGCACCCGGACAACGTCCTGATCAACATTCTTCGCCGTCTCGCCGGTTGTAACCCTGATGCGTACCGGCTCGCGCAGGAACTCCTGAATGAGGACCTCAATATCCCTTGAGATCGTCGCAGAGAAGAAAAGCGTGTGGCGCTCTTTCGGCATGCCCTGCATGACAAAGCGCATATCGGGGAGGAACCCCATGTCGAGCATGCGGTCCGCCTCATCAAGCACAATAGTGCTGAACTCGTTCAGGTGTATCTTCCCCCGCTCGATAAGGTCTTTGAGGCGCCCCGGCGTGCCGATAATAAAATTATTTTTGTAGCGCAATGCCTGGAGCTGCGGGCCGATAGGCGCGCCGCCGACGCAACAGACCGAAAAGAGCTTCATCCCCTTTGTAAACCCTTTGAACTCGCTGTCTATCTGGAGCGCCAGTTCGCGTGTCGGAACGACGATAAGCACCTGCTCTTTCGGGCTGCGACGCACTTTGTCGATAAGCGGGATAAGAAAGGCTGCAGTTTTTCCCGTGCCGGTGTTGGCGACGCCGACAATATCCTGCCCTTTGAGGATATGCGGGATAGCGCGGTCCTGAATGGGGGTCGGCGAGGTGTAGCCTTTGAGTACGACGTTGCGCTTCAGTTCCGCGTCAATGGCAAAATCCTCGAAGCGATGCTCCGGAATAAAATTCTCCACCTCTTCGGTGATGACCGCCTTGTTGATAAAGCGCGAGGGGTCAATACGCTCCCCCATGCCCTGCTTACCCCTCCCAAACGAAGGGCGCGGGGAAGAACGATGGCCAAAGTGACCTCCTCTTTTATCTTTATTAAATGACCCCTGACGAGAGGAGTATGTTTTGTGGCCCGTTGAGGCGAAGCGTTTGTGCTGCATAGCGTTATATATAAGGGATAGGATATCCCTTAATAACCTCTAGTCTTTATAGTAAGAGAGCGACTAGGTCTCTTAAGTTTTTAGAGAAAGCCTTGCAGCTTCAACGCTTTATGAGCGAAAAACCAATGAGATTCGTTACTTCCCTATAGTATCTCACCCAAGCAATTTTGTCAACCACCCTGCACGAGGCGCGTTGTCTATCCTGCTGTTTTCTGGTATAGTCTCCCCTACAACCACTTTGGATACTACTCGCATTAATCATCAGATTCGCGCAAAGGAAGTGCGCGTTATAGGCCCCGAGGCGGAGAACTTTGGCGTCCTTGCCCTAAGCGAGGCGCTCGCCCGCGCCGAGGAGTATGGACTCGACCTTATTGAGATATCGCCAAACGCCGTCCCGCCTGTTGCAAAAATCATGGAATATGGTAAATTCCAATACGAACAGGCAAAAAAACGCCGTGAGATGAAGGCGAAATCGCATGTCACGGAGACCAAGAGCGTGCAGGTCAAAATAGGTACAGGCGACCATGACCTCGAGCTCAAGGCGCGCAGGGCGGCCGGATGGCTCCTCGAGGGGCACCGTGTTAAAGTCGACCTGTTTTTGTGGGGACGTTACAAATACATGGAGTTCGGCTTTCTTAAAGACCGGCTCGAGCAGTTTTTGAAGCTTATCCCGGCTGAGTATAAAGTTGCCGACCCGATATCGAAGAGTCCGAAAGGCCTTTCAACCGTCCTCGAGCGCGCAGGCAAAAAATAGACAAAATTATGAAAACAAATAAATCATTCACTAAGAGGCTTAAAATTACCCGCACGGGTAAGGTTATTGCGCGCAAACCGGGGCAGAACCACTTTAATGCCAAGGAGAAGCGCTCGACCCAGATGGACGGTAACCGTTCGCAGTCAATGACTTTTTCCAAAAAGGTATTGCAGCGCTACATCGGTACCGCTTCCCCATCGCGTAACTAACCAATACCATGGCTAGAGTCAAAGGAGGCAAAACTTCAAACAAGCGGCGCAAGAACATTCTTGCGATGACCAAGGGGTACCGCTTTGGCCGCTCGACAAAAAAGCGTCAGGCGCGCGAGGCGATTTTTCATGCCGGCAAGTACGCCTTTGCACACCGCCGCGACAAGAAGAACGACTTCCGCAAGCTCTGGAACGTCCGCATTGGTGCCGGGCTCCAAACTACAGAAGGCACATTTAACTACAGCAGATTCATCAACGCGATGAAAAAGAAGGGAGTTTTGATAAATCGCAAAATGCTCGCAGAACTCGCAGAAAAAAATCCCGAAACATTTGCGCGGGTCGTCAAAAAAGTTTCCTAGGCTTCGACGGTCGGGGCGAAGTGGAAGGACGCCCGGTTTGTCTTGTCTTTATTAACGAGGGCTATTATCTTTTCTACCAGCGCTTTCGGCTCGGTATCAAAAACGATGCGATCGTTCGGCCGGTGGCCATTGTCCAAGATATTTTTTATAACCTCGTCGGTCTCCCAATCCGCTTCAAAAATCCCGATCGGTTTTTTATCTTCAAACGAAATAGTGAATTCGTGGATCGTGCCGATACGCCCGCAGCCAAAGAAGACCGCGTCGCTGGAGCGGGTCAGTATGAGATCGCGCCCGGGGTAGCCAAAACCCGTGTAGACAATAGCGTCGTGATATTCGACAGGAAGATTGTACGTTTCAATATGCTCTTTCTCGGAACCTGCCGGAGAAAAGCCGAGCACAAAGCCGCCCGCCTCTTTTGCCCCCATCGCCGCCCAGAGCGGAAAGCCCGTTGTAGCGCCGGTAACGAGCATGGCGCCGTGGCGCGCTATTTCACGCCCAAGCTCGAGCCCCTTGTCATATGCATCAACGCCACAGTGCCCGGTTTCCGCCGCACCGGAGACACAGAGTTTGAGCTGTAAATGGGTATGTATAGGATCCATAAAACCTTACGTGCATTCTACTACAAATCGAGCTCGGATTGTTCTCCTGCTTCGGGGGCTGTCGCTTTGACACCGAGGTAGTCGCGGATACGCTGCACCAAAAAATGGGATGAGGCCGGTTCGCCCATCACGACAAAAATCTGCTTGATCGAGTGCGCGGTCGCATTAACAAACTCAAGAAGCTGTTCGCTGTCCATGTGCGCCGAATATCCGTACATGGCCTCCACTTTGGCCGCGACCTTTACCTCCTCCCCGCCGATCCGCACTTTTTTATCGCCTTGGGCGAGCCGCCGCCCGAGGCTGCCCGCGGCCTGATATCCGACAATAAGAAGCGTCGATTTTGCGTCCGGAAGAAGCAACTTTTCATGCCCGTGCACACGGCCGCCGTTGCTCATGCCCGAACCGGCAATAATAATCTTGGGACCGTGTTTGCCCATGATCGCGCGCGACTCGTCCGCACTTTCTACAAAACGCAGCTCGGGGAATGAAAAAATGTGCTCTCCCCCTGCTACCCGTTCACGGATCTTTTCCGAAAAATACTGCGGATATTTCAAATATGCTTCTGTAATTTTGGTCGCAAGCGGAGAATCTACATATACCGATATACTTGGCACACGCTTTTCCATCATAAGCATGCGTACTTCAAACAAAATGTCCTGCGTGCGTTCGGTCGAAAACGCGGGGATAAGCAGAGTGCCCCCGCGATGTACCGTGTCTTCAATAATATTCTCGAGCGTCCCCACGCGGTCCTCCTCTTTGTTCCGGACACGGTCCCCGTAGACACTTTCCATCACCAGATACTGCACATCGGCAAGCCCCTCTGCGGGAGAGAGAAGGGGCGAATTCCCCCCGCCGAGGTCGCCGGTAAAAATAATATTCTTTCCTCCCCGCTCAAGCCGAACCATCGCAGAGCCGAGGATGTGCCCCGAGTTTATGAACGTGAGCGAAAATCCATCCGCAATATCTGTCTTTGTATTGTAAGGAATTGTTTCCCACAACGTAATAGATTGTTCAATCTCCCGCTCTTCGTAGAGCGGCTCATGCCCGTGCTTTTGTGCATCGTGTAAAAGAAGCTCCATACTGTCGAGCAGCATCGGCTCTGCGAGCGTCTTTGTCGCATCGGTTGAAATAATCCTGCCGCGGAAGCCGTCTCGCACAAGTTTGGGGATCCTGCCTATATGGTCAATATGCGCATGAGTAACAATAAGAAATTGGATCGAGGAGGGGTCATAGGGAAATTTCTCCCAATTTTCCTCTTCGGCGGTGTGTTGCCCCTGTGTTAAACCACAATCAACAAGAATTTTTACTTTGTCCGACTCAAGTAAAAAATTCGAGCCGGTGACAGTCCCCGCTCCGCCATAAAAATGCAGTGTCGATTTATTCTCCATGGCTCAAACTTTTTTTATACACAAAACGATAGAGAATCCATGCGGTCATGCCTCCCACAATATCATTCCCGAGATCAGCAACCGTATCAACCCAGTATCCGTCTTTGCGCACAAGATTAAGCGCCACTTCAAAAACTTCCCATACAATACCTCCCAGAAGTACGATAAAGAGAACAAGGAGGAATGTATGCCGCGGCACGAGTTGCAGACGCGCTCCGACCGCGCATGCCCACAAACCCATGACAAGTCCGCCGAGGAGATGGAGCGGGATATCGTACCACCAGTATGCCCAAAAAAATGACTGGTCGACTCCGTACCAATAGGTCCCGGCTGTCAGAACTGCAATACAGAGAGCGAGTGTATTAAAAAGTGTTGGCATGAGATTGTCTTGCACACAAAATCCCCCAAGGGGGGAATCTGTGTCGGCCTTTGGAAGCCTGTCCTGGATATTCCAGGTGGGTGCCCTGTGCGGTACACAAACCGGAGTCGATGCATCGCAACTTTCAAGCTCCCGATGTTATTACATGGACTTGCCCCCGAAGGCCATACTTATTGTAGCACAATGCTACTCGTCAATGCCGAAGCGCTTGTATTTGAAAATCGCCTTTTTGTTCTTGCCGAACCAATGCTCTATTTCGTGCTTTGCCTCCTGAGGATTTTCTGACGCATGTACTAAATTGTAGATCGCCCGACGCTCGGAATTGGCGTTTATAGGCGAGTCTGCGGAAAAATCCCCCCGGATAGTGCCCATCTCGGCCAGGTACGGCATCGTGGGACCGACAATTTTTCGTACCATGTCTACAGAATGCACACCCTGCACAACCATCTTAACCATGGGAGCCGAGGAGGTAAAATCAACAACCCAGCCACGCACCACTTTGCCTATCTTGTTGAGATCGCTCGTACCAAAGTCTTTCTTTACGTCCTGACCGTATTTTGCGTAGGTGGTCATCGTCTTCTCTCCCAGCCGACGGATCCACGCTTCGTCTTTGGGATAGTGGCTGTCCATTTCTTTGCGGGAGGCATGGAACATCTCAAGCGCAACCACTTTAAGGTCGCGTTGCTCAAGGCGCTTAATGATCTCACCCACGAGCCCTTTCCGGACACCGTCCGGCTTAATAAGCACAAAGGTTTTTTCCTCCTTTGGATGTTGCATTAGGGGGACTATACCGTATGCAGGAACTTTTTACAACGCGGTCAAAATTTCCGCACCGTTTTTTGTAACAAGTATTGTATGTTCAAACTCGGCACTGCGCGAGTGGTCGCGCGTGCGGTAGGTCCACTCGTCGTCGTCGAGCGTTATCTTTCCATCCCCTTCGGTCAAAATCGGCTCAAGCGCGAGCACCATCCCTTCAACAATTTTTTCTCCTGTTCCCTTTGGGCCGGTATTCGCGATAAATGGCTTCTCGTGCGGATCTGTGCCTATGGCGTGTCCGCCCAGATCTTCTGCAACACTATATCCATACTCCCTCGCGACCGCCTCAATGGCGGCTCCGATGTCTCCTACTCTATTTCCCGGACGAGCCTGTGCAATGCCTGCGCTTAATGCTTCGCGCGTTGCTTGCATCAAACGTTCGCCTGCTTTGTCGCACACTCCAACACATAGAGTTAGTGCCGCATCGGTAAAAAATCCATTGTATGAAAGCCCTAAATCAAGCATCACTAAATCGCCTTCTTTTAAAATTTTTTGTTCTGTCGGGATCCCATGCACTACCTCGTCATTTATCGTGACGCATAACGTCGCCGGAAAGGGATACGCCGAGCCTTCCTGCTTGTAGCCGTAGAACGCCGAGACACATCCGCGCGCCTCTATCCCCTTTTGCGCGGCGCGGTCGAGCTCGGCGGCGCTCACATCAGGCCGCACAAGAAGCGATACCTCTTTGAGCACCTCCGCAAGCTTGCGGCCGGCAGTACGCAGATTTTCTATTTCCTCGGAAGTCTTCGCGATCATGACAGTTAGACCCCGAGCTGCACCACGATATCCCTGTGTACTTCTTCAATTGGTCGTTCGCCGAATATATCAATCACCCGATACTGTGCATGGTCCCTGAACCATTTGATATTGGGGAGTGTCTGTTCGCGAGACCACTGCAGTCGCTTACGAATACTCTCCTCGGTATCGTCACTGCGGCCGCGGGTAAGTAAACGTTTTACCGACTCTTCTTCAGAAATATTCACGCATACCACAGTCGGATTTTCGCGTTTAAAGAACTCCACAGCGGAATGAAGGGTGGGCACCTGGTCGGCCGTACGAGGAAAACCATCGACCATCAAATGCTCGCTTCCCTCCTTAATGTTGTCCATCAAATAGAGCGCGAACCGTGAAGCGCTGACAGCGTATGGGATAAGACCGCCTTGCGCGAGAATATCTTGAGTAAGACGGCCGGTGTAGTCGTCTTTGGTTGCAAGGTCCCGAAGATTCTTGCCCATCTCGAAATGCACAATATTGCGCGGATCTTTTTCCGCGATACGGTTCTTCAATAATTGGATTTGGGTTCCCTTTCCACTCCCCTGCGTTCCGAGAAAAATTAGTGTTTGTTGCGGCACGTTAGACATTGTAACCTTCTTTTTTGAGAATCGAAATCACTTCTTCCACAGCCTGATCTAGTTTTCCATCTGCATTAATGACTTCGTGGTCATAAAACGACCGCTCATCACGGACTTCGCGCAATGCATTTTCGTATCGCTTCAGTATTTCTTCTTCACTCATCTCAGGATTACGCGCTCGTAACCGAGCCGGCACTTCATTCATATCGCCCGGTATGATAAATATTGTGGTAGCACTGTAATGCTCTTTATAAAATTTTGCTCCCACAACATCCGGATTAACAATGACTATAAACCCCGCATCGAGCTTGCCCTCCAAGTCGGGCAAGTAGGTACCGTAGTGAGTGTCCCGATTTTCAATGTACGTTGTCTCAAGCAATTCGCCTGCAGCTTCTTTTGCCGCAAAATCTTCTTTACTGAAAAAATAATAATCAATGCCATTCTGCTCTCCCTTGCGCGGAGAGCGGGTTGTCGCAGTGACTAAGCGAGCAACACGACGCGGATACCGCCTAATTATTGTATTTGTTATTGTGCTTTCTCCACTCCCCGTAGGTCCTGCAATAACAGCAATCCGCTTTAAATCTGCAGAAGGCAGCATGATTTAATACTCCCTAATGGAGATCTGCGCGTCAATGCGGCGCGAGAGGTCAAGGATGACCGAGACAACGATAAGGAGCGCGGTGCCGCCAAGCGCAAGCGACTGGATGCCGGTTATGTACTGCATCAGAATAGGCAAAACCGCGATGATGCCGAGGAAGAGCGCCCCCACGAACGTAATGCGCGTAATTATTTTACCAAGGTACTCCGAGGTGGAGCCGCCGGGGCGCACGCCGGGGATGAATGCGCCGTTTTTCTGCAGATTTTCAGCGATCATATTTGGGTCGAAGGTAACCGCCGTGTAAAAGTAGGTAAAGAAGAATACAAAGATAAAGTAGAGAGCCCCGTAGAGCAGAAGATTCTGGAATCCGTTCAGGATCCCATTGGCAACTGAGGCAAGAAGCGGGACCGAGGAGGTTGCAAAAAAGCTCGCGAACATCTGCGGGATAAGAAGGAGCGAGAGTGCAAAGATAATAGGGATAACACCTGCCTGATTGAGCCGAAGCGGCAGATAGGTCGAGGCCCCGCCGAAAAACTTCATGCCGCGCACGCGCTTGGCATAAGTAACAGGGACCGGCCGCTCCGCCTCGGTTATCGCGACCACGGCTGCCGTTATCGCGACTGCCGCAACAAGGAAAGAAAGGTAGAGCGGAACCTGTGACGGGTCGAACGAGAAGAGCGCCTGACTAATCTGCGAAGGAAGCGATGCAACGATGCCGGCAAAGATGATTATGGAAACGCCGTTGCCGAGCCCGAACTCCGATATAAGCTCCCCTATCCACATAAGGAGTATCGAGCCCGCCACAATAACCATGAGGTTTACCGCAAACGGGAAGGGCGAGAGCGCCGGCATGACCCCCTGCCGCTCAAGAATAAGAAGGAAGCTGATACCCTGAACTAGTGCTATAGGCAGGGTCAACATGCGGGAGTATTGGCTAAACTTGGCTCTCCCCGCCTCGCCCTCCTCCTGATACATCGCCTTGAGGCGCGGAATCATGAGCGTCAGGACCTGCATGATGATAGAGGCGGTGATATAGGGTCCGACACCGAGCATCACGATAGAAAGGTTTGAGAGACCGCCGCCCGAAAACAGGTTGAGAAGCCCGAAGAACTGGTTGTTGGTTAAAAAGATCTGGAGTTGCGCGGCGTTGATACCGGGGATAGGTATCGCTGCGAGCACACGGAAAACAACAAGCGCGCCAAGCACAAAGAGGAGCCGGTTGCGCAGCGACTTGTCTGCGATAAGGAGCGCTGCTTTTTGTACGAATGTATTCATTGATTTGGTTAGGCGACCTGTTTCGTCGGAGGTGTTGAGCCAAGGTGGACCGAGCCGCCCGCTTTCTCTATCTTAGCCCGCGCACTCACAGAAACAACACAGCCGGAGATAACAAGTTTTTTTGTAAGCTCGCCATCGCCGAGAATTTTTACTGTCACACCCTCACGCAAAAGCCCCCGCTCGATAAGAGTCTTTGGATTTATCGCGTCGCCTGAGGAAAATGCAGACTCAAGGCGTGCCACGTTAAGCGCGAACGGTTTTGTCTCAATGCTCTTAAAATTATATCCGCGGCGTTTCGGAAGTTTTTTGAGCTGCTCGCGTATGGCAGGCATGATGCGGTGTCCGGCTCTGGCCTTCTGGCCTTTGGTGCCGCGACCGGATGTCTTGCCACGGCCGCCTCCGCGGCCGACGCGCTTTTCTTTTTTGTGGGGTGTTGCCCGTTGTAAGGTATTGAGTTGCATACTTTTTTATATAAATCTGGCTACGCAAAAAACTTACGCTTTGAGCTGCTCGAGCGCTTTAATGGTTGCACGCGCGTTGTTAAGGCCGTTCTTGCTTCCCGAGCGCATCTTTGCGACGACATTCGTGATGCCTGCAAGCTCAAGTACGGGGCGTACGGATGAACCTGCAACAAGCCCGCGGCCGGGAGCCGGAGAAATCCACACACGTGATGCCGTATATTTTGCCTCAACCTCGTGGGCTATAGAATTGTGTTTGTTCAATGTAACGGTGATGAGGTTCTTCTTTGCATTGCGGGTCGCCTTGTCTATCGCGAGCGTCGTATCCCCCGCCTTGCCGAGGCCAACCCCCACCTTCCCCTTTTTGTTGCCGATGATGATAGCAACAGAGAAGGAGAACCGGCGACCGCCCGCGACAACGCGCGCAACGCGGCGTATGGCGATTATATGCTGGTCAAACTCGCTGCGCGGAGCGCGTGCGCGGTTCGAAGAGGAGCGCGGACCGCGGCGATCTCCGCGTCCGCGCCGCTCAGAGCGTGCAGGACGTGCTGCATCTGCTGCCGCAACAGGAGCAACAATTGCTTCAGGAGTCGTTTCAACAACGTCAGAAGCTTCAATGCTCTCTGGCGCTGTAACAGTCTCATCTTCTTTTTTCAGTATTTCTTCAGCCATATAGATTTAAAATTCGAGCCCGCCCGCCCTTGCGGCAGTTGCAAGCGTTGCGATCCGGCCGGTATAGCGGAAACCGCCGCGGTCGAACACCACTTTTATAATACCCGCGGCCTTTGCCCTCTTTGCCAGTTCAACACCAAGCTTTTTGGCGGCATCCGTCTTTTTGTCCTTGCCTGCGAGCTCTTTGGTACTTCCAGAGATAAGCGTTACACCTTTCGCATCGTCAACGAGCTGGGCGTGCAGATAGCGATTCGACTTGTAGACCGAAAGGCGCGGACGCAGGGCTGTGCCGATAACGCGCGAGCGGACGCGCGCGTGGCGCCGGTCGTGGTTTTGTTTGTTAGTGCTCAATTTCATAAAAATTACGCGGCCTTTTTACCCTGCTTGCGGCGGACAACCTCGCCTTCATAGCGGATACCCTTGCCTTTGTACGGCTCCGGCTTTTTTAATGCGCGGACATTTGCCGCAAACTGCCCGACCACCTCTTTGTCGAAGCCGACAATCATGAGTGCACCCTTTTCTACCGTTACCGTAAGACCTTCGGGGATAGGCATTTTGACCGGATGGGAAAAACCAAGCGAAAGGTTAAGTACCTTGCCCTGCACATCCCATTTGAACCCGACACCCTCGATAAGAAGTTTTTTGCTGAACCCCGTATTGACCCCCTCTATCATGTTGCGGATGTGCGATGCATAGGTGCCGACAGTTGCCTGCGCTTCAAGCGAGACGCCTTTTTGTTTTACCTCGACTCCCTCGGGCCCTACCGCAACCGCAACGAACGGGCTCCCGACTCGGGTTAACGTACCTTTGGGGCCCTTAACAGAAATAGAAGTGCCCGAAATTTGCACTTCGGTTTTTGCGGGCACCGGTATCGGTCGTTTAGCTAAGCGTGACATATATTACTTGTAGTGAGTCATATCGAACTACCAAATTTCAAATAAAACCTCGCCGCCGACCTTCTTCTCCCGCGCTTCTTTGCCGGTCAGAATACCTGCAGGGGTAGAAAGTACAACGAGCCCGTGTCCGTGTTTTACCGGTTTGATATCGTGGACTCCCATATACATCCGGCGCGACGGTTTTGAAACACGCTTTGAACCGTTGATAGCCGGCCGGCCGTTTTTATAAACAAGCGAGACGTTCAGCCCGCCGGTCTTCTTTGAGTTATCAACTTCGCCTACGTATCCTTCGCGGGAGAGAACTTCGGTGACCGCACGGGTCATTTTGGAATTCGGAATAGCAACATGGTCCTTCTTCGCGCCGAAGGCGTTTCGAAGTCGTACAAGCAGATCTGCAATAGGGTCTGTTACCATGATGATTTCCGGACACCGGGGATGAGGCCTTCCAAGACCGCCTCTCTGAAGCACGCGCGGCACATACCGAAGTCGCGCATAAAGGCGCGTTTGCGCCCGCAACGGAAGCAACGTCTAACCACCCTCGACTTGAACTTCGGAGGGCGATTTGACCGTGCCACTGTTGACTTTTTTGCCATATGGTAATGGTTTACCCCTGTTTTTTGTCCTTTGGGGTTATGATTCTGTTGGTATCTCCCACCTAGGGAAGACCTATCAGAAAAAAGGAGCCCCTGAGGGCTCGTCAAAATATACGCGAAATACGCTTAAGAGTCAAATTTCTTATTTTTTGACGGTTGTGCTGCAAAAACCAATTAAAATGCTTGGTGGACAAAATAGGCGAAAAATGCTATATTGGCAGTATGGAAGCACGGGCGCGACATACGTTCCCTATCATCATCGAGCGAGACGAGGACGGCTTTTTTGTTGCGATCAATCCCTCTCTCCAAGGCTGCTATAGCCAGGGTAAAACCATCGAGGAGGCACTAGCGAATATAAAAGAGGCTACCGAACTCTGTCTTGAGGAAATGTCGGCGGATGAAGTCGTTACTAAAAGCACCGGCGTGAGCGTGCATCTCATTACGGCATAACCTATGCCGCGCCTGCCTCGCATCTCGGGGAAAGAAGTAATTAAACGGCTCCAGCGTGCCGGCTACTACCAAATCAGGCAAAAAGGAAGCCATGTCTGGCTTGCCCACAAGGAAAGGCCATCAACCGCAGTCCCCTTGCACGACATAGTGGGACCAGGACTTTTGCGACAAATCCTCCGAGAGATCAAAATGTCTCCTGAGGAATTTGTTGAACTTTAATTTTTAAATTAGCTACCGAAAATCCTTAAGCGAGCGCAAGACCTTGAAAGACTTCGGGTTCTTGCGGTATTGCTCCCGCTGTTTGCGGAGACTCCTAAAGAGCTTTTCATGCTTATACTCGCGCAACACATGGCGCATGAACTCGCTCGTTGAAGCGAACCCCTGCTCCTTTGCCTCCCTTTTTACTTCCTTTGCCACAGCGGCCGGAAGAGATATGGTGGTTACAGTGCGCATGTGAGAGTGTATTACTTTGTAATACAGCTCAGTATATACAAAAGATGAATGAAGTCAATGGCGAATTACTTTTTGGCAGTTGTTCCACAAAAACAAAAAACTGTTTTGGATTTCCTTTCGCTGAAGGATGCTCTGCAAAAAATATAAAAGAAAACGGCACAACCCCTAGAATAGGTCGTGCCGCTTGATGTTCATAGATGCGATGCGATTTAGACGCCGGGGAAATTCTCGACGAGCAGGCCTGTGGCTTTATCGACGGCGAGAGTCCGACCTTTATCGTCGACGATGGAATGTGCCCGAACACCCAACGGCGTCTCGAACGAACCGTCGTCAGCGAGGCCGGGAGGTGCTTTGCCAACGGCGTACGCCTCCATCTTTTTCTTGAGAGCGGCTTCTTCGGCCGCCTTCTTCTTGGCTTGCACACGTTCGACGACACCGAAGTCGTGATTGATACCGAAACGCTGGATGCGTGCCTGCCAAGCAGCGATGATGGCGTCGTGGTTTTTGGGGATCTTGGTACGCTTGATGATCCTGGCCATCCGGGCCGAATCTGGAAATCCGGTCGGCCAATCATCAGGCTGCTCGTTGATCTCGTCCACGATGGATTCGTGGAAGGGCTTTTCGTCGTTCGCTTCGCTCACGGGCTTCTCCTCTGCTACATGGAACCCGCCAGCACTATGCCACAAAACAGGTTAAAACTCTAGGGTGCATATTATCTCTCCTTCCCACCAGCGATACTGCAAAAACAGGCTGGGAGTTTTTGTGGTCCTCCTTTTAGGAAAGGAGGGTTACAAAATTATTTTTTAAACGGGAAGCCGAGGTGGGAGAGATACTGCTTCGCCTCGTCTTTGTTTTTTGCCGTAGTAACTACCGTGACCGCGAGGCCGAAAATGTCCTTAAGTTCTTCGTCCGCAGTCTCAGGAAATACGCTGTGCTCCTTCATGCCGAGCGTGTAATTGCCCATCTCGTCAATCGCAGCGGTTGCAATACCTTTAAAGTCTTTTGTTCGCGGGAGCGCGATGTGGATGAGGCGGTTAAGGAAGTCCTCGGCCCGCTTACCCCGCAGCGTTACCTGATAGCCGACAACGTCGCCGATGCGGGTCTTGAATGTCGCAATAGCTTTCTTGGCACCACGCACTATAGGTTTCTGCCCCGTAATTTTTGCAAGACGGTCCTGCACAAGTTCATTCTTCCCCTTTTCTTTGCTGAGCCGCCCAACACCGACCGAAACAACCACCTTTTCTATACGGGGCGTTTGCATGGCGTTGTGCCACTTGAAAGCGCCTTTGAGCGAGTCAAATACCGTTTTCTGCTGTTCTTGAAGTAGTTTAGACATACTCTATTTTTTCTTTTTGCCGGAAAGCATCACCTTGCTCGCGTGTATCGGAAATTGTTTATCAATTATCTGACCCTTTTGGCCCGCTCTGCGCGGGCGCTGATGCTTTTTGCGCATACCGACACCCTCGACAAGCACCATCCCTATTTTCGGGAACGCGCGCGTTACTTTGCCACTCTTCCCCTTTTCGTTTCCGGAGAGGACAATTACCGTATCGCCTTTTTTAACGTGGAGTTTCATACAATTAAACCACTTCCGGGGCTCTGGAAATAATTGTTTGATATCCAAGCTCCTGAAGTTCTCTCGGTATCGGGCCGAAGATACGTCCGGCCTTCGGCTCCTGCGGGTTCTTGCCTATGCCTTCGATTATCACAACCGCGTTTTCGTCAAAGCGGATATACGAGCCGTCTTTGCGGCGGAATGGTTGCCGTTGGCGCACGACGACCGCGCGCAAAATGTCTTTCTTCTTTGCCTGCTTGCGGGGCTCGGCAACTTGGACAGAAAGCACAACAACTTCACCTATTTGTGCGTAGCGCTTTTTAGAGGATCCGAGCACCTTGAAAATGCGTCCTATTTTGGCGCCGGAGTTATCTGCAATCGTAACGTATGAGCGGGGTTGGATCATATAACTTTTTTATTCTTCTTTTGCAAAAACGATTTCGAAGAATTTTGTTTTGGAGAGCGGCCGGCACGAGCGTATCGTAACGACCTCACCCTCTTTTGCGCGGTTCCCCGCATTGTGCACGTGGTATTTCTTTGTACGTTTGATGTATTTTTTATACTTCGGATGCTTAACGTAGCGTGATACCGAAACAACCGCGGTTTCAGCCATTTTGTCGGAGACTACGGTGCCGCGAAGCGTTTTCTTATGTACTGTTTTAGGTTCCATAGATTATTATTTACCCTGAGCCTGCCTGAGGGTCAGCTCTGTAAGTGCCCGTGCGATCTCTTTGCGGAGCGCCCTAGGCTGCTTTACATTGCGATTTTTACTCCCGCTCGCCGCAAAAGACAAGGCCCGCAATTCCTCGCGCTTTTCGAGGGCTAGCTTTTGCAGGTCTTCGACCGAGTGATTTGTAAGAGATATTTTCTTTGCCATACTATTAGTGCCCTGCGCGCGAAACGACTTTGGTTTTGAGCGGGAGCTTCTTCCCCGCTTTGATAAGGGCCTCGATCGCTCCCGCCTCGGCTACGCCATCAACTTCAAAAAGGATTCTGCCGGGCCAAATTTCAACCTCGTAACCGACAGGATCGCCCTTGCCCTTGCCGAGCTTCACCTCGGGCGGCTTTTGGGTAAACGGCTTGTCGGGGAATACCCTGAGCCACATCTTGCCGGTCTTGCCGAGCGAGCGCACAACGACTTTGCGGGCACTTTCGAGCTGATTACTGCGGAGACGCGCGTGAGTGATGGCCTTGAGCCCATGGCTCCCGAAGGCAACGGTAACACCGCGCGAAGCGACAAGCCCGCGCTTCGGGTTCCTGCGCATGGTGTGCCACTTCCTGAATTTTACTTTTTTGGGGAATAACATAATTTCTATTTGTCTTTCTTATCTTTGCCGCTCGCGGCAAAGATCTCGCCGCGGCAGATCCACACCTTAACGCCGATGACACCGAGCGGCAGGGTTGCGCGTTCGCGGGCGTAGTCAATATCGGAACGGAAGGTCTGGAGCGGGATGCGGCCCTTCTTGAGTTCCTCGGTCCGCGACATACTTCCGCTTCCGAGCATTCCCGCAACTGCAATGCGCGCGCCTTTGACATCGCGGTTCGCCATTACCTTTTCAAGTGTTTGCTTCAAAACACGGCGAAACGGGAGACGTTTTTCAAGACCCTCCGCCACCATATAGGCGACAATCGCGGCGTTGCTCTCGGGAGAGCGTATTTCCTCGATATCAAGTTTTATTTCCGGAGTCGGGAGTTTTCGTTTTTGCAAAAAAGAAACAATCTTCTGGCGCAATTTTGTTGTCCCCTCGCCGCTGCGGCCGATAATAAGGCCGGGGCGGGATGTTTTTATAATAACGCGAAGTGTCTTTTCATTGCGCTCTATCTCGATGCCGCCGATATACATCCCGCGAAGCTCTCTCTGCAAAAATTCGCGCAGCAAAATGTCCGCTTTGAGGTACTGCTGGTACTTGGGGCCGGTTGCGAACCAGCGATGACGCCAGTCCCGCAGTATCCCCAACCGATGTGCATATGGATGTACAATTTTCGACATATTATTTCGGGGCTTCCGCCTTCTTCGGAGCTTTTTTCGAAAGTCCGAGCGTTATGTGGCTTGTCTTTTTCTTTATCATACTTGCTCTTCCGCGCGCGCGGGGCATCGAACGTTTGAACACTATCCCCCCGTTCACCTCGATACGTGATATATACAACTCCTTTGACTCAAGCCCCTTTGCTCTTGCACCCGCGACCGCGGAGCGTAGAAGTTTTGCAACAGGGTCTGCCGCACGCTTCGGGAGCATTGCGAGGATGTCGAGCGCGCGTTCTGCAGATTTGCCGCGGATAAGGTCTGCAACGAGGCGCACCTTGCGGGGCGACTGGCGGTAATTTCTTAGCTGTGCGGTTGCATCTGTCATAAAAAACGTATGTTACTTTTTGCCGGCCGGATTTTTATTGGCCGATGCATCGGCTGCCGCCTTGGCCGCCTGTGCCGATGCAATTTCGGACTCTTTTTGCTTCGTCTCCATCTCCTTCTGCATTTTACCGCCATGGCGCGTAAACTTCTTTGTAGGCGAGAACTCTCCGAGGCGGTGCCCCACCATGTCCTCGGAAACTAAAACCTCTATATGCGATTTTCCGTTGTGTACGCCGAATTTAAAGCCCACCATCTCCGGTGAGATCTGCGAGCGGCGCGCCCACGTGGTAATTACCTCAGCGGTTTGAGGTCTCTTCCCCTCTAATTTCTTGAGGAGACGTTCGTCCACGTATGGACCCTTTTTGAGCGATCGCGCCATACAATTTCAATTGTCTGTTTATATTGATTTTCATTCGCCTCCGGCCAATGAAAATCCCGCCTCAGCGGGTTAAAAAGATAATACAGGATAACGTGAAAGGAGTCAAACTTTACTCATTTTATCAAAAAAACCGCAAAAGCGGTTTTCTCTGCCCTTTAGAGCGCAAGAGATGCGTTCTTTTTAAAGACTCAGCTCTGGTAGGTGACCGTTGGGTCCCACGTGGTGCCGTCACAGGTGTTCTCTCCCTTTTTGTTTACAATGAAGTAGATACTATCTCCTGCCGCCACAGTTGTTGTGAGGGTATGACTCTTTGCAGGCACTGGGATGACATTGAAGCCGGATTGATTGGGGATGAGACCAGCGCCATTCGGAATTGTTTCCTGCCAGAGAGAGGCTCCTCCTTTTATAACAGTTGCAATAACTCCGTCGCCGCACACTGCGTTTGTATCTCCTACCGTACCTTTGATCTCAATAGTGCCCGCCTTCGGTGCAATCCATTTGATGACACTGTCCGCGTTAACTCCGGGATGCATATACGTAGCTGCAACAAGAAGATATGTCTCGCTCCCCTTCCAGCGGCTATTCGGGGCATCCCATGTCATGTTGGTGTATGTTCCACTGCCGCTTGATTGGTAGAACCAATTATTTGTTCCTTGCACTGAAGAAAATCCTGTTGAGAATTTATACGTAGTTGGAACAACACCTGTATTGTCCGGTGCGGGAGTAGGAGGAGTTTCATTGGGAGGCGGACTTTGTTGCGATTGGTTAGTGTTACCCGGTGCCGGAGGAGTGAGTCCAGGGCTTGACTGCGGAGCAGGCGCCGTAAAACTCACACTGTCGCCAACTGCAACCGGAGTATTTTTTGGCAGATAGATGTTGCCTACGGTTGAGTTGACCGTCGTCGTATATTTCTTACCATTGATATACACGCTGAAGCCTACAGGAATATTCTTGAATTCTTGCATTCTTGACCAAAAGACCGTAGTTCGCTCCGGATACGTGGTGCGGTCGACTCGGGTGACCGTCCCCAACAAGCTCGATACTTTGGGAGGTACTGCAGGCGATATGCTGTTGTCAGGGGTAGGGTTGGGCGTTGGTGGGACTGTGGGGGTTGGAGCAGGTATTGGGGTAGGCGCGAGAGCCGATTGTATCGAAGGAACAGAAACATACAGTATTACAATAAGTCCCTGTGCACCCGCACCGGCACTTCCAGTATTAAACACCCTGCCTGCGCCGCCACCGCCGAAGTAGCCTCCGTCTCCTCCAAAACCATGAGATGCACCGCCGCCGCCTGAGCCTGCATTACCCCATTCGGCACCATTGCCACCGGGGAAGCTTACGTTGCCGGTCTTGTCCTCTCCTACTACTGCACCAGTGACTCCATTGGCGCCTATGCCACCTTTGCCTGCACCACCTGCGCCGCCGTGGCCGTTAGGCTCGGGAAGGCTGCCGCCTCCTGCACCTCCGATACCAAACGGACCTGCAGCGCCGCCACCGTTTCCGGCATTACTTCCTCCAATTGACGTGCCACCTTTGCCGCCGCTGTATTTAATATCACCGATGCTGAGCGTTTCGCTACCACCCGCGCCACCCGCTCCTCCATTGCCTGTAGCACCTCCTTTTGCGCATACCGGAGAACTTGCACATGCCACACCATTGAAATAGGTGTCGGTACCCGAGGCTCCCGCACCGCCTCCTGTCCCTACCTTGTAGGTGACCGTAGCTCCTGGCGTGAGAGCAAGATTTGTGATTCTTGAATATGCACCGCCTCCCCCACCTCCGCCGTAGCGGGAGCCGGAGCCACCTGCACCACCACCGATGACTTCGATGACATTCGCAGACGGGTTCCAGTCTGTGGGGACGGTGAAGCTTGAGCCCGAGACCAAAAAGCCGATCTTAAAGGAGCCTTGTACGGTCGCGACGGGTTGCGGAGTGACAGACCGTGCATACGCTTCCGCACTTTCCTGACCCTGTAGAGAGGCCGCCTTCTCGATTGCAGCCGCAACATTGATACTGTACTGGACAAGCGTCGTTCCCTCCGCTCCTGCGGTTCGGGCAATGCTTTGAAGCCCAGCCGTAATATCCGCTTCAGCAAAATTGAGTACGGAGACGACCTGCCTTGCAGACGAAATTTGTCCCGCCGCGGTGAGCGTTGCAATCTGATTCCCCGCTCTTTCGATTATCTCCCTTTGTATAGGGTTGCTTACTCCGGCAGTTGCCGATGTTCTCCATTGATTAACGGCATCGAGGCTAACTGATTGTATTGAAAGATTCTGCTCTACAGCTCCCCGAAGCTTCGCAAATGCCTGTGAGGCATCAACGCCCGCCGAGGAGACAGGGAGAGACAATCCGGCAGACTTCGGGTCATAGGTACTTACACTTTCGCCTGCTATACGGGCGAGAGCATGTCTTGTCGCTAGGTCGAACACACCAGTCACCGTTAGCGAACATTCTAGGCATCTAAGGTTAATATTGTTTTGAGCTTCTATAATCGTTGCAACTCTAACTGCAGACGCAACAGCCGATGGATCAATGACCGTATTGTTCAGACCTAAACCGGTCAGTTGTGGATTGCCGGAGAGGTTTCTGAAAAATGCCTCCTCCGCTGCTCTGGTCTGTGGCCCACGTACTCCATCAAAAGAACCCGGATCGTAACCGGCCGCCCTAAGAGCAGTCTGCCACGCTCGTATATTTGCAGGTGAGTTAAGAGACGTGAGGCTCTCGACAGTTCGTAGAGCGTTATAACGAGCAGCTGTTTGGGGCGAAAGTAAGCTCAGATCAAATAGCGCAGGGGTGTTGTCTTGGTTCGCCAAGGCAATTGCTCTGTTGGCTTCAGCGTGGAGAGCCGCCAGAGTGTTCTCGCCGACAACCCCGTCAACAAGAGCAAGGCCGTTGCGTGCCTGATATGCCCGTATTGCCGCTACGGTGCGGGGGCCTGCTATACCGTCAATCATATCTATAGAGTAGAGACCTTGGTTTGCCAGATGGGTCTGAAGTGCTATTACTTGCGGGCCCCTGCTGCCGGAAGCAATTCTCTCTGTAATAGCAATAACAGGTGCTGTTGCATTGTAGTTTTGTAAGGCATTTGAGAGTACATAGGCTTCGCCGCTCACAACGCTCACGGGGTTAGGACGAAATGATGTTACGTACCCTGTCGGCGTCGAGTAAATGAAGCCCTGCGTAGGGGTGGGAGATATCAACCCTGCAGATCCTGTAGGTAAGTTTGTATTTAAATATGGAACGTTAGTTGTATTGCGAACGACACTACCTGTACCTCCACGAACATAGTTGATAGCCTCTTGACCAAAATCTATGGGCTGATTTGACGGGGCGTACGCTATAGGCGACGTTTGATAAGGTTGGGCGTATGCGCTTACTGTGTATGATCCTGTGCGTGGAGAAGCGGCTGGGAGGCCCGTGCTTGCCGGCGTAGGAGGGCGACCCACCACTAACGTATTTACAGACGGAGCAGGGGGAGCACCCGCAACGATATTGTAACCGCTGAGAGGAGACAGCATATCCCCTGAATTATTATAGGCTACAGGATCAAAAGCCGATCTCGGTTGAGAATATGTTGGAGCTGTACGAGGCTGTTGAGATCCTAAAGACCAAGAGTTCAGGAGGTTACCCAAATAGGTCCCTAAGGTGCTCTGATTGGAAAAACTGTTGACTGTCACTCTGTTGGCCGATGCACCTGGACCAGCACCGGTCAACCGATTACCGCTCGAATTCAGACTAGAATACGTGTTGCTATTGTTCGATGAACCACGATTGTTGATACTGCTGCCGCCCCCAAAAACGCTCTGGCTATAACCGCCTGAAGGGGCTGTCGTATTGGTGGTGCTTCTACTGCTTGGGACAGTGGAGCCACGACTCGTGCTGGTTCTACCTGTCCCGCCCTGTGTACCTGCGGAAGAGTTTCTCCCGCTTGAGGGCGTATCCCTGCGTGCCTCACCCAATACTGAAGCCAAAAGTTCTTGCGGCATGACATATGCAACAGCGCGAGAAGCCACCTGTGCAAAGGCAATGGGGGTGCCCGGCACCAAAAATTCCGCAGAAAAGACAACAGCTATAGCAAAAAAGGCTCCCCATAGGGCAAAAAAGGCTGATTCGGAAGGGACATGGTTTGTTTTCTTTTTCATTTAAACAACGAAAGAGCACCCAGCTTTCGCTGGGCGCCCTGTTGCTTATTAGTGTATGCCTACCTGCGACTCCCGCAAGAGGCTTGTGTGGATAACCACACAAGCCTAGTCCCCCGCTGCAGGAGGATAGGAGCAAAGCGACGTAAGGAACCTTTGGTGCCTTAAGCGGGGGTCGGGGGACTAGGTAGGTGGGGATAAAAATTACCTTATAGGGACCTATAAATAATCACAACGAGTCCCTGTGCGCCCGCACCGGCACCGCTCGCGCCCCAGCTGTTGAATACTCTGCCTGCGCCGCCACCGCCGAAGTAGCCTCCGTCTCCTCCAAAACCGTGCGACGCACCGCCTCCGCCTGAGCCTGCATTACCCCATTCGATACCGTTGCCACCGGGGAAGCTTACGTTGCCGGCGGCCTCTCCTACTGCTATACCAGTGACTCCGTTGGCGCCTATGCCACCCTTGCCTGCGCCGCCGGTACCTCCGTGGCCGTTAGGTTCGGCAAGGCTGCCTCCTCCCGCACCTCCAATACCAAACGGACCTGCAGCGCCGCCACCGTTCCCGGCATTGGATCCTCCAATTGACGTGCCACCTTTGCCACCGC
This sequence comes from uncultured Candidatus Saccharibacteria bacterium, assembly GCA_964600495.1. GTDB lineage: Bacteria > Patescibacteriota > Minisyncoccia > Phycocordibacterales > SBAW01 > GWA1-54-10. Next base: position 22,220 of record CAZRJD010000003.1, read on the forward strand.
TGTATTTAATATCACCGATGCTGAGCGTTTCGCTACCACCCGCGCCACCCGCTCCTCCATTGCCTGTAGCACCTCCTTTTGCGCATACCGGAGAACTTGCACATGCCACACCATTGAAATAGGTGTCGGTACCCGAGGCTCCCGCACCGCCTCCTGTCCCTACCTTGTAGGTGACCGTAGCTCCTGGCGTGAGAGCAAGATTTGTGATTCTTGAATATGCACCGCCTCCCCCACCTCCGCCGTAGCGGGAGCCGGAGCCACCTGCACCACCACCGATGACTTCGATGACATTCGCAGACGGGTTCCAGTCTGCCGGGACGGTGAAGCTCGAACCTGAGATTAAGAATGCGATTTTGATCTGCCCCGTCCCCAACGCTGGTTGTTGAGGGGTTTCTTGGGGTGGAGTATATGTGGTTGGTTGCGAAGGGACTTCTGGTGCGAGTTTTGTGGTTGGTTGAGAGGTTCCCTGCGATGCAGAGTCTTCGGTTGGCCCTATACCTGGGGCTGACCCCTGCACAGTTAGCGATGTGCCACAGACAATCGTCCCGCCGTTTTTCCCTCTAAAAGTACCTCTGTATATGACGCTACCCTGCGGTGTGACAGTCTCTATGCCGGATGGCGAGCGGGTGAGCGTTGTCTCGTCACGAGAGTTTATTATCTCAACGGATACGGTGTTTAAGCTAGACCAGAGCAGGGTCGTACTCTGCCCCGCAACAATTGAGGAACGGGAGGTAGTCATGGAACAGGATGGGGAGGAGGAGTCGTTTGATGAGGTACGGTTGTTCTCTGAAATAGGTGTGTTGAAGAGATAGGAGGTGGAGTTGTTTGTAGAAAATTGGGTTGCATTTCCTGCAGGTATATAGGTTTGAGTAGAAAGAGTGACGGCAGGTGAAAGGGTTATAGACCCTGCTTTTGTTGTTACTGCGTTTGGGGACGCATTAGACCCCTTGAAGTCATTGAGGCTTACTATCTGTATTCGTGCAGGAGAGCCTCCGCTTTTTGGAGGGTTATAGAGAGCGAATGAGTACGACTCAAGAGGAGCTGACTCATGCGTGAAGTCCTGTAGAGGTACAACCTCGGTGTCGTAGTTAGCCTTTATTATTGCCTGCGACATCGCTTCCTTTTCCTCAGGCGACCACTCTGTATAAGGTGCAACATCGAGTGATCTTGCTATAAAATAATCCCTAGAAAACTTGTTGTAAGCATCAATGGTTGGCTGGTCCATCACACCCGTTTGAGGTATGTTGAGGACTGCTTGAAAGTTCTTTATTACCTTTGTATCGACAGCTTTGTTCTCCTTTTGAAACGCATCCCTTGTTGCTGTGTCTATGATGCCGGTTACAGGGATACCTCTTTCCATTTGAAATCCGCTGAGCGCATTCATAGTTGGAGCGTCAAGAACTTCAGTTATAAAGCCGTCATAATAGCCGCTCAATTTAAGATACATTTGTATATTCCCTATACCGTGGCCAGAGTGGCCCGCAGGAAGCTCGGCCCGCCATTTGGCAACCTCGGTAATAAGATTTTGTTTGTAGCCTTCGATAGTAGGCACACTCCATTCACCGGTTATCTTAAGCCCGAGCTTTGACTGGAGTTGCGATATCATGAAAAAGTTTTCATACTTCGCATCTTGAGCAAATGCGTTTTTTGTCTGTGGACCTACCTTACCGTCAGCGGTTAAACCCTTGCGTTGCTGGTAAGACCTAAGCGCACTTTGTGTACTAGGGTCAAAGATACTAGTTACAGCCCCAACATAAAATCCTGCCGACTTGAGATATTTTTGCAGGGCTCCTACTTGAGGACCAGTACTCCCAAAGGCCAAATCCGATTTAATATCGGCAGTGGCAAAGGCGGTTTGTACCCTATCTAACGCTCTTGTAGAAAGTATGCCAGCGGAAGTCACATAGTCCCGCGAACGCGATGCATACGCGGCATCAAGATATTCGTCGGTAGCGGAGGGAGTGTATGGCGGACTGTAGGTGCTTGTAAACTCCTGAACACCCCCAGGTAAAACATCGCGGAGAGAAGCTATCTGTATTGATAGCCCTGACCCGGTGCCACCAATATTGCTTTGTATTTGGTTAAGCTCATTCTGCAGCTCCTCCATGGTCCTAAGAAGCGCAGGAGTGAGCTCACGCATCGGGGTACCCTCAAGATCACTCGATAGAAACACATCGATGGCTTCTCGGCCGAGAGCTTGGCGCAGGGCCTCTACCTCTGGCGGGATCGTTGAGTTGCTCAAAGTGCTGTTGTTATAAAAGTCTCCCCAAATACTATTCGCGCGGGCGCGCACAGTATTAAGATAATTTTCAGTAACGATACCGTCTGACGAAAATCCTTCGCCCACCAACGCACCCCCTACCGAGTAAAGACCTCCCACAAAAGCATTGGAGAGTCCTTGCGAGCCAAGTGCCTCAAATGCTGAAGACCCGACCGTCACTGTATTGCCCGATGTAACATATTGAACGCCGGCTCCTGCCAGGTTGAGGTTTGGTCGAAGCCTGGATGCCGCTACACCCGAGCTCGGCACAGGGAGCACGTTCACGAGGCTCCTGTTACCAAATATGTCATTTATTATGCTAGGAACTGATTGTTGACCCGGATTTATGTAGGTGTTTTCCAAAAGTCTGTTCCACTCTTCCTCTGTTTGGGGTCGAAGAGGGTTTTGAAGAGGATTAAACCTTTGCTGCCTGAGCTGCTCCAACTGCCTTATCTCCCCCGGCGTAAGAGTGGGTGGGATATTTGGATTAGTGGGATCAAAGATCGACGGGAGACGCAAGTTATTAAGGATATTCTGGACAGCACCGCTTGGCGCACCTAAAGGATCATTTGTCGCTACAACGGTTCTTGGGTCCATCGGCCGGGCAGTTGCCGAGCCAAAGGGGTTAAAGATACCCGCTACTGTAGAGATGGCATTAAATATCCCGTTTATTAAACCGCCACTTGTATTGTTGGCAGTAGCGCTGCGGGTAACAGTGCTGCCTCCCGATGTCACTCTGTTCGCCGAGGCACCTGGGCCGGCACCAGTTGCTCGGTTACCGGCAGAGTTTATGCCCGAGTTAGTATTACTATTATTCGATGAACCGCGATTGTTGACGCTGCTACCGCCCCCAAAGACAGACTGGCTGTAGCCGCCTGAAGGGGCGGTTGTTCTTGTTGTATTGGTGGTGCTTCTGCTGCTTGGGACAGTGGAGCCGGGACTCGTGCTGGTTCTACCTGTTCCGCCTTGGGTGCCAGCGGCAGAGTTTCTTCCGCTTGAGGGTGTATCGCTGCGGGCACCACCCAACACCGAGGCTACGAGTTGTTGGGGGGCAATAGAAGCGGCGGTTTTGGAGAAATTCCGTGCAAATACCTCGGTCGCCCCCGGCATCAAAAATTCTGCAGAAAAGGTTATAGCTATAGCAAAGAGCGCGCCCCAAAGGGCAAAGAAGGCTGATTCGGAAGGGACTTTTTTCATATGGTATTGAAATGCAAGAAGAGCACCTGGCTTTCGCCAGGTGCCCTGCTGCTTATTAGTGTATGCCTACCTGCGACTCCCGCAAGAGGGTTGTGTGGATAATACTTTACTGGGCTTTCCTGCGCTTTCCTACCTTGCGACGCGAGACAATAAGGTAATTTGAATACTTTTTAGGAGTACGGCTCTTCTGACCCTTGCCGGTCGGCTTGCCCCACATGCTCTTGGCACGCCTGAGGCCCCTGCCCTGCCTGCCTTCGCCTCCGCCGTGCGGGTGATCTACAGGGTTCATTGCGGTACCGCGCACCGTCGGCCGGATACCGAGCCACCTCGAGCGCCCCGCCTTGCCTATAGTTACCAATTTATTTTCAGGATTTGATACCTCGCCAAGTGTTGCCCAGCAATTCTCGAGCACTTTGCGCACTTCGCTTGAAGGCATCTTGAGGTCAACGTAGCCTTGGTCACGCGCAATAACCTCAATATGCGTCCCTGCGGCACGGCCGAGCTTGGCGCCACCCTTCGGTTTAATTTCAACGTTGTATACAAAAGCCCCGATCGGGATATTTTTAAGCGGCAGCCGGTTGCCTGCGGTGGGCGCAGCCGTCTCTCCCGCCTCAATAGTATCCCCTACCTTAACCGACTGCGGCAGAAGCGCGTAACGACGCTCGCCGTCTTTATACAAAAGGAGCCCGATAAAGCCCGAGCGGTTCGGGTCATACTCGACAGTCTCGACTTTGGCCGGCACCTGTTTGTTGTAGGTAAAGTCAACATCGCGCAACAGGCGTTTGTGCCCGCCTCCCTTGTGGCGCACGGTAATGCGACCGGCAGAGTTGCGGCCCGAGCCGCGCCGGCCCACGCCAATGAGCGCTTTGTGCGGCTCGCTTGCGGTCAGCACATTTCTAAACGAAATGGTGCTCATGTGCCGGCGGGACTTTGTATATGGTTTGTAATTTTTCATAATCTAGTGAAGCGAGTGAAATTAAAATTTATTTTGATTTCCGAGCGAGCGACGATTATATAAATTTTTCATAAAATTTCTATAGTTATACGATCTCGATTGTGTCTCCTTTTTTAAGGTACACGTACGCCTTCTTGCCGCCGCCGCTACTCCCCATACGGTTTGTGCCGCGGGTCATGCGTGCCTTGCGCGGGATAGCAACAACCGTTACCTTGCGTGGCATTACTTTGAACACGGTCTGTATTGCGGAAGCGATTTCTTTTTTGTTCGCATCTTTTGCAACATTAAAGACATACGCGCCATGCTCGGACATGTATGCGCCCTTTTCGGTGATGCGCGGCGAGAGTAGTATGTGCGAAGGGGTTTTCATAATCTAGTGAAGTGAGTGAAATTAAAATTTATTTTGATTTCCGAGCGAACGACGATTATATAAATTTTTCATAAAATTTCTATATTATTTAACTTGAGCGACCTTCTTGGCACCAAGCGTCTCGATTGCGGTCTTTGGGTCTGCCAGTATCAAGTATTTGCTTGTAAGCACCGAAACAGGGTTCAGGTTGCGCACCTCATCAACATTGATGTTGCCAAAATTGCGGAAGCTTTTTTGTGTTGCGGCATGCGCGCGCGGGAGTGCGATAAGCGCGGCATTCGCTTTTTTATTGAGGCCGGAAAATTCCTTACCGAGTACGGCGAGCATCTGCTTCGCCTCTTTTGCCTTCGGCGCCTTCATTTCAAACGGGTCGACAAAAATAACCTCGCCGTCTTTGTATTTGCGCGAAAGGACGACCAGAAGCGCCTTCTGCTTCATCTGGCGGTTTATCTTCTGCGTATACAATTTTTCGTTGCGCGGGCCGTGCGTGATACCGCCGCCGCGCCATATGGGCGAGCGGGTCGAGCCGTGGCGTGCGCGGCCGGTCCCCTTTTGCTTCCAAGGCTTCTTGCCGCCGCCGCGTACCTCTCCACGGTCTTTTGTATGTGCGACAGGCACCCGCGCATTTGCCTGCATTGCCACAATAACCTGATGTACAAGGTCAGCGTTCCACGGCAGGCCGAAAATATTCTCGGGGAGCGTGACCTTCCCCGCCTCTTTGCCCTGTATGTTGTAAATTTTAGCTTCCATAAGTTTGATGTTTGGTGCTTGTATTTTGAGATTTACCCTCGTATTTCAACGAGGGTCCCCCTGCGGCCGGGTACTGCACCCGCAATAACGAGCTCATTTGTCTCGGGTAGTATCTGAAGGATGGGGAGGTTACGCACCGTAACACGGTCGCTACCCATCCGGCCTGCCATGCGCATGCCTTTTGCAACACGGCCTCCCGCCCTGCCCCCAGAGCCGCCGATTGACCCCGGCGAGCGCTCGCTGTGCTTTTGGCCGTGGCTGCGCGGCCCGCCGTGGAAGCCGTGGCGTTTAATAACACCTTGAAAGCCTTTCCCTTTTGAAATTGCAGAAACTTGTACTTTGTCGCCTACAACAAATGCGGAGATATCAACGGTTACACCGACTTCCACTCCCTCGGGGAGCTTACCGTCGCGCGGGCGGAGCTCGCGGAAATGTTTGAGTGCCTTGCCTTTTGTATGGCCTAGCTGTGCTTTGTTTACTCGTTTCTCTTTTGTTTCAATAGCTCCTATCTGCACCGCACTGTAGCCATCTTTCTCTTTTGTCTTAATTTGGGTCACGATTGCGGGAGCAGCCACAATAACTGTTGCTGCATAGGCGCGACCGTCTTCAGTAAAGACGGTGGTCATAGGCCCCTTTGTGCCGAGCAAAAATTTCATGTTGTCTATTGGTCCCCGGGGGGACGTGAACAACCCTATGTAATAGAGTCCCAAGGACTATATCCTATCCCCAAAAAATATGCAAGAAAAACGCCATTCTTTTTTATTTGTAAAAATGGCTAGGCAATGCTAAGCCATTTTTACGTCTATCGTCACTCCGGAGGGGAGCGAGAGATTCGTCAGAGCTTCTATTACTTTTGGAGTCGGGTCGAGGATGTCTATAAGGCGCTTGTGGATCCGCATTTCAAACTGCTCGCGCGCGTTTTTATAGATGAAGGTCGAGCGGTTGACCGTATATTTTTTTATCTCGGTCGGGAGCGGGATAGGTCCTGCAACTTTTGCATCGTAGCGCAGCGCCGTGTCAAGAATCTGCTTCACGCTCGCATCGAGTACTTTGTGCTCGTACGCGCGCACCTTGATGCGCAAGCGTTGCGGTGCAGCAACCACCGCCGCTTTGCGGGGGCGCGGCGCGGCGCCGCCTGCCGGACGGGCAGGTTTAGGAGCCACACTCCTCTTTGCGGCAACTGACTTTGCAGATGCCGGAGCCTTCGTCTTTTTTACTGTACTTGCTTCAGCCATTTGTTTTTTAACGCAACACTTTTTTATTTAAATAGTTGCTTAAGCAACTATTTTGGTTACAACGCCTGCACCCACCGTCTTGCCGCCCTCGCGGACTGCAAAGCGTGTCTGCGCCTCAAGCGCAACCGGTGCTACAAGCTTAACATTGAAGGTAATCGTGTCGCCCGGCATGACCATCTCGGTCCCCTGCGGGAGTGTTACCTCGCCGGTAACATCGGTCGTGCGGACATAGAACTGCGGTTTGTATCCGGTGAAGAATGGCGTGTGGCGGCCCCCCTCCTCTTTGGTCAGGATGTATACCTCGGCCTCAAAGTCAGTGTGCGGAGTTACCGAGCCGGTCTTGGCTAACACCTGTCCGCGGTGGACGTCCTCCTTCTTGGTACCGCGAAGGAGAATACCTGCGTTGTCGCCGGCAAGACCCTCGTCGAGCGATTTGTTAAACATTTCAATACCCGTGATGGTTGTTTTGGTCGTTGGGAAGAGGCCAACAATTTCGACTTCCTCGCCTACTTTGACCCTTCCGCGTTCGATGCGGCCGGTCACAACCGTGCCGCGACCCTCAATAGAGAAGATGTCTTCAACCGGCATGAGGAACGGCTTGTCGACTTCGCGAACCGGCATTGGGAGGTAGCTGTCGAGCGTCTTCACAAGCTCAAGCACTTTCTGCGACCACTCGTTCGAGAGATCGTTGCTTTCCAAGGCTTTGAGCCCTGAGCCTTTGATGACCGGCGCGTCAGAGTAGCCGTGCTTTGCAAGAAGGTCTTTAACCTC
>CAZRJD010000004.1:0-19937 GCA_964600495.1 uncultured Candidatus Saccharibacteria bacterium
AGGGAGACTATAGAGACCGGCTCAAGAGCATGCCTTGCCGGCGGCATTACCACTGCCGTTGCGATGCCAAACACGACGCCTGTTGCAGACAGTCAGTCAATTGTCGAGTTTGTAGAAAAGCGCTCAAGGCAGCTCGACCTCATAAATATTTTTCCCGCGGGTTCGATAACGAAAAATCAGGAAGGGAAAATGCTTTCAGAAATGTGGGAATTAAAAAACTCGGGAGCGATTGCGGTCACCGACGATGGGTTCGACGTTGAGGACCCAAATATTCTCCTTAAAGCGATGGAGTATACAAAGACGCACGATATACTGCTTATGAGCCACTGCGAGACTGCGTCTCTTACGGGAGATGGAGTGATGCACGAAGGATGGGTCTCGTCGCAGCTCGGGCTTCCAGGGACGCCGGAGGTTGGAGAGGATCTCGCGGTTTTAAAAAATATTCTGCTTGCAAAACGCTCGGGTGCGCGGCTGCATCTCCTCCATAATTCAACTAAGGGTGCAATGCAGGCGATTAGACAAGCGAAGAAGGAAGGAAATAAAAATATAACCGCAGAAGTTTCTGTACAACATTTTTCTTTAACCGATGAAGAGTGTATGGGCTATAACACGAATGCAAAAATGTATCCGCCGCTTCGCTCGCGCGACCATGTCGAGGCGGTCGTTGCGGCTATTAAAGACGGTGTGATAGACGCGATTACTACCGACCACGCGCCGCATATTGAACCCGACAAAATTAAGCCGTTTGTGGATGCGGCGCGCGGCACTGTAGGGCTTGAGACGAGTTTTGCCGCGATGTACACCTACCTTGTTTTGCAGGGACATATTTCTATAGCAGAGGGAATAGCACTTATGACACATAAACCCGCAGAGATTATCCGCAAAAACAAGGGGACGCTCACGGTAGGGAGCGATGCGGACATTGCTATTTTTGACCTTAATAAAAAATGGATTGTTGACCCTACACAATTTTATTCAAAAGGCAAAAACTCGGTCTTCGCGGGCAAAGAGCTCACGGGCAAAGCAATTTGTACAATAGTCGGCGGCCGCGTCAAAATGCGCGGGGGAGTGGTGCTGTAACTTGTGGGCGCGGCAGGGATCGAACCTGCGACCGGTCGTGTATAAGACGACTGCTCTACCGCTGAGCTACACGCCCATTTGCGAAACTATAGCCTATTTTTGCTTTAATCACCAAAAGCGCCTCAATTTAGGGGTTAGCCCTCTGTGGACAAGTGGGCTTGCAAGGAGTAAGAAAGGGGTAGATTATACAAAGACGGGGCCAATTGGCCCTTTTTGCGTTTTCTATTGTTAGTTAATCACTCCCGTGTATGGATACCTTTCAGCGTTCACTTTTAAAAACAGTCGCATGGCGAGTAATTGCGACATGCATCACATTTGCAACCGTCTTTCTTTTTACCGGAGAGTTTAGGGAGGCTACCACCATAACCTTAAGTGCAGCAGCACTTTTGGCGCTCGGCTATTACTTCCATGAGCGGGCATGGGACAAAACAGAGTGGGGCCGGCGCACACCGGTCGCTATTCAAAATGAAGCGTTTGAGTCCGCAGAGTAAGCGCATTTTTTAACACCGGATATTTTGTAAGAGTTTCGTCTTTTTCTATCAGGGCATGCGCCTCGGTGCGCGCGGCCTCAACAAGTTTTAAATTTTTGAGTGCCTCCATGCCGATGTCAGAGATACCCCACTGTGCTCTCCCCGAGAGCTCACCGGGACCCCGCTGCATCAGGTCCATCTCGGCCAGCTCGAACCCGTTTTTTGCTTTGGTTAAAGCTTCGAGCCGTGCAATTGTTTTTTCTCCGCGCGACTCTGGGCAAACAAAGCAATATGCCTGATGATTAGAGCGCACAACGCGGCCGCGCAGCTGGTGGAGTTGGGAGAGGCCGAAGCGCTCCGCGCCCTCGATAAATATCACTGTTGCATTTGGTACGTTGACCCCGACCTCAACCACCGACGTTGCAACCAAAATATCTATTTTCCCGTCAGTAAAATCTCGCATTACACTTTCTTTCGTTTTTCCGCCGGAGGCGGACCCGCCTCTGGTGGGCATTTTGCTGTGGAGTATCCCTATTTCATATTCGGGAAATACTTCCTTCTTCAGCCGCTTCGCCTCCTCTTTAACCGACTTTGCCTGAAGCGCGAATGCCTTCTTGGGGTCCGGCTCATCAATGCGCGGGCAGATAACATACGCCTGCCGTCCAGCCTTGAGTTCGCGACGGATCTTTTGATACGCCTCGCCTCGTTTTTCCGGTTTAACAATTTCGGTGATAATCGGTTTTCTGCCCGGCGGCATTTCATCAAGCAGCGTTAAATCAAGGTCGCCGTAGATAGTGAGCGCGAGCGTACGGGGGATCGGGGTTGCTGTCATCGAAAGGAGATGGGGGAGACGCGCCTCCTTCTTCGCCAACTTTCTGCGCTGGGAAGTGCCGAAGCGATGCTGCTCGTCAATTATCACAAGTGCCAAATGTTTAAACTGCACGGATTTTTCTATCAGCGCGTGGGTACCTATAACAACAGGGATTTCGCCATTCGCGACCCACTTCAAAAGCTGTGCGCGAGAAATGTTTGTCGCCTCGCCTCGCCGCACTTTGGAGGGGAATTTGTAACATCCCGAGCCAGTGATAAGCCCGATATTGATGGGAAAGGTCTCGAAATATTTTATAAACGACTCAAAGTGCTGTTTTGCCAAGATTTCTGTTGGTGCCATGTAGGCAACCTGCAGCGTGCCGAAGTTTTGTCCTTGGGGCCGTGTGCGCACCGCCGCATACGTGGCGGTTGCGGCAACAGCAGTCTTGCCACTCCCGACGTCACCCTCAAGAAGCCGCGACATAGGCTTCCCGCTGCGCAGGTCAGAGAGGATGGCGTCTATCGCCTTCTTTTGTGCCCGCGTCGCTTCAAAGGGGAATGCTCCATTAATAAATTCCTGTATTGCTTCTTGGGGAGCGTCAACAACAAAGCTTTTTTCGTGTGCCTGCTTTGCACGTTCCTGCGCCCGCTCGAGTTGTATAAGAAAAACCTCTTCAAACGCAAAACGTTTGCGCGCGGCCTCGGCGTCACGCAGGTCTTGCGGAGTATGGATCCAGACAAGCGCAGTTTTAAGGGTAGGGAGGTTGTAGCGCTTAAGCATCTCGCTTTGGAGTGGGTCCTCAACTCCTCCAAGCACACCGCTTGAAAGCACTTTCTCTATCGCATGCCTAAACCAAAGGGATGTAACCCCACGGCTTTCCGGGTACTGCGCAAAAATTTTCCCTTCTTCTAAGGACCGTCCTTTGGAGCCTTGAGTTAAGGACGGTCCTTTGTTGGCAAACAACCCGGCTTCTGTCGCGGAAACCCGTTCAAGCTCGGGGTTAGCGAGATACAATTTTTCTCCCTTGCCGGTTACTTTGCCGGTCGCCTTAACGAGTGTCCCGTTTTGATACATCTTGGCGATGTAGGGCTGGTTAAACCACATGACTTTTATTTTGCCCGTTGCGTCTTGTATGATTCCTTCTGAAACGGGGATTTTGCGCTTCCACGATTTTTTTGTCTCTAATTTTTCGAGTGTTCCGATTATGGTTACTTCTGTTCCTGCCACGAGCCCCGCAATAGTCGACTCACTCCCGCCGACATCGTATCGGAAGGGGAAGTGGAAGAGGAGGTCGCACACGGTGTGGATGCCAAGGCGGTTCAGGGCCGCTTTTTGTGAATCCATCAAACGGAATGCCTCTGTAATCGGAGTTGACAGGGTCATGCGCAGAAGTATACCAATATGAGGCGTTACCTTAGCACTGCGAGCTTAAAAAGTGTAGTATGGCCAAACATGAAAGGGAACGCCCTTTCATACGTCTTTTTATGAGGGATATTGAGAAAGAATTCGAGGATGCGTACCTGCGCTACAACGACGAGCTATTTCGACATTGTACGCTCCGGCTCAGCGACAGGGAACGGGCACTTGAGCTCACCCAGGAGGCGTTTCTGCGCGTGTTTGAGTATGTTAAGCGCGGGGAGGTGGTTCGGGAAATGCGGCCTTTTTTATACAGGACCTTGCGCAACTTGATTATCGATGAGTATCGTAAATCCAAGTCGCTCTCGCTCGAGTCGCTTGTTAATGAGGCGGAAGGCGAGACCGTAGAGTCACTTATGCCGCAGGATGAGACAAACACGCTGGCAGCTGCAATAGACCGGTTCGACGGCAAGCGTGCTCTCGAGGCCCTCAAAGAAGTTCCTGACCTCTACCGTGAAGTCCTGATACTGCGCTATGTTGAAAGCCTCTCGCCGAAGGAGATTGCCGAGCAGATTGACACTACCGAAAACGTCGTGTCGGTCAGGCTCCACCGGGGGCTCAAAAAACTCCGCGCCATCCTTGAACCGGACCCCAATGCACCAATGCTATGAAGAACGACCTACATAATTTAAAAAAAGAGGCTGAACAGATTCGTCTTTCTGCTTCAGAAAAAAGCGCAATGCATGCGCAGATATTCGGCTTGCCTGCTCTCAAAATTCAAAAAGTGAGGAGTCCATACACCTTCTTCTTTTCATACCAGAGTGCGGTCTCGTTTGCGATGGTACTCGTGCTTGTTGTCGGGAGCACAACCGCCTACGCGGCACAGGGAACCATCCCCGGCGATCTGCTCTATAGCGTAAAAATAAATGTAAATGAGCCCGCCCGGGGAGCCTTCGCGGTCTCGGACGAAGCGAAAATATCTTTCCATACAGGTGTGGCCGAGGAGCGCCTTAAGGAGGCGGAGACGCTTGCTGCAGAAGGAAGACTTAATACAGAAGTAACAGCAACTATAGAGGCGAGTGTCGAGGACCATATTGCGCGCGCAAGCAGCATTGCAGCCTCGATTGAGGCAAAAAACCCTGCAGGGGCGGTTGAAGCGTCTGCAGTACTCGACTCCTCTATAGCCGCGCACGGCAGGATCTTGGCACGTATCGGGAGCGGAAGCAGCGACGAAGCAACAAAAGAAAATTCGCGCTCGCTCTCGGAAAAATCGTGGGGCGGCAGAAGCAGGGGGGGCGAAAATATAATGCTCGCGCGCAGTAAAGAAGCGGCGCCTCAAAATGCAGAAACCATGTCGCTTGCTGTCGCGAACGACTCCGCAGCAGACTCCGGAGTAACAGTATCCGCGGATCAGAAGAACCTTATACTACAGCTCGAAAAGAAAGCACAGGCGAAAGTTGATGAAGCAGGGGACGCGTTTTGGGACGCGCGAGACGGACTTGTGGCAACCACCACGCAAGAGATCAAAGTACAGCTCGAAGCGCTTGATGCATGGATGGAGGAGGGGGAGCGGCAGTATAAAGATGAAGCGTATGTGGATGCAGAAGCGACGTTTACCGCAGTACTAGAGGATGCAGTCGAGCTCTCGGCATATATCGGGGCGAGTAAGAAGTTCAAACGCGACTTCGTCCGCCCCAACTCCGGAGGCGACAATGATGACCGCGGTTGGGGAGACCTCTGGTCTGATGATGATTCAGAAGATGGCGAGGATGAAGAGAGGGAAAACGATGACGACTCTTCAGATAATTCCTCTTCTAACGGGGAAGAAAAAACTTTTATTGAAATAGATCTCTAAACTTGCGGAGGTCCCTTTGGCTTTTCAAATTTTTCTTTGGCGACAAATTACTTTAACTCAACTATCAAAACATGGGTGTCGGTTTCTCCAATGTTTTCACCTATATGAATTTGGGCATCAGACCAAATAATGTCACCGGCTTTGAATTCGCGCGGTATAACTTTTCCATTGTCCAAATGTATGTTCCGCTTGAAAGCACCTAAAGCATAGAGCACAAAGGCAGGATGTTTATGTCTATTTGTCTTTTCGCCAGGATTATCGCGATAATCTAATACTCGTACCCGTTCATTCTCGTATATAACCTTGTATTTATCAGGATCAGTTGTTACTGCATCTTGAACTGGTTGCGTATCCATATTTTTTTATTTCCTTTCTTAGTTTTATAAATTGTTCGACCTTTTTTCGGTTGGCTCACGAACTGTTGAAATTCTATCAAATTTTTCTTTGGCGGCTTTTGAAAGCATTGTTTCCAAGCAAGTTTCAATCTGCGGAGGCGGAAGGATTCGAACCTTCGGACCAGTTACCCGGTCGACATCTTAGCAGGATGCCGCTTTAGACCGCTCAGCCACGCCTCCAGATACTCCAACACCTTACACCAGATATCTCAATAATTAAAGTAATTGCAGCTCTCGAAAGAAGGTGCACGTTCTTTGGTTTTGCTATACTAAGCTCATGTCTAAAAACACATACGTTGCGGTGGGTGTTGCGTTAGTAGTGGTACTCGGCTTGGGCGCATACGGAGTTTTTGCAAACCCCTCTCTTTTGCTGGATGGGCAGGGTGATTTGACAGCGTGCACACAAGAGGCAAAGGTGTGCCCCGACGGTTCAGCTGTCGGCCGCACGGGCCCAAATTGTGAGTTTGCAGCGTGCCCGGATGAGAACCAAAGCGTCGGCATGCGAGTCTGCCCCGAAGCGTGGTACAGCAACCAGATGCCCGGCACGGTAGGGGATAATAATCCTCCGCGCGAATACATGGTTATTAACGGAACGCGCGTAGAATTAACTGAAGTTGATGTTGTATGGGTACGCGCAAATTGCGTAGTAAACGCCCCAGAGCCGGTGTTCTAGCCCCAAACCGCCACTTCGCTAGTGAATAGGCGAATAGAAGTGTTGGTAACTTATGCACAGGGGTTGATAGTGCGAGGTTGTCGCGGGGTAAACTACAAAGGAAGCCTTAAACCTCTAATCGCTTATAAAAATAATATATGAAAATATTTAATAACGTTTCAGTAAGTGTATTAGTCGGTTCATTGGTGCTTGCCACTTTGCCAATTATTGCATCCGCAGCCGGTCCGGCGGCAGTTAACCTAGGATCTGCGGGCAACTTTGTGATTCTCTCAAAAACAGGAATCTCAACTACCGGATCCACCGAGATTGAGGGCGACATAGGGTTAAGCCCCGCTGCCGCGAGTTATATAACAGGATTTGCATTAACCTTGCCTGCCGCGAGTGCGTTTTCGACATCAGCGTTAGTCGATGGAAAGGTATATGCGCCCGGGTATGCGAACCCAACTCCCGCTACTATGACTACTGCGGTCAGTGATATGGAAACCGCCTACACCGATGGAATGGGAAGAACAAATCCGACTGCGACCGAACTTGGTGCCGGAGATATCGGAGGGATGACTCTAGCTCCCGGTCTGTACAAATGGGGTACCGGTGTAACCATACCAACAGACGTCACGCTTTCCGGTGGCGGGAGTGATGTCTGGATTTTTCAGATAGCGCAAAATCTTAACATCAGTTCGGCTACCAAAGTTCTCCTTAGTGGCGGGGCTAAGGCGGGTAATATTTTTTGGGTTGTTGCGGGGCAGACGACCATCGGTACGACCGCTGTCTTTAACGGGAATATATTGGATCAAACAGCAATTGTGTTAAACACGGGTGCCACATTAAATGGTAGAGCTTTGGCGCAGACTGCAGTTACCTTAGATGCGAGCTCTGTCACTATTCCATCTGGTGGAGCTACAACCCCTGCTCCAACTCCGACTTCTAATCCAACCCCGACGCCAAATCAAACTCCAACACAAACTCCTACACCGACACCGACACAAACTCCAACGCTAACTCCGCAGAAACAGCAACTATACAACCAATTTGTTTCTGCCGGAGCGACGCCATCTGCCGCGCTCAATGCGGTAAATCAAATATCAACCTCCCCTTCGACAGGCTCAGGGCAAGCAACCCCTACGCCTTCTGCTTCCCTAGAGCTCGCTACAACGATTGCAGTCGACCTTGAAGTAGGCAGTCGTGGCAGTGATGTAACAATTCTTCAACAATTTTTGATTTCTCAAAATACAGGTCCGGCCGCACAGGCTCTGGCTACAGTTGGCGCGACCGCGTACTTTGGCGCTCTGACTCGCGCAGCATTGGCTGAATTCCAGGCAAAAGTAGGGATTAACCCGCCTATGGGGTATTTTGGACCAATAACGAGGGGCTATATACGCGCACATTACTAACAAACGGTAGACAATTAGCGCTTGGGACCGTAAAATAAGGCTTTTTAGCCTAAGCCACCCTACTGCGAGAGAGCCCTAAAGACTTATCCACAGTAGCGAAGAAAAACGCCCTTTTAGCTCAAAAGTTGGTCTAAGATAGTAGGTACAGGGCAAACGGTATATTTTTTCGTTAGGTAGGAAAATCCAATTTTTGAGGCTCTTGAAGCCCACACCCGATTCGGGTTGTGGGATTTTATGTTTTTAAACGACGAATATGCATACGAATAAAGGTCTTATTAAAAAACTTGCTAGTCACTTGTAAAAAAATAATATATGAAAATATTCAATAAAGTTTCAGTAGGCGTGTTGGTTGCTTCCTTGGCGCTCGTCGTTGCGCCGATGGTAGCGCAGGCAGCAACCGCACCATCTCTTGGAACAGCCAGCATATACGGTATCGTTTCCGAAACTCTTACCAATTCCAACACCTCGCCGCAAACCATTGTTAACGGGTCTATTTGCGGTACTACGCTCGATGTACCACTACCTCTGACAATTACCGGCGCGACCAATACCCCTTGTGATCCCCAGGTAGGGTTGGATCAGGACGCTGCCCTAGCGGTTCTGAATGGTCAAGCCTGCACACCTATCGCCGGCACCCTAGACGCGGTAATCATCGGGCTTAATCCGCCTGGGACTTTCCCCCCCGGTTGTTACGAAGTTACCGGCGCAATGGATATAACCTTAAGCACGACCGTGACCCTTGACGGCTCCAGTACCGACGTCTGGGTCTTCAGGTCAAGCGGAGCGCTTACGACGGGACAAGATTCCCTCGTTGTCCTGACAGGTGGTGCAAACGCTTCTAACGTATTTTGGGCTCCCGTCGGCGCCACAACACTTGGAGCAAACACTGCGCCATCACTTGTTACGCCTACATTTCAGGGAACTATTATTGATGCTGCCGGTATCTCGATAGGACATTTTGCAAACTTGTTAGGAAGAGCGCTGGCATTCGGCGGGACAGTCCTAACCGATGCAAACACTATTTCGGTTCCTACCGTTCCGGTTCCAGCCCCTCCGTCAGGCGGCAGTAGTAGTAATAATGCTCCACCACCGCCACCACTCATAAACGTTACAAAAATACCGGATCCGCTGGCATTGCCTGGAGGGCCCGGATCGGTTGAGTATACCTACACAGCAACAAATATAGGACAAATTGCAATGAGTAGCGTGTCGGTCAATGATAATAAGTGTAGCCCTGTGCAATTTATTTCTGGCGACAGCGACAATGATGCCATGCTTGACGTAAGTGAGTCATGGGTATATCGCTGTACTAAAACACTTTCTGCAACTGAGACAAACACCGTTACCGCCCAAGGTTCCACTGCTAATGGGACTGTACGCGACACCGCAAGCGCAACGGTTGTTGTTAGCGTACCCGGGCTCCCAAATACAGGGCTCCTGCCACCGCTCATCCATCTGTTTAAAAAGCCCAACGTATTCGTTCTCCCGATTGGCGGTGGAGCGGTTACCTACATGTACACAGTAACCAACCTCGGCACGGAGCCACTTAGCGATGTCAGCGTCACCGACGATAAATGTACCGGCCTGCCGGGCCGCGTTGTGGGGCATCCGGGAGATCTTAACCAAAATAATCTGCTTGAGAGTAATGAGGCATGGTCTTTTACCTGCCAGACGTATCTTACGCAAACAACGACAAACACCGGCACCGCCTCGGGCTATGCTAACGGTTTGATTGCCGTCGACTTCTCGCCCGCTACGGTCGTTGTAGCTTCGCCAACACTGCCAAACACGGGAATTGTGTCTAACAAAAACAGCACTTTATGGAACCTCATCATTCCAGTTGGGATTTTCGTTGCCCTATTCTCATCCTATCTGGTTAGAAGGAAATGGCCAATTTGAGCAGAACACTGATACTGGTCTCCTCCGCAGGGTTCACACTTTCTCTAGCACTTATGTTCCAGCTCATCGTACAAAGCCCCCACCTGTCTACCGGTAGACAGGTGGAGAACGGCTCGTCACCGTTTGACGCCAATGCTACGGCTGTGTATGCACAAGAACGAGTGCGTTCCGGTTTGCCGGTGCGTCTCAGGATTCCCAGTATCGGTGTTGATTCTGCTATCGAATATGTGAGCCTTGCCCCTGATGGAGCCATGGATGCACCGAAAGACTCCGCTAACGCAGGCTGGTTCGATCTTGGACCACGCCCCGGAGAAAGTGGCAGTGCCGTTATTGCCGGACACTATGGATGGAAAAACGGGAAGGTATCAGTGTTCGATAATCTATATAAATTACGCCAAGGCGATGTCCTGTACATTGAGGATGAAACAGGGGAGGTTTCTTCCTTCGTGGTGAGCAAAACCCGGAGGTACGACCCGACAGCAGACGCGTCGGACGTGTTTGGCTCAAATGACGGAGATGCGCATCTCAATCTCATTACCTGCGAAGGAGGTTGGGATGAGGCTGCTCAGAATTATTCCAAGAGGCTCGTAGTATTTACCGACAAAGAATTATGAAAAAGTTTATTCCAATACTAATCGCGGTAGTGGTATTTGGTTGCAGTACAACGAGTGTTCTGGCACAAGATAATGCCAGCGTGTTATATGTTCCTTTGATAGGCATTACATCGGTACCAGAGCCACTCGCGCTACCAAAGGGAGCAGGTGATGTAACCTACCGTTACGCGGTTAAAAACTTTCTTAGAGAAGCGGCCTTGACTGGTGTACAGGTTACCGACGACAAGTGTAGCCCCGCCAAGTTTATAGAGGGTGATGACAATGGTGATGGCAAGCTCGACTATAGCGAAACATGGAGGTATACCTGTACGACAAAACTCTCCGTTACCACTCAAAGTATTGCCACCGCAATAGGCACTGCCAATAATCTTCCTGCAGCACACAAAGCGTACGCCACCGTTGTTGTCGGTTCAGATAATGCAGCTCCCCTCGTTAATATTATTAACATCACCAAAGTTGCCTATCCCTTAACCCTGCCTGTCGGAGGGGGCAATATTACCTTTACCTATAGAGTCAACAACCCGGGTGTCGTACCCTTAAGCGATGTCAGTGTCACCGACGATAAATGTAGCGCCATGTCGAGTAGGCTCGGGGACATTAATGGCAACCAACTTCTCGATATAACTGAAGTGTGGGTGTATACATGTACGACGCACCTAACACAAACAACGACAAATACAGTGAGCGTTGCGGCAACGGCCAACGGTTTGCAGGCGGTTGGGTATGCCACTATTACCGTCACTGTTGCTATTCCAACTCCGGAGTCTTCTCCTAGCCTTCCGGAGGTGGAAGGAGCCCTTGAGCCTGTCCCGAGCTTTCCGGATCAGCAGCCAGAATCTGTTCCAGCATTTCCGGAAACGGGGGAAAATTCTAATGTAAAAACTATGGTATGGGCGTTCTTGTCAGGTATCTTAGCGGCACTTATTGTATTTTTAGTTTTAACCCGAAAAAACAAGTCGGGGAAAGCTCAAAAGAAATCTAAATCATTATTACAATTAGTGGTATTTGTAGTTCTTTCTGCAGGCGTAGTGGGAGCGGGATATTATTTTCTATTAGTACCCCAGCTCAATCAGGATACGGTGACGGACTCAGTGGTGGATACAGTAGTGGACGAGTTATTCGGCTGGAAATATCCGGTAGTCAGGTTTCCAACAACCGGACCGGGTGGGCTCGCATATTCCGACATTCGGGACCCCGGAGGTATACCGCAAGGACTTCCCGTCCGCCTCAAAATCCCCGGTATCGGCGTAGATTCGGCAATCGAAGATGCACTCATTACGCCTGATGGGAGGATGGACGTGCCAGCTGGATCTCGCAATGTTGCCTGGTTTGCCCTCGGCCCTCACCCTGGGCAGGAGGGGAGTGCGGTGATTGGGGGGCACTTTGGTATTCAAAATGGAGTGCCGTTTGTTTTTTATGATTTAGATAAGCTCGTCGTTGGCGACAAGATATATATAGAAGACGATAAAGGCGACACGCTTGCATTTCAAGTCCGGTCAATCAAATTATTTAATCGGAACGCTGATGCAACGACTGTTTTTACATCGGATGATGGAATTGCTCATCTAAATATTATCACCTGCGAAGGCATTTGGAATAGAGTGAACGATACATATCCAGAGCGGCGAGTAGTATTTACCGATAGAGTAACGGCAGACGGTGCGGTGCCCTCGATTACGCCCATGTCACAGAAGGGCAGCACCAAAGCTGAAGACATCGCCGCTTTCCCCCGAACATTCGGCGTGGGTGCTTCGGGCGCGGATGTAGTGGCACTTCAGACATTTCTTGAGGAAAAAGGTTTTCTCACGATGCCGCAAGGAGTGTCCAAAGGGTTCTTTGGCAGAGTGACGGGTGCTGCAGTTGCCAAATATCAAACAAGTGCCGGCTTGGAACCCGCTGGTGTTTTCGGACCCTTGACGAGGGCCAAGGTCCTTGCGGAGTTGGGGGGTGATACCGGTCTTCCCAATGCGGGAAATGATTCAGTTCCAGAAACTCCGGTTAGAGAAGAAGAAATTGAGACTCCCAGTGATGTAGAAAATCAACCTACCATACCTCAAATACTCATTCAGTCCGTAAGAAGTCTATTTGCATCTCCACTAGACGCGCTCATAACCATCCTCCTCCTTATAGCAATAGCTCTCATAGCCTTCAAAATTATCAGGCGATAAGGGCGTTCTTCTTACCCGAGCAATTTTTGGTCGGTGTTGTCTATTCGCCTAACTTCTCCGCATCGCTTGCATTTTATTTCAATGGTTGAAAAGAGCAGTACCCCTTTAAAAAGGAGCTTCCCGCACGTACAGCGATATTCTGGAAGTTTTGTAACTCCGGAACTAAGAGGAAGACCAATGAGTTCTGAAATGTCTAACTGTTCTTCTATCATTGCAACTACGTCACCTATTTTCGTATCAGATTTTACTAGGTACCCATCATAGCGATACAGATCTTTTTTCATTAACATCTCTGCATCCGCTACATTTGTAAGCAGTATTATCTTAACCGTCCTGCCCCACACATCGTCGCGAAGCGCGTGTAAAACTGCTACTCCATCCATCTTAGGCATTAAGACATCAAGCAAAATCAGGTCGGGATGAAACTCAAACGCCTTCTCTAAACACTCCTCTCCATTACGCGCTACTTGTATACTAAAACCCTCTAGAGCGAGCTTATCGGTAAGGGCATTACGCAGCAGGGCATCATCTTCTGCAATAAGTATGGTCTTTTGATCCATAGCGCTACTCTAGACCATTATAGGGAAGGAGTACATAAAAAGTAGTTCCTTTCCCTACATGTGATGTAAACCATATCAGTCCCTTCATACGCTCGAGAACAAGCTTCGTGAGATAAAGGCCTAAACCCACTCCGTCGGTATCGACCTCGCGGGCATTTTCCGTTCTAAAAAGCTTCTTAAATATCTGATCTTGTTGTGCCAAGGGAATGCCTATACCATTGTCAGTAATAGAGAGCCCGATACTCTTTTCACTCGCCGTCTTTGTATCAAAAGACTCGCCCAGAGATACTTCTTGCGCTACAATCTTCACCTTGCCGTTCGCACTCGTATATTTAATTGCGTTCAATATGAGGTTCTCGACAACAATATGTATAAGGTTGACATCAGTCATGAGCGGGGGAAGTGAGCGGGGAATTTGAACCTCGACGGAGATGGCTTGTTTTAGTCTGCGAGGCTCTATGTCCTGCAAAACCTCTGTAACAACTTTTGATAGTTGGACGTTTTCGATATGCACTTGAGCCATACCGAGCTCAAGCCTTGAAACATGTAAGAGTGTATTGACGAGCTCAATCATGCGTAAATTGCCGTGCTGAATCTCTTCAAGATAGTGTTTTTGCTTTTCGCTAACTTGGCCCGCATCCCCCTCAAGTAACATCTCGGAGTACCAGCGAACTGACGAAAGCGGTGTGCGCAGCTGGTGACTTGCGAGGGAGACAAATTCTGTCTTGGCACGGTCAACCTCTCTTTCTTTTGTAATATTCCGGAACACTTCAATGGTTCCAATTACCTTGCCGTCAAGAATAACAGGTGTTACCATAATTGCCACAGGAAATTTTGTTTTATCTTTCCGTACATAGTAATAGATGGGGCCTGCAGAAGTGGTAGTGGTGGGGGTACCGGTTGTCAAAGCCATGGTTATGGGACGCTTTTCGAGCGGAATCGGCGCCCCTCTTTCGTCTTCTATAAGGACAACTTCAGAAATTTTTTTCCTATAGCCTCTTCTTTTTTCTTACCGAGCAGTTTTTCAGCCGCTTTATTTATAAGCATAATATTCCCTTTTTCATCAGCAGCAATAAGTCCATCGCCGATAGACATTAAAATAGCCTCTTCTTTTGCCCGTGCTGTTTCCACTTTTGCCTTTTCAACACTTAAATCCTCAAGCACATTCCGGGCGGCTATCTTGGCATTTTCCAGATTCTTTTCTATCTGCTTTCGTTCAGTAATATTTTGAAATACAGATATAAAGAACTGTTTTTTGGGGCTATACACTGAAACAGAAAACCACCTTGAGAGCGGCATAATATATATATCAAATCTTTTCGGTTCCCCAGTCAAAGAAACTTGGCCGTACATCTCAAGCAATTCAGGGTTAGACGCAACAATTCCCGGGATTGCTTCTGTGACTTTTTTACCCACAACTTTTTTTAGTCCCGTTAGCTTTTCAAAATTTTTGTTAACCTGCACATACCTATAATCAATCGGGTGTCCTTCTGCGTCAAAAATCATTTGGCAGTAGGCCAATCCGTCAAACGTATTATCAAAAAATGACTTATAAAAAGACGCGGATTCGGAAGTGAGAGGGTCATTGTTAGCGGGCATTTTTATGATTATTGTTTTTGCCCCGTTAGACTCTTGATTTCTTTTTTGAGTTCCACCATTTTTAATTCTCTCCCGATCATGCTGTTGTTCAACGATTCCAATTCTTTTACTCGATCGGCAAGCTTTTCTCTCTCAACATGAAGATTGTCGAGAGCATTCCGAGTTGCAGTCTTTTCATGTGCCAAATTTTTCTCTATTTCTTCCCTCTGCGCAATATTGCGAAATGCTACCGCGACTAAAAAAACTATCGAGATGAGCAGAGAGAACGTGACGATTCCGTCCATGGGGTTTCCATATAAAAAGAGAGTTTGTGGTATCGATTCTGACCCGGTCGATGGAAACAAAGGTATATCCCGGTTAGGATGCGGCAACGATAAAAAATACGACGCGGCTCCCGTTGCCCCTCCTGAAAAAACGATGACGGATATAAGTGTAACCAGAGATTGGGATTTCTTTTGTGTCTGCGCGCGCTTACTTTTTGAGGTTAGAGCAATAAATATCAACAATGCCAGCACAACACCCGACAATATTCCCCACAGAGTGATTTTTAACATACGGTGAGAATACTAAAATCTTTGAGGTTCATTTTAACGGCTACTTTTATGATTACCCTTGCCTGCCCGTCCTTCGGTGTGGCCATTTCCTCTCTTCCCATTCTTGCCGTTGCCATTCTTCGCCCGTTTCTTCAGGTGTTCGATTTCTTTTTTGAGTTCCACCATTTTTAATTCTCTCCCGGTCATAGTTTTATTTATTGTTTCCAATTCCTTGATTCGCTCGGTAAGCTCCCCTGTCCGCTCTCCCACCTTAATCTCAAGCCCTCTAGTATAATCGACCAGTTTGTTCTCAAGCTCCTTCCTCTCTGTAATGTCTTCCATGGCGAGTATTATCAATTGCACTGAATCTATCTGCTTGGAATTAAGCAAAATTGTTTTTTCGCCAATTGTTTGGAAAATATGATTGACTTCATAATTTTCCACAACTTTTTTCTTAGGCAAAATGTCTTCTAGCAAGCTCTTCAATGTAGGAATATCCCATTGGCCATTTCCTAAGTCATACAGCAGTATATCCTCCGTTTGTTTTTTTGAAACCCGAAAGGTTTGGTAGAAAGTCGGGTTTGCCGAAACCACTCGAAGGTCAGCATCAAGAATTAAGAAGGATTCTCTGGCAACGTCTACCAGAGTCTTCATGTAATGCAGGGCGAGCTCTTTTTCTGCTGCTAAGGTACTGTCTTTTACCTTATTCTTTTTCATATATACTTACTTTATAATGTAAGAAAAACTAAAACCATTATATCGCGATTTATAGTAAGTGGAATTAGGGGTGTTTATAAGGGGGACGAATTGCGCTTTTGATACCATCTTCGTGCTTCAATACCACAAATAACGGCGAGACAGATAGCAAGGACAATGATTGTCCATGGCATCCAATTAAAGCTTTTTTGAACCGGAGCGGCTGTGAGCTCAACATCAAAGAGATTTTGTTCTTCTGCTGGTTTTTGTTCTTCTGGTTGTAGAGCAGTGTTTGGTAGCAGAGGAGCGGTAACAACAGTAACCGTAGTTGGTAGGGGACGTTCCCCGAGAACGTTCTGATTCTGTGCATTGAGGACGAGCGAGTTGCTTTGCACGGTGATGACCCCCTGCTCACTCCCTATAATTCGAAATTGTACGGTGGCGAATAGCGTGGGGGCCGCGAGGCCTCCAGGGTAGCCCGCGGTTTTTATAAGCACGCCTCCCGCAGCATCTATCATGTCGTATCCGGGTTGCGAAAGCGGGATCCAGCTACCCCCAAACTGGAATGATTCTACTTTGAGAGTTGTCGCAGGAAAGCCGAGTATCAATTTTGCAGTGTAGTTTTTCTCTCCCTGCGGGTCTAGTAAGTATCGAACGGAAAAAGTATCTCCGCTCGTCAGTGATACTTCCTTTGGAGAGGAAATAATAGTTGCTGCAACTGCGTGTGTCGCTACTGTAAGGTTGAGAAGTATACATAGAGCGACGAGGGTGGCCTTGAGAGCTCGTATAATAATAGTGTACATAGAGTAATTCATAGTGATTAAATAAAGTTATGACGACCATCCGACCATGAGCGCATTGAAGTCGAAAATATCGACACTGCAATCATGCGTAATGTCGGCAGACTGTGCTCCCCCCGTCCCCCAAGCGACTAAGAGTAGGTTGAAGTCGAAAATATCAACCGTGCCGTCTCCTGTTATGTCGGGGTTTGTATTGGTAGATGGGTAGGTGCAGGTATTCGGTAGTGCTCCAAGAAGGCTCCCTAATGGGAGTAAGCCGACAATAACACCTCCGCCACTACCGCCACCTCCGCCAGTATTTGGTAGTAGCGGCGGCGGAGGTGGCGCCGGAATATCAGTGTTAACTATAGTACACGTCTTGTCGTCGCCTAAGGAGAGTGTCACACTGCCGCCTGAATCACAATCCCCGCTGAAGCTTTGTGTGTAGGAGGCGTTTGGATCTTCACTGACGGTGTGTATGCCTGTGGAGAGGGAATACAAAGTTCCAGGTGTCGCAACTCCGGCCAAGGGACTACCCGACACATCCACACCCGCATTCTTTACATGTACCGTAAAGGTAGAGGCAGTCGCAGTGCCGCCGCTCGTATTTACCACCTGCGTAATAACATGAAGACTTGCCGGGATGTCGTTATTTGTAATGGTACAGGTCGCAACTTGGCCTAGGATAAGCGTTATCGTCCCATTGGCACTGCAGTCTCCACTCCACGTTGATGCGGTGTAATGGGCGGGATCGCCAATTTCACTGACTGTGTACGAGCCCGCACTAATACTCCTGACTGCCCCGCTTGATACTTGAGAGAACGAATTCGCACTAGGGTCGAAGATTAAAAGCTGAAAATTCGCGGGGATTGCAGCGCCGCCGTTGTTATTCACGACAGTCTTGAAAAGTGTAAGCGTTGGACGGATAGAAATAGGACGCCAATCGGTTATGACCGCGCAGTTCGTGCAATCGAATGTAAGCGTGCCAATGACGGAGCCCGTCGCCGTTCCATGAAATTGGCCGGTTGAATCAATAGTTACGCCTGAAAAATCAATCCATCCAAGAGACGCTCCCCACGCAAACCCGCCGAGTACCCCTTCGCCATCATTGGTTACGCCGCCGTTACTCGGGCTCAAGTTAATCCATCCGTAGTTACTGCTCCATGCGTAGCCGGTTATACCCCCGTCGGTCACGTGCACATTGCCGGTCGTAGCCGCAAAATTAATCCAGCCGGCGTTGTTTGACCACGCATACTTGAATGTCGGATCAATGGTGCCATTTGTTTGGGACGCGTACACGGAGTTGGGCAAAAAAAGCAGGAGTAGGATAGGCACCAACACTAGATGTTTGTGCAGAGAGTTGGTCATAGAGCGCTGGTGTCCGGGGCGACTGGGGGCGGGGAGTCGTCCACTGGAGTCACACCTATTGGGGTATCGGTGGGGGAGAGCTCTCCCGAGGCGCTACTCTCGACATTTGGAGAAGTTGATGACGTGTCATCTGTTGTCGAGCCGGTTGAAGTGTCAGTATCGGGAGTTGTGTTTGCTGTGGTAGTAGCCTCTTCGGTCGTACTTGTCTCTGTACTTGTCTCGCTCGTCGGTATCTTTGTTACCTCCGGCGAGTCTGTAGCTCCTGTCGCCGCCTGAAGCTGGTCGCCGGTTATACACACTTCTTTTCCGTCACTTTTCTTGAGACAGAGCAGATCGGTATGTATTTTCTTTGCAAACAGTTCGTCGAAGTATCCGCGGATTGCTGTCACACGGGCTGCGACAAAGTCAGTGAAGAATTGCAAACCATCACTAATTTTTTTGGTGATTGTAGCGACCGGATTATGAGCTGTTTCAGATTGGATAGTACTGATGGATGTGGAGGAGGAAGAAGTATCTCCCAGCAGCGCACTTTGAACAGAATCAAAGTTTTTTACGAAGGCAAAAACCAGGCCGACACCCTCGCTATCATATACTCCGATTGCTTGAGCGATTACAGGGCCGATACCCATAGTTTTCATAGCGACACCCGGCACAGAGGAAGGGGTAAGGTAATCTCCCGGCACAATTCTGCCATTTTCTGTGCTTACTTTGACCGGCAGGCGTCCGGCAAGTGCTACTTGCACCACATGGTCTCCCGCAACTCCGTCATCCATTAAGAGACCGGGCAGCGTTGAGACAATTCCCAGTGTCATAGGGTCTGCCGCACCTGACGTTTTAAGCACTCCTTTTTCAACTGATGCGTCAATTGCGACCACATCTCCGGACTCAATCGAACTATCAGTTGTTGAATACAGTTCGGCCAAGTCAGCGCCTGCTGCTGATATCTCGGTTATGGTAAGCATGATGTGTGGAGTCGCATTTGGGCTAGTAGCAGTGGAACTCAAACCGCACACCGTGTACGCCTGAGCTCCCGCAGTAGCCGGACTATCAATAAAATTAATTGCGGCTAGGGAGGAAATACCAGTCATGGTTGTATCTATAGCGATATCCGAACCAACCTGAGTGCCTGCACAAGAGCCCGAACCACGACGGATGCGGAAGGTGTCAGTCTCAGCATCACCTCCAGCCGGAGTCACGCGAATCGAACCTATTACCCATATCCTATTGGTGGTGGAGCGAGGTGTAATTGAAGGCGCTGTGCCATCAAGAAGTTCGGCTTCGGTTATGGTGAGTGTGTCAGAAGTTATGTCGTTTAATGTCGCCGTACGCGGCCCAGTCTCACAGTCGCGCCAGGCGCTATTCTCAAAACAGCGGAACTTGTTTGTATTTGAGTTGTAGTACATCGCCCCATTGGTTCCTGTTGGGTCGCCGGAGGTGCTTTTAGTGTCCAAGACCAGCAAGTCGGGCGTCGCTGACCCCCCATTGCCTGCGCCAATTTGCACCCTGCCGGTTGTGCCCGTGCCGGCGGCCTGCATGTTGATATTGCCCGTTCCTGATTGAATGGTAGTTGTTGCTATGCCGGTGAGTGAGCCGAGGGTAACCGTGGTTGCCAATCCGCTGATAGAAGTCAGATTCGCAAGCGTGGTCAGATTCGGAAGTGATGTCGTAGCCGAGAGACGGGTATCAAAGC
>CAZRJD010000004.1:20037-28470 GCA_964600495.1 uncultured Candidatus Saccharibacteria bacterium
CATTGATTCGTGCATCGGTACGCGCGTTGGTGAAATACAAGTTGGTACCCTCTGCAAGTGCATCAGTTGTTGTGCCCGCAATAACATTTGCAACTCGTGCATTTGTGAAATACAAATTTGTTCCCTCTGCTAGATCTGACGTCGTTTTTGAACTAAAGTCCGTATTGAATAGCGACGTCGTGTAATATTTATTAATAGTTCCTTCTGCAAGTGCGTCGGTGGTTGTTGCTGCTAAGTTTTGAGCAAATCGTGCGTCTGCTCGGGAGTTGGTAAAATATAAATTTACCCCCTCAGCCAACGCTGACGTTGTTGTTGCCGAAAAGAATTGTGAAAATGGAATACCAAAGTTTGTAAGCTGCGTCGCAGAAAGCGAGAGATTGGGTAATGACGTAATAGTTCCTATGGTTGATGTGGCATTAATCCGCGCGTCGGCGCGTGCATCTGTAAAATATAAGTTTGTACCTTCTGCGAGCGCTGTTGTCGTAGTGCCCGCAAGATCGACAGCGAAGAGAAGCGGCGAGTAGTACTTGTTGATAGTTCCTTCCGCAAGTGCGTCAGTCGTGGTTCCTGCAAGCTGTGCCGCCCATCTTGCCAGCGTGAAATAAAGATTATTTGTGCCTTCCGGAAGCGCATCCGTAGACGAAGGTGTTGAAGTCGCTACGGTACAACTCGGGTCTGTCGGCAGACAGCTGGGGTCGAGCGTTTCGCCCGGCTGGTAGGTTATCGCAAAAACAGACAGTGGGTGCAAAAAGGATACTCCGAGAATTGACAGGAGCGCGAGCCTCTTAAGAATGTCTCTGTTTTTTTGCATGTTTGTAGTCTAAAAACACAAAATCCCACGACCCTGTACTTGGGTGTGGGCTTCAAGAGCCTCTCTTGCTACTCCGTTCTACCTAACGAAAAAAGGACACACCGCCGTGCGGTTGTCCCTGTACCTACTATTTTAGACCATTTTTTAGCTAAAATGCTGTTTTTCTTTGGTGCTGTGGATAAGTTTTAGAGGTCTATCGCACAATGGCATGGCCTTTCTCCTTGCCGCCAAAGGCTAGATTCAGCTTCTTACCAAAGGCTTTTTCATACTGAGAGACAACCTCGGCAATCACCTGAGACGGGTCGCGGGTAATGGTGAGTACCCTGCCACTTGTACTATCGAGGGTAAGCCCGGGAATTTTTGCGGCGACTTCGACCGCCCTCTCACCATCGTGATACCGCATCTGCTGAACGACATCGCTCAGTATCTCGTAGAATACCCGTACATCTTTGGGAATATCCGAATAATCATGAGGTGCAAATAAAGATTCTTTCCGATAGCGCCGCAGTAAAAGACCGAGGAGAATGCATAGCAGGGCAACAACGCACAATATAAAAATGTTTCTTATAAGGTCACTCATGAATATCCCGTATATCTTTCGCTCCACGCTAAACTGCTGCGACGCGGTTGCCGGCACGTGTTGTCCATCGTAGATAATACTGATGCGTGCCATATACAGGCCGGGAGAGATGAAGGGGGGAAGCAGGATTTGTTTTATGTAACTTGCCGAGGTTTCGACCGCGACGGTCTCGGTTTGCGAAACAACCAGTGATTCCGTTGAGTCGAAGATCTCATACCGGATAGTGACATCAACACGCTCGGAGCTCCCAAAATTGGAAAGGCGGATTGTGAGCGGCAACGATTCGCCGGGTGCAACTCGTGTGGCAAGGATACTGCTCCCCGTTTGTAGTTCCTGTGCAGTGAGCGGGTGGGGTAGCACAAAAACCAATACAACAAAAAACAGACACAAAAGCAGCAAGTCTGCGGTTATCCACCTCCTCTCTTTGGTCATAGCGGGAATATAGATGCTACAATATTAACATGCCTGATAGTGCACATTCCCAAAAAGATATACTTATTATTGAGGATGAAAAATCTCTCGCAGGCGCTCTGCGAGATAAATTTGTCAAAGAAGGATACCATGTGTCAATTGCCGAGAACGGTGAGGAGGGTCTCAATACCGCACTCGCCACACATCCCGGTATTCTCATCGTCGATCTTATCATGCCAAAGATGAGCGGTATGGAACTTATAACTGCGCTTCGGAAAGACCCTTGGGGCGAAAAAGTGCCTGTCGTCATACTCACAAATCTTTCAGTTGATAGCGGGGATTTGATTCGCGGGGTAGTCGAAGTTAAACCTGCATACTATTTAGTCAAAAGCGACTGGGGTCTTGGTGAAATTGTCGATAAGGTCAATGCGGTTGTAGAAGACTCACCAGCCGTCTTACAATAAAAAGTTATTAAACTTCATGCTATTGTTTTGGCATGGATCAAGTGCCCGAGCAGTCTAACCAAACTCCTGCCCCAAAAAGCTGGGCTTATACTGCAGGAGCCGCAGTCCTATTTTTGTTACTTGCAGGAGGCGCGTATGCGTATTGGTACTCAAAACCTGTTGTCCAGGAGGGGCTTGTAAATACCGATATCTCAGGCTGGAAAACATATACAGACACGCAGTATGGATTTGAGTTTCAATATCCTACATCGTGGTCAGCAACAAGTAATGATGTAGAGAGTGCCGACTTTAAAATTATTATAAGAGTAAAAAATCCAGCTCGTGCTGGAAACCGAGAAACAGATGAACCTTTCGAGCAATTTATCGTGAGCAGTAATATTCAAACCTGCGAAGGCAAACCGATTAATATAGGAGATAGGATAGGTACTGATAGCGGCTGGCGTGAAGGGTTTGCGTATGATCGACATATATGTTTTGTAACGCAGGATTGGCCACTTGTCATTAGTTTAAATACATACGACGTGCCATCACAAGAAATGATGGATAAGATTCTCTCAACCTTTAAGTTTATTAATATACCAAGCGCAGTCTCAGAATCTTCAATAAAGATAATAAGTCCGACCAATGGCGTAAAGATCCCGGATTATGCAGATTTTGATGTACGTTGGGAAGTAACCCCACTCTTGCCTAACGAAATTGTAGAAATATACGTTTCTGGTGCTCGTCCGCGTCAATTTAAATGTCGCCCCGAATATAGTGGCGATCTTGTCTCTGATTATGAATGTACTGAGGCATTACTTACAGAAGTCCCAGCCTCGGTCGGTACATATACTCTAAGGATTAATCCAGGTTGTCGTTTTGAAATGCCTATCCATATTCGTATTGCGGTCAAGAATGGAAACTCTAGTGATTCAGTGGGACCGATAATTCTCCAAGGAGGCGCATGTGGTCCTAGTTTATGATTGAGCGAGCGAAAGGCAGATGACTCGCCTTGCTTTTGCGGCAAGGAGCGCACGGCGCGCTTCAAGAAGTGTTGCGCCAGTTGTCGAGACATCGTCAACGACAACACATACTCTCCCCGCTACGCGCTCGGGGTTTACGACTTCCATCGAGTGCTCAACATTATGCAGACGCTTGTACCGCTCAAGCCCTTGCTGCGAAACAGTCTCGCGAGTGCGCGTTAGTATATTTGGTTCGTATTCGAACACTCCTTCTATATATAGTAGGACTGCTTCGCACAAAACCTCCGTTTGGTTATGCCCGCGCTCCCGACGACGCTTTTTGTGCATCGGTACCGGTATAAGGAGCGGTTTACCGATCTCCTCGCTCGCAACCGCAATTAGCATATCCGCCATATATTCTCCCGCGAGCGCCCGCGCCCGCGCACTTGCGTGGTATTTAAGCTCCCACACCAGTGCTTTGACGCGCTCGTCATGATAGGGGAGCGTGCCGTCATTCATTGCCAAGCTCTGCAGGGTATCAATAGCAAGCCCGCGCACGGCCAGATCGCTCTCCCGCGGGGGCAGTACCATATCGAATATCCGGGTTATTACTGATGAAAAAGCGCTCATAGCGGTGCTATACTACTACAAAATGGCCTTTGGACTACCCTCGTTCTCATCTTTGTTCTCCCGTGATGCCAAGAGTGCGCTTGGCATCGATATAGGCACGTCATCCATAAAAATCGTGCAACTGCGGCGCGAGCGCGGTCGCGTCATCCTTGAAACGTACGGCGCGATAGCGCTCGGCCCTTATGCAGGTGTTGAGATCGGCCGCGCGACCTCGCTCCCCGCGGAGAAGATTACAGAAGCGCTCAAAGACGTTATTCGCGAGGCGAATGTCACAACTATAGACGCCGCGCTTTCGATACCATACTCATCGAGCCTCATCTCTATCGTTAAACTGCCCGCCTCGGTTGAGGCCCAACTTGCGCAAGTGGTGCCTATCGAAGCGCGCAAGTACATTCCGGTTCCCATAAACGAAGTGATGCTCGATTGGTTCGTCGTCGGCGGAGGGGGCAGGGGCGACCGTACCGAGTCGGGGAAGATAGAGGTGCTTCTTGTCGCTATACATAATGACACGATCGCAAAGTTTCGCTCCATAGCAACGGAGGCGCAGCTTCATGCGGCTTTTCTTGAGATAGAGGTGTTTAGTGCGGTGCGCGCATCGCTTGACCATGGTATCGCCCCCATCGCAGTCGTTGATTTGGGCGCGGCGACAACAAAATTTTATGTCGTCGAGCGGGGGCTCATACGCGAGAGCCATATCATTAATCACGGGAGTCAGGATCTGACACTCTCAACATCGCGCGCGTTATCTCTGACCGTGGCACAGGCAGAAGAAAGGAAGCGCCGGTTCGGTCTCTCGCAGGCAAGTCCGCCTGAACTCAAGAAGTCGCTCGAACTCTCGCTTGCTCCGCTTCTTGCCGAGGTGTCGAGGACGCTCTCAAGCTATGAGCAACGTTCGAACCAAAGTGTAACCGCGCTTGTTGCAACCGGTGGCGGGGCGACACTCAAGGGTTTTAAGGAATTTGCACAGTCGAAGATCCAGACCGAGATCCGCCTTGCGGACCCGTTTGGCAAAACGCAGGCGCCCGCCTTTCTTGAGGGCATACTTAAGGAAGCGGGACCCGAGTTTTCCGTTGCAGTCGGCCTGGCACTGCGGCGGCTCCAGGAATCCGGCTAGTATGGTGTTAATAGGAAATGAAACATCTGCCTTTTAATGTGTATAATTAATTCATAAATGGATCCTCAGGTTTCAGGCTCATTCATACCAAAAAAGCCGCTCGTCGCGGATGTCCGCGCAGGGACAAGCGCTATGGGACTTTTTATGCTTCTCTCCATTCTTATCTTTGTCACCTCACTTGTGGCAGCGGGCGCCGTCTTTGCCTATACGCAGTTTTTAAAGTCATCAATAGCCTTTAAACAGGATTCCCTGAGTAAAGCCCAAAACGCCTACGACCCCGGAGTTATCGAGGATCTTATACGCCTTGATGACCGGATAGTGGAATCAAGAAATGTTCTTGGCGCGCATGTGGCGCCATCAGCGGTATTTGCTTTTCTTTCAAACCAAACGCTCGAGAACGTGCAGTTCGGGAAGTTCGAACTCAAGATGAATAATGAAGAAGGAGGCACGACGCTCTCGCTTGAGGGTCAAGCGGACAATTTTTCAACAATAGCACTCCAGTCCGATCAGTTTGGCGCAAGTAAGGTGCTCAAGGATGTCATCTTTTCCGACCTTGTCATCTCTGCGGAAACAGGACGGGTCACATTTACCGTCACGGCCGCGGTCGATCCGCCATTTCTTCTCTACAGTAGGAATCTCACTACCGCTCCGGCTCCTGTTATACAAACCGCTCCGGAGAACCCACCAGAGGAGCAGACACTAACAACACCGGAGGAAATGCCGGTCATTCCGCAAGAAAGTACGGAACCACCGGTTCAATAATTATGAAAGGATTTCTTTTACCACTTATACTTCTCGGTGCTGCTGCAGGATTGTTCGTGCTCTACAGTGACCCTGCGTATCAGGGGAGCAAGGCGCTTGCGATGCAGTCAAACTCGTACGACGAGGCGCTCAATACATCGCAGGAGCTGCGCAAATTGCGTGACCAGCTTATTGCGCGACGCAACACGTTTAAACAGGACGACCTTACAAAACTTCAGAGGATGCTTCCTGACAACGTGGATAATATCCGTCTCATCATAGACATAAACGGTATTGCCGCGCGGCACGGTCTTAGCCTTAAGGGTGTTGAACTCGGTACTATTTCGGATAGCGCAAACGGAAGAAGTCCGCTTGCGGTCGGCGCCTCGGGAGACGAAGTCGGCTCGGTAACGCTTGAGTTTACTATAGGAGCCACCTACGACGAGTTTCTGGTTTTTCTGCAGGATATTGAGCACAGTCTACGTCTTATTGATATAGAAAATCTTTCCTTTGACGTTACGACGACTGACAAAAATGATTATAACTTTATGGTGCGTACGTACTGGCTCCACTAATAACATTTCTCATCATGAAATTTATAAAAGACAACAAAGTAATGATTCTCGGCCTTCTCCTTATCGGCTCCGTGCTCTACGTGTACTTCAACTATTTCCGCGACGATTCCTCCGCTCCTTTGACCTCAAGTGCGGACTCCTCCGTCGCATCGCCTGACCTTCTCGCCACACTCTCGGACCTGCACACGATAACCCTCGATAGCGGGATATTTTCCGATCCAGTTTTTCTTTCCCTTACGGATTTCGGTGTCGAAATCCCTCCGCAGAATGTGGGACGGCACAATCCGTTCGCCCCTATAGGCGGTAAGTAGTTTTTGGTATGTATGGATCTTCTCAAACTCGTAAGCGATAAAGCGTTACTCCCTCCCTCCCGCTTGGGGGAGGTGGAGGCTGCACTTAAGAAACCCGGCGAATCAATTGAAAACGCGCTTGTCAAAGCGGGGGTTCCGCTTTCGGATATTCTTGCCGCAAAGGGAGAGTATTACAGTCTCCCGACGCGTGAGCTTGGGCAGAAAAGCGTCTCTTTTGATGTTTTGCGCTTTGTGCCGGAGGAAAGCGCGCGACACTACCGGTTTGCCCCGCTCGGGATTGTCGATGGGGCGCTTGAAATAGGTGTGACCGATCCTGACGACCTTGAGGGGCGCGACGCGCTCACCTTCATCTCCTCCAAGGTAGGCATGCCCTATAAAATATTTTTAATAAGCGACACCGACTTTGACAAACTGCTGCAGCAGTACAAAGGGCTCTCGGGCGAGGTGGGGCAGGCTCTGGGGGAACTTGAAACCGAGCTTACCGTCGAGACACAAAAGGATGAAAAGGAAGGCAAGAAGAAGCGGGTGAACCTCGAGGAGGATCTGATAACCGAGACAGGCGCCGAGGCTATTACCGAAGATGCGCCGGTCACAAAGATTGTCGCAACGGTCTTGCGCCACGCTTCCGAGCAGCGGGCAAGCGATATCCATATCGAACCGATGGTGGACCAGACGCGCGTGCGGTTCCGCATTGACGGCATTCTTATCACCAACATCACGCTCCCGTCAAAGATTCATTCCTCGGTGGTGGCGCGCATCAAAGTGCTCTCCAACATGCGTCTCGACGAAAAACGCAAGCCGCAGGACGGACGCTTTTCCGCACGTGTGGGCGGCGGCAAGGTCGACTTCCGCGTTTCGACATTTCCGACCTACTACGGCGAGAAGGTTGTGATGAGGATTCTCGGCGCTGCCGCGCGTGAGCTCAAGCTTGAGGATCTGGGCATGTCCGAGCGCGATCTCGCACTCATTCGGACGGCAATAAAAAAGCCCTATGGTCTTGTATTGGTTTCAGGACCTACCGGTTCAGGTAAATCAACGACGCTCTACGCACTGTTAAATGAAGTCGACAGGGAAAAGAACAACGTGCTTAGTCTCGAGGATCCGGTCGAGTATACTATTCCCGGTGTCTCGCAGTCCCAGGTCCATCCGGAAATAGGCTATACGTTTGCAAACGGCTTGCGCACGACGCTGCGTCAGGACCCGAACATCATAATGGTGGGCGAAATAAGAGATGCAGAAACCGCGGAGCTTGCGGTACAGGCAGCATTAACCGGCCACCTCGTACTTTCGACCATACACACCAACAATGCGGTAGGCATTGTGCCACGTCTCCTTGACATGGGAGTGGAGCCCTACCTTATCCCGCCGGTCCTTATTTTAGGCATGGCACAGCGTCTGGTGCGCACATTGTGTCCGGATGGCGGCAAAAAAATGAAAATTGATGAGAGCACGCAGAAAATGTTTACGGAGGAATTTGCCGACCTGCCCGAAGAGTATCGCAAAAAAATCCCTCCGCTTGAGGAAGTGTACCGTCTTGATCCAACACCCGAATGCCCTTCCGGTACGCGCGGGCGCATTGCCACCTTTGAAATGTTCGATATGACCTCGGAACTTGAGCGCGCTATTCTTGGGGGTAAACCGGAGGACGAAATGTTCGCCATTGTGCGCAAGGACGGAATGCTCACGATGAAAGAGGATGCTATCATAAAATCTGCGAAAGGCATTATTCCGTTCGAGGAGGTAAATACACTCGGCGGTGAATTTGAGATCGAGGAAGATGTAAAAACGCCGGAGGCACCACCTGTCGCACTTACGGAGGATGGCCTGCCTGCGCAGACAGGCTCACCCGCTCTGG
>CAZRJD010000005.1:0-27154 GCA_964600495.1 uncultured Candidatus Saccharibacteria bacterium
GGAACCAAAGGTTCCTTACGTCCCTATCCTCCTGCCACGGGGGACTAGGCGTCGTTCGCATAGCGAACGCCGACCGGAGGAAGCAAACGACTTTGCTTCCGTTAGGACTCGAAAGCCGGAACGTTGTTTTGCACTTGCAAAACCGTAAGGCAGGGTCGTGAAAATTTTTTGCGACGGCAAGAAAATTATTCCTGACCGAGACTGATTTTACCCGCGGAGCTAGACATTTTTAAATAATTATGCTAATTTATTTCCAGCTTTAGTTTTTCCAAACTGATGAGGTAAGCGGCATGCGTACGTTATCTCTCTCCGCTGAAAAACGTCCCAAGCAGTTGAGTGGTGCTGAAATCGCGGAACTACGGACGTCACTTGGGCTATCTCAAGCACAATTCGGCGTAAAGTACGACCTCTCACTCGGCACTATTCAGAACTGGGAGCAAGACAAGCGAAAGCCCGACCAAGCCACCCTACTTCTGCTCCACATGATTAAGTTGGAGCCCGAGACAGTCGCGCGTCTTGTTGAGGAAGTTCGGTATGCCAACGGCTACCCAAGGCTTGGCACTTGATGCCGCCATGCTACGAAGAACCGTCGCAGGGCGGTTTTTCATTTTAATAACTCTCCAATTTCTCTAAACGCAATTTGAGGAAATGGGTACTCTTTTACCCAGTTAATGATTCGCACCGCAAGAGTATTTCCATTTTTACTGTGTAAAACAACGAGCGTTAGCGACTATGTTTTTCATACGACGGAGTGAGTCGCTACCACTCCTTAAAAAGGAGGTCAAAATCGTCACCCGCGACAGGATTCGAACTTAAATAAAATAGCCGCGCAAGTTTCCTTGTGCGACCAATAGTTGCAGGACTGTAACTACTGCCAAGCGTCGACGTACTGCCCTGCCGAGTGACCGAGAAAGTCTAACTCATTCTCGCTGAGCAGTTTGCCGTCCAGAACCATTTGCGCCTGGTCTCGGTCCCATCCTGCGCCTCGCTCGACGATGAGCTGAAGTTCTCGCTTTGTCAGTCGTTTAGCACGGGCGATGTGACGCTCCGCTTGTTCCTTGAAGAACAGCGGGTTGCGTTCATCCGTACCAGCGAGGGGATACTTTTTCATCATCGCGTTGTAGCCGATTGCGATGTACTCCCGTTGGTGTTCGTGGCAGACACGAAAATCTTCGGCGTCCAGTAAGATGGTCAGGATGCCGCAGTAATAGCACGGGTATCGAGGCCCACCAGATTGCTTGAAGCCGAGCATGACACACACGAGACTCGAAAGAGCATCCATTACACCACCTCCTTTCCGAAATAGTGTTCAGTGGCTATTATGCCACAACTCCAATATATTTCAATAAAGTGCAGATTGACAAGGTTATGCGAGCAACACTCGTATTTCAGTTAGAGCAATTACTGAAAAGGGATATTCCTTGCTCCACTCAATAGTTCGGAAGCCGCCCACCAGAGCGAGCTAATTTTTGGTAACTAATCCTGCTCAGATTGAGTTAGAATCTTTATATGAATATTTCAAAAACAAAATTCGTTATCTTCTTCCTCATTTCTGCGTTCACTTTTATGTTTATTTCGAACGCACTTTTTGGGTCAGAGGCCCGGGTCTTCCCCTGGAACGACGAGACTTTCTTGGGAGTAGATTCACCGATAGCCTGGAAGAGCGCCGGATATAAAATTCTATTGCCTATCAAAATTGTTTTGATAGGACCCATGCTTCCTTTTGTTAATTTCGTGCGGCAAGACCCGGATCCGCTACCTCCATTTGTTGCCGCTGTATTTGCTCTCTACTGGACAATCCTTGCCTTAGTTATTCATTACCTTCTCGGTAAAATAAAACGCTCTGATACAAGCGCGAACAGCCAATAACACTCGGAACAACAAAAAGTCGTTATTTTAATAGGGTCAAAATGGGTACCTGCAGGCAGGACTCGGACTTACCTTAGTTACCGTACCAACTCTTGAGCCAACCGCGCATCATTTCGATCTCGTTTGATTGTGAGGTGATGATATTGCTTGCAAGCTGCCTCATCTCGCCTCGTTCAGTTCCTGCTGCAAGCATTTGCGCCATCGTGACCGCCATTTCATGATGCGGGATCATTTCATTGATGAACTCGCGGTCGAAGTCCGCAGCAGATACCGATTTGAGCACATCAGGATCTCCCGTCATTCCACCCATGTGCATCATTCCCATGCCTCCGGAAGGTGGCGCAGAGCCATACCATGTCTGATACCATCCGCGCATGTCGGTTATTTCTTTCTCCTGCGCCTCAATAATGTTATTCGCAAGCGTGATTATCTCAGGTCGCTTTGAGCGGTCTAGCGCAATTTTTGCCATTGCGATAGCACCCTCGTGATGCGGGATCATCTGCACGATGAAGTGCTGGTCAATGTTCTGCCCCATCACCCCGCCATTAGGCATCATGTGTGTACTGGAAGGCGATGGATTGTTTCCCCAGAGTACGTATCCTCCACCGAGACCAACAATAAGAGCCACGACACCTACTGCAATAGTATTTGTATTCATAGAATTAAATTAATTATTAATGGATAAAGTACACAGCTACTAAAACATGCAAAACTACGAGCCCGATGAGAACCTTTGCAGATATGTGATGAGGAATGTGGTGCATAAATTAATGTTGATGCCCCATGTATTCGTGGATGACCGCATGTCCTTTGCCGCGAGCGAGGAGCCAACGGTTTACAGGGAATGCTGCGACCCCTGCTATAGCTAGTGATACTGCCAAACTGCCCCAGAATAGTGGTTGTGTAAGTCCTGCCTCCATCGCGCCGGGGATAACGAGCATGACCGCGTTGTCCACAATTTCCATAGTTGTGATAGAGAGTGTGTCTGCGGCGAATGCAAGCCATAGGGCAGTGCCAAACGCCACCCCCGCTCCTAAAAGAGGGCGAAGGGACAGTGAGTAGCCAAAGATAAATGCCAGGACGACGGCAAGTACAATAGTCGCTATGTTACTCCAATCGAGAGCGGTACCGATAATCATGCCAAGCACTTCACCGATAGCACATCCAGTAAGACAGTGGGTTGTTGCGCTAAACGCAATGCGATTGAGAGAGTGCCCGGTGTGATGCGACATATTATTTTCGCTTAAGTGCGTAGACTTTTAATATTTCTTTGGTTGCCTTACTCTCTTTGCCGCTTTTCACCTGGTCTATAACGCAGGTAGAAAGATGGTTTTCCAAAAGTAGGTTTTCAACCCCTGAAAGCGCCTGTTTGATTGCAGATGTCTGCGTAATGACATCTATGCAATACGCACCTTGCTCTACCATGCCTTGCAGACCTTTGATTTGCCCTTCAATGCGGCGGAGGCGAGTTTGTGCCTGCTTTTTCATATCTGTTTGCATAAACAGTATGATATCATATACCCCCATAGGGTATACAAGTTATTTTATGCGTATGAAAAAATATTTACCTATCTCGATTCTTATTTTAGGCATACTGATAGCAATCACGGTCCTTTCGTCACTAAATGTAGGACAACCTTTTATCGCTGATACGGCTCTTGCAGCCAGGTTTGATGATTTAAGTAAGCATGGCAACTCCGCTTGTACTGCCGAGTTTCAAAACTCGATTAAGACCATGTCTGCAAGTGACCGCATCAAAGGGTCTTGTTGCTCACCAATGAATATGCACCGCTACGAGGAGCAAATCAAAGGATTAGAGAAATACAAAGATATCGCAGAAATACCCTCTGATCCGTACGACGTGGACGGTACACTCGCGAAAGAACTTTTGGCGTATTACGATTTTCAGCTTAGTGTCGACGAACAGGCCGTATATGACTATGCGATGGAGCATTCGCACGAGAAAGGCCCTTGTTGTTGCAAATGTTGGCACTGGTATGTGTATGGGGGTCTCGCAAAGAAACTTATCCATGAGCGCGGATTTACCGGCGAGCAGATTGTAGATATTTGGAACCTCTCGGACGGTTGTGGCGGAGACGGACACCAAGTTGCCGACCCCGGCCACTCACAAATGCATTAAAAGGCCAGAAGTTCCTGCAATTCCCTTAAAGCAAGGCTCGGATAGGGGTATTCTGTAAGCCAACCAATAGTTCGCACCCCAAGAGTACTTCCTTTTTATAGTCATTTTGCTCCTTAAAAAGGTGGCGCACCACAAGAGTATTTCCATTTTTACTCTGTAAAACAACGAGCTTTAGCGACTATGTTTTTCATACGACGGAGTGAGTCGCTTCCCTCCTTAAAAATCAGGTCAAAGTCGTCCTAGAGCGAGCTGAAAAACACCTTAAAGAGCAAAACCTACTCTTTCTTCCCAAGAGAAAACCAGTCGGTATTACGGGTCATATACATGACTGCGGCAAGGAGTACGAATAGGAAGAACGAACCCGCAAGGAGCGCGTAGTCTTCGAGGCGAAGGATAAAGTAGAGGAAGGTATAGAGCACGGTGAGGAGTGCGAAGATTGGAAAGGCGCGTCGCTTGCTCTTGAGTACAAATGCGCTGTAGGCGGTTACAAGGAACGCTATCATAGCGGTTGAGAGGAGATACGCGAGCATGAATCCTATTTGTTCCGAGAGCGAGAGCAAGAGGAGATAGAAGAGCGCAAGAGCCGAACCGACAAGAAGGTATTGGATGGGATGCACGCGTACTCCGGCGAGCACATCGAAGAGGAAGTATGCGGCGAAGGTGATAACGATAAAGAGAATGGCATATTTTACGGTGCGCTCCACCATGTCGTAGGTGTCGACCGCGACAAGAAGATCTACACCGGCAGCCGATTCGTTGAGTTCTAGGAAATCGGTTTTCTCTCCCTGCCAGGTAGTCGGATACGAGCGTCCGAGGGAGGAAAGGCGCCACTCTGAACTAAAGCCGTCTTTGGTTATTTCACGGGCGGTAGGCAGAAATTTACCGACGAATTTGGGAGTGGGCCACGAGGAAGTAACAGCAAGCGTTGTTTCGGTACCGAGAGGAGCGACCGATACCCCTTCGCTCCCCTTCAGTTGAAGCTCGAATGAGAATGGGATTTTTGTAGTGTCGCCGAGCGGCACAGTGGTGTGGAGGCCCGAGCTACCCTCGGTCTCAAAACCGGGGCCGGGCAGGAAGGCGAGCGGAGCGCCACTCCAATTGAGATCGAATTGTCTCTCGATGCCGCGCGTGTCGGTGATTGCGAGCGCGAGTGTTGCAGTCCGAATGCCGCGGGAAGTGAGCGTGCGCATGTCTAGGGGTGAGAATTCGCCTGACACTTTGACCTTGCTTGTGTAGACGACCGACTTAAAGATACCGCGCGAGCGTGTCTCAGGCAGAAGGATGGTCTCAACACTCAAAGTTGCCGGAAGTACGTATGCATTTTCGAGGTAGCTGTTTGCGCCCAGGCTAGCCGGCACCTCGGCGACGAGCATGGGGCCGACTATTGTCTGGCGTTCACCCCAACCCTGCGCAATTTCTGCTCTAGCCTCCCGTGCCCTCCCCTGCCGCTCTTCTACGAGCGCCATCACAAGAAGACTCGCCACAAAACACGCCCCACCAATAAAGGCAATCGCTAATACCTTTATAGAAACAGAGTCAGTCATATCGCCCTTTATAACACAGGGGCGGCCCTAAGGTTGCACTATATAGCTCATTACTTTGTGTTTGAAAAAGTCGTCCACCAGCGCGAGCAGAGTTTGCTATACTACAGACATGGGTATATTTGATTTCTTTCGCAAAAAGCAAGATCCGTCTAAGCAAAACTACACGGATACGACTGCGAGTACTGCCGCAGCAAACGGGACCGGCGACCCCGAGGAGGATAGTTCGGGAGCCGACAGTGCCAACAACACAAACGGGTTTGACACAAGCACAAGTACGGATAGTGGAGGGAGTGGTGATGGCGGCGGTGGAGGCGGTGGCGAATAAATTTTTCAAAACGCCAAGTTCTAGCTGCTGCTTCTTTGATTTTATAGAGGTTCGAACACCCCAAGGGTACTTCTGTTTGTTTCCAATCGAAGACTCTTCTACAAACAGTGGCGCTTCGCAGAGCAGGCGGAGCAACTTTTGACTCACTAAAGAGATTATAGAAAGCATGAGTTCGATATTAAAAAAGCCGAGCGCGTGGATTCCGATAGTGCTGTCGCTTGTAGCTTTGACAATGATTCTTGCTGCTATTGCGATAGTGGGCGTTCCTGCTGCCTCACCGGAGGACGAAGGGGTCGGCGCACACCTTTTTCAAATTTGGTTGGTAGTAGAAGCATTTATGATGGCGTTTTTTGCAATTACATGGGTCCCCCAACAACCAAAGCAAGCGCTTGTTGTTTTGGCGATTCAAATTGCTGCTGCCCTCGCGGCTTGTGCACCCGTTTTCTATTTCAACTTGTAGAGTACGCGTGTAGTATATTGAGTAATGGATTCCCGCAAACTTATGTGGATTATGGCGCTCGTGGGCTCCGCAGTGGGCGGTTATGTCCCGACACTCTGGGGTGCGCCGGTCTTCTCTCTTACCTCAATATTTTTCAGCTCCGTAGGCGCTATTGCGGGAGTCTGGTTCGTCTTTAAAATGTCCGGATATTAACTACAAACTATATGAACAACACCATCCAGAATTCCATGGTCACGACCGCGTTTGAGCTCGACCAGTTTCGCGTAGTCAAGAACCTCGGCATTACGCGCGGAATAATCGTACGCTCCCGCTCTATTATCGGTACCATCGGCGCGGCCATACAAACACTTTTTGGCGGCAATATCACCCTTTATACCGCGCTGTGCGAACAGACGCGGCTGCATGCGTTTGAGTTGATGCTTAAGCACGCAGCTGAAATGGGGGCGAACGCCGTCATCGGCTTCCGCTATGACGCGACAGAAGTGGCCGGAGGTGTTACCGAAGTCTTGGCCTACGGTACCGCTGTTGTAGTCGAGCCGAAATAGAAAAAGCATATCTTCTCATGGTACGATTGGCGCATGAGCAACACTGATACGAAAGGGATGTTTTTGTCTCCCCTCGTCCTTGTGGTTGTGGGGGCCGGACTTCTTGCCGGAGTCGCCTATGCCAACGTGCGCATTGTGATGCTTTCCAATACCGTCGCCTCCACAACCGCCGCGCTTGCGCGGAAGTCAGCTTCCTCAACCGCAGAGTTTACACAAAAGACAGTAGCGCTTTCTGACCTGCTCTATCTCCATGAACAAAATATTGTAGCTATCCAAGACCGTGTTGGCGGGTTTGAGTCGACCGTCGGAAAGATTTCGGGGACCGTTGGCACACTTGAAAAGCTTGCAAAAACCGATCCGGAACTTCTGCAAAAATATTCGAAAGTATTTTTCCTCAATGAGCATTATGCGCCGGAGCGGCTCGAGGAAATCCCAAAAAAATATACCTACAGCGAGGAGCGGGCAGAAAAGATACACGCGCTCGTGTGGCCGCATCTTGAAGACCTATTTGAGGATGCAAAGGATGACGGCATAGAACTGTATGCAAAGTCCGCATACCGCTCGTTTGAGGAGCAGGCATCCCTCAAGAGTGCCTACAGTGTCGTCTACGGCGCGGGGTCTGCAAACCAGTTCTCTGCGGACCAGGGATACTCCGAGCACCAGCTCGGCACGACGCTCGATTTTGTAACAACAGGGCTCGGCGGGCAGCTTGAGGGCTTTGATACAACGGCAGGCTATGCATGGCTGCTTAATAACGCGCACAAATACGGGTTTGTACTTTCCTACCCCAAAGGCAACACATACTATATCTATGAGCCGTGGCACTGGCGCTATGTCGGGGTTAAGCTCGCGACATATCTCGACAGGCAAAACAGGAACTTCTACGACCTCGAACAGCGGCAGATAGACGCATATCTCGTCAATATTTTTGATTAGTGCATCCCTGTCTTTATCAACACCCCCTTCCCCACCACGCTTGACTTGACATCTTTAAAAGGTTATTATCAATCTCTCAACAATGGGTTGGGAAAACAAGGTCGAGTTTTAGAGACACAAAAACACATAGCATGACAGGAACTATAAAAACTAAGACCGACCGAGGATTCGGATTCATTGCCCGCGAAGGCGAGGTAAAGGATCTCTTCTTCCACTCAAAAGAGCTCAAAGGCATCACCTTCGACGAGCTTCAGGTGGGTGACACGGTAACGTTTGATGTCGCAGACGGCCCCAAGGGCCCAAGCGCAACAAACGTTGCACGCGCGTAACTCTAAGTCTTACAAAACAAAAAAGCCCCCGAGTGGGGCTTTTTTGTTTGCACAGCTTATATATTACCGCCACTCTTTAATAAGGTCCCACTTGATCTTCACAACCGCACCAAGGGTAAGAAGGACGAGAATGAAGTTTATGAGTCCGCCGAGAATCGGGATGAATCCGAGAAGAAAGACCGCGAACACGCCGATAAGCACGGTCTTCCAGTTTATCTCTCGCTCCTTTTTTGAAAACCATTGGTAGAGCAAACTCCCGAGCACAATGGGGGCCACGAGACAGCTGACGATCATGAGAGCGCCATACGAGAGAAGACCGAGGAGTCCGAGCGGCATCCCAACAATGGTTACAAGCAGCAGAACAGAAAGGACGGGCGCCACAATAAGGAATACGAATCCCCGCCCGATCTCAAGGAGCGGGCGCAGGGCGGCGGTTTTGGTAACCGCTTCCGCAAAGCGCCTAAATACAAGCGCAAAGAAGAATGCCCCCGCAAGCAACATACAGAGCTTCGCGAGCGCAAGAGCAGAGAGAAAGGCGGCGGCCATTGCGCGCCCATCCCTGTCTTTTGCAGGCTCATAGGTGGTTGTACCCACAACGGTCGCGCCCGCTTCGAGCGTCGCTTCTTTTGGAGACCGGTATTTGAGATTGCCCGCTATCCTCGCCTCGCTCCCCAAGGTGAGCTTTTCTGCATGGACTTCAACATTGCCCGCGACCGGTGCGTTGATATAGACCTCGTCGCCGCCTATTTTGACATCGCCCCCAACGCTGGCATCTATCCGTATGGAGCCGCCACCCATGAGCACGTCCCCTTCTATACGCGACCCCGTAAGATGGATCTGGCCGCCTCCCACAACGGCATCGCCTCCGACAGTCCCCTGTATCAAAACGGTCCCGCCGCCGATCCGTACA
The DNA here is from genome assembly GCA_964600495.1 of uncultured Candidatus Saccharibacteria bacterium. Lineage (GTDB taxonomy): Bacteria > Patescibacteriota > Minisyncoccia > Phycocordibacterales > SBAW01 > GWA1-54-10. The sequence goes on from CAZRJD010000005.1 coordinate 9,059, forward strand.
TCATCTCCGACCGGCCCGAGCACGGTTACCGTCCCACCGCCCGCGACCAGGTCCTCTGACACCGCTCCACTTATAAGGACCGTGCCCCCGCCTGCATAGAGGTCTCCCGTGACACTGCCCGCGCTCGTGATAGTGCCGCCCGCCATATAGAGATCCTCCGCGACTGTCTCGGTGCTCTTAACACTCACCTGGTCACCGCTCCGAAAATCCGCGGCAAACAACAGCGCAGGCACTCCAAAGAGAAGTGCCACGAGAGCGAACGTTCTTACAAACGGTGTATATTTTTTCATACGTAAAAAGTTATTAAAAATTTGCACAAGCACACAAACCTATACGTAGTATACCAAACAGAATCATCGAGTTATAGTTACACGACATGACACCGCTTGATAGTCTTGTGCTCGGTATAGTCGAGGGTGTTACCGAGTTTTTGCCTATTTCCTCGACCGGACATCTTATTTTAACGAGCCATCTCCTCGGTATCGCGCAAAACAATTTTCATAAGAGTTTTGAAATAATAATCCAGCTCGGGGCAATATCCTCCGTTATTGCGCTCTATTGGAGGTCATTCCTGCAAATTGAAATTCTGAAGAAACTTTTTGTCGCATTCCTTCCGACCGCAGTAGTCGGCCTCCTCCTCTATTCGTTCATAAAAACATTTCTCCTCGGCAACGAGCGGGTCGTGCTTGCGGCACTTCTCTTCGGAGGTGTCGCGCTTATCGTATTTGAACTTTGGCATAAGGAGAAAGAAAGTGCGGTAGGAGATGTAAAAGAAATGACCTACACGCAGTCGCTTCTCATCGGCCTTGCACAGGCAGTTGCCGTCATCCCCGGGGTCTCTAGATCGGCCGCGACAATTTTAGGCGGACTGCTTCTTGGCATCAAGCGCACGACGATAGTCGAATTTTCCTTTCTTCTTGCAGTCCCGACCATGCTCGCGGCAACGGGTTTGGATTTATCCAAAAATTATTCAACATTTTCGATGGACGAGTTCACCGTCCTCGCGATCGGCTTTGTGACCTCGTTTATTGTGGCGGGTCTTTCCATAAAATTCCTGCTCTCTTATATCCGCTCGCACACATTTATCCCTTTTGGCGTATATCGTGTTGTAATAGCAGTATTATTCTGGATAGTCCTTATGTAGAGGTATATTCTTTCCTGTGCGCAAAAACTGAATACCTCTTCATGAAGTGTTCAGATATATATGCCATAGTGATTTATAGACCAGTTCCTTCGCTTCCACGTTTATCACTCAAAACACAATCCCTATGCACATACTCATCGTAGAAGACGAAGAGAAACTCGCGCGGGCTCTCAAAAAAGGCCTCGAAATCAAAGGATTCGCCGTTGACTGGCTCGCAGATAGCGAGAAGGCAAAAACACGCATCCTTCTATACCGCAATGAATACGATCTCATTATTCTTGACCTCATGCTTCCCGGCATTGACGGAGCGACCATTACCGAAATCGTGCGCAAAGACAACGTAACAACACCGATAATCATATTAACCGCCCGCAACGAGACCGAACACAAGGTCGACCTTCTCAACAAGGGGGCCGATGACTACATTGTTAAGCCTTTCTCGTTTGAGGAGCTCCTTGCCCGCATTAACTCGGTTCTCCGGCGCCCCCAAAACGTGCATCCGGGGGTGCTTAAAGTGGGACCACTTGAGATGGATACCGCAACAAGAGTCGTGCGCAAGAACGACGTTGAAGTGCCTCTCACGCTCAAGGAATTCTCTCTTCTTGAGTGCTTCATGCGACAGCCGGGAGAGGTGCTTCCGCGGGAAAAATTGTTCGACCATGTATGGGACTTCAATTCTCTCTCATGGAGCAACGTTCTTGATGTGCACATGAAAAACCTGCGTAAAAAACTAACCAATGACGACGATACAGCACTATTTGAGACTGTCCGCGGAGTGGGCTACCGGCTTGCGGGAGAGGTACGGGAGTGACCTGTTCTTTCGTACGACCGTCCATGTAGTGCTGCTCCAGGCACTGCTGGTTGTTATCTGTATCATCACGTTCTGGTGGACGCTTCAGTATACGAATCGTGAAATACTGGCAGCAATAATCAGCAACATAGAGGAAATCGTTGCGGGTGGAGCAACCGGAAATCCCGAGGAGCTCGCCTCCAAAGTCGCTGATATCCAGAACACGGCGATATGGGTCGTGTTCGGGAGCGTTCTTGTGCTTGCAATTCTCTTTGGTATTCTCCTTGCGCGCTTCACCTTAAAGCCCACGCGCGAGACGCTCCGGTATCAGAAACTATTTATCAGCAATATCGCGCACGAGCTCAGGACCCCTCTCTCGACCATAAAAACCTCAAGCGAGGTCGCCATGCTCGATGATTCTCTCTCCTTCCCGATGAAGCGGGCGTTCACCGAAATTCTGACAGAGCTTGACCGCATTTCCCATATAATCAACAACCTCCTTTCGCTCAATACCTTAACCCGGCCCGAGCGGATGCAGTTTAAAGACGTCGATCTGGGTAGAATAGTTGACGATGTCGTGAGGAGGCTCCATTCGCTTGCAGACGAGCGCGATATCAAGGTAATAGTCAAGACTGACGCACACCGAAAAGTCTGGGGCAATCCGAGCGCGCTCGAGCAGGTTGCGACCAACCTCATTAAAAATGCCATAAGCTATACGCCAAAGGGGGCGGGCGGCGTCGTGACGGTATCGGTGCGGCCGGACTTTCACGGTATGATGGTCCTCTCCGTTGCGGACAATGGCATTGGTATAGCGCAGGAAGACCTCTTTCATATATTTGAGCCGTTCTATCGGGCGGACACCTCGCGCGTGCGCAGAGTACGGAAAACCGGAAGCGGGCTCGGGCTTACGATCGTGAATGAAATAGTGCGCGTACACCACGGCCGTATAAACATCCAGAGCGCGCTAAAAAAAGGAACGACTGTTTCGGTATCCCTGCCATCGGGGCTCCCTGAAAGTGCGGGCCCTATGAGCGGACCGGAGCGCGGGCAAAGTCAGGTAGCGCTTGATTTTTCAAAAGGATTCAATCACTCTCCGCAAAATTAGTCTGCATCTGGTCGTGATGTTTTCCACTCCTTAAATCGATCGCGGGAAGGTTTTCATCGTATACTGAGGATATGTCTGTACTCCAAAATTACCAGAAAGATGAGCGGCCGTGGGGAAATTTTGAACGATTTACCCTGAATGAACCTTCGACAGTAAAAATAATTACCATGAAGCCCGGAGAGGCATTCAGTCTCCAGCAGCATGCACATCGCGATGAGGAGTGGCGGATCCTCGCAGGCTCTGGAGTAGTCACAGTCGGCGAGACGAAAAAAGAAGTATTCCCGGGCCAAACATTTTTTGTCGCGCGCGGAGTGAACCACCGGGTCGAGGGCGGTCCGCACGGAATCCAATTCCTTGAAATATCACTGGGCGAGTTCGATGAGAGTGATATTACAAGAATCGAGGATCGCTATGGGCGATCATAAGCAGTATATGGATTAAAGAATGGGAGAAGAACTTTCGGTAGCAGCGGTAGTGGCTGGAATCGCTGTCGGTGGCGTCGGTATACTTCTTGCACTTTTGGCAATCGTGCTCGGGTTTTTTGCGCTCTTCTTCTATTGGTTGTACGACGTTCGCAAACCTCTCACATTCAACCGCTTCAGTGAAAACCCGCTCCTCTCTCCCACAGAGGAAAACTGGTGGGAGTCGGAAGCGACATTTAATCCCGCTGCGGTCGTGCATGACGGGAACGTGCATCTTTTTTACCGAGCGCTCGGGAAGGACGGCATCTCGCGCATAGGCTACGGCGTAAGCTCGGACGGCATTCACTTTACGCGGCTCCCCTACCCTGTATATACAGCCGAGGATGTAGCACAGGCACGTAGCCACTACCCCTATACCTCCCCTGCGCGTCTGTCCTACGACACCGCTTTGTATGCATCAGGGGGCGGATGGGGCGGGTCCGAGGATCCGCGCGCGGTAAAAATAGATGGGCAGATAATTCTAAGTTTTAATATGTTCAATGGCTGGCACTCGATGCGTGTTGCGTTTACTTCTATTGACGGCAAGGACCTGACAGAAAGCCGCTTCAACTGGAGGCAATTCCGGTACCTCTCCCGCGAGGGCGAGCGGCAGAAGAATTGGGTGCTATTCCCCGAAAAAATAAACGGCAAATTTGCACTGTTTCATAACCTCGACAAAGGGGATCCGTCCCGCGTGCATATTGCATACCTCGACACGCTTGACATGTCAGAGGCACCGACGAGCGGAGAGGCACCTGATCCGCACAAATTGCCGGACCACCATGTCGCATGGCATTACCGCACCCGCAGCGCTGCGGCTCCACCAATAAAAACACCCGAGGGATGGCTCCTTTTTTATCATGCGATGGATCCAGACGAGGCGCATATCGGATATAAGCTCGGAGCGCTCCTTCTTGACCTTGAAGACCCTACAAAAGTTTTGTACCGTTCTTCAAAACCGGTACTTGAGCCGAGAGAGTGGTATGAAAACGATTGGAAGGCGGGGATTATGTACGCTTCCGGTGCCGTCATATTTCATGACGACATCATCGTCTATTACGGCGGCGGCGACAAACACGTCGCCGCGGCACGTGCGAATCTGCGCGACTTTTTGCGGCGGCTCATACACGACGAACATGCAGTCCTCGAACCGGTAAAAACATAAAGCTTGATATAATCAAATCATATGTACGTTATCAGGCGCTCCGAGCACAATCCACTTATCGCCCCTGTTGCCGACAAGCACTGGGAGGCCAGAGGCACGTACAACCCCTGCCCCGTTAAAAAAGGAACTGTCACCCACCTTCTCTATCGCGCTCTCGGCCGCCCTGATGCGCTCATGACTCCTGCGGGAGTTTCGACCATCGGCAAGGCACTTTCGCTTGACGGCGAGCACTTCCAGAATCGCCGGCAGTTTATCATCCCTGAGGAGCCGTGGGAAAAATACGGTTGCGAGGACCCGCGTGTCACGTTTTTCGAGGGGAAATACGTCATTTTTTACACCGCGCTCGGCGGCATTCCATTCGGTCCCGGCAATATAAAGGTGGCAGTCGCGATTTCAAAAGACCTCGAAACAGTCGAGGAAAGACATCTGGTAACGCCTTTCAACGCAAAAGCGATGGCACTCTTCCCCGAGCGCATCGGCGGCAAGATAACGGCGATTCTCACAGTCCACACCGACGAGCCGCCGGCGCGTATTGCAATAGCCCAGTGCGACAAACTTGAGGAGCTCTGGGATTTCTCGTTCTGGGAGAAATGGCACGCCGAGCTTGGCAAGAATTCCATTAATCCGCTCCGGTTCGACCACGACCATGTTGAGGTCGGAGCTCCTCCCCTGAAAACAAAAGACGGATGGCTTCTTTTTTACTCCTACATACAAAATTATTTCGGCGGGGGCGATCGGGTGTTTGGCATCGAGGCGCTTCTCCTTGACCTCAAGGACCCCCACGTTATCGTGGGGCGCACAAAGGGCCCTATCATGGTGCCGGAAGAAATGTATGAGAAATACGGTGTTATCCCGAACATCGTGTTCCCCTCCGGGGCACTCCTCGATAAAAGCGACAAGGTCGACATCTACTACGGAGCCGCAGATACCGTCTGCGCCAAAGCATCGCTCTCCCTCTCCGACCTCATGTGCGCGCTCATCCCGGAGCGGCGTGTTGAGCTTGCAGTGCGCGCAAAAGAAAATCCAATTCTCTCCCCCACCCCAAAACATCCGTGGGAGAGCAAAGGGGTCTTCAACGCGGGAGCGATAGACATAAACGGGGTGGTGCACCTTGTGTACCGGGCTCAGGGCGAAGACGGCGTTTCAACGTTCGGATATGCAGCAACAAAAAATGGCGTCAAAATAACCGAGCGCCTTCCGGAACCTATCTATAAACCGAGAGAAAGCTTCGAATCGCAGGGCTGCGAAGACCCGCGTTTGACCCAGATTGGCGACACTATATACATGGTATACACCGCCTTTGACGGAAAGAACCCATGGCGCGCCGCGCTTACCTCGATAAGCGTTAAGGATTTTCTCGCGAAGCGATGGGAGAAGTGGGAAAAGCCGCAGCTCATAACGCCGGACATTGTGCAGGACAAAGACGCGTGCCTGATGCCGGAGAAAATAGGGGGGCAATATATGCTGCTCCACCGTATTGACCCTCTCATTTGCGCGGATTATCTTGCGACGCTCGATTTCAAAAAGAGCCGCGTTACCCGCTGTATCGAAATAATGGGGCCGCGCCCCGGCATGTGGGACTCGCAGAAAATAGGTATCGCGGGACCTCCGATAAAAACCAAAAAAGGCTGGCTTCTTATCTACCACGGCGTTTCGAAGACCGGCACCTACCGGCTCGGCGCGGTACTGCTTGACCTTAAAAACCCGTCGGTTCTGCTCTCTCGCAGCGTCGATACGATTTTTGAACCTATAGAAGAATATGAGCGGGTAGGATTAGTGCGCAACGCGGTATTCTCCTGCGGGATAGTACTGCGCGGCGACACGCTACTCATCTACTACGGCGGAGCCGATACCGTTTTAGGGGTAGCAAGGATGTCGCTCAAAAAACTCCTCAACATTCTTCTTCCCGACAATCTCGTCTAGGACAACCATATATGGACTTTAAACCAAAATTGGTCGCATTTGATCTTGACGGTACATTGGCCGAGAGCAAGGAGTCTGTATCTGCAACCGTGGGTGGACTCCTGGGAGAATTACTCAAAAAAATGTTCGTCGCGGTCCTCTCGGGTGCGGGTTTCCCGCAGTTTGAGCGGCAGTTTCTCCCTGCGCTACCCGAAACCGCGTATTTTGGGAAACTCTTTCTATTCCCAAACAACGCCTCCCAGTGTTACGCCAACGAGCAAGGGCAGTGGTTACTCAAATATGACCGCTCCCTCAACACATTTGAAAAAGGCCGCATCATGCAGGCGCTTAAAGAGGCATTGGAGGAAACAGGATTCAGGGATCCTCCGACCCCTGTATGGGGGGAGCGTATAGAAGACAGAGGAGCGCAAATAACATTTTCGGCGCTCGGCCAGCACGCACCTCTCGGCGCTAAAGAGAAGTGGCATCAAACGCGTGAAGGTGACAGAGACAGGCTGCGAGAAGCACTGGTGAGACGTCTTCCAGATTTTTCGGTATCTGAAGGCGGACTTACCACAGTTCAGGTCAACCCGAAAGGCATCACAAAAGCCTACGGAATCCGGCGTCTGATAGAGATGACAGAAATCTCGGTTTCAGAAATGCTCTACGTTGGAGACGCTCTTGAGGAGGGAGGGAACGATGCGGTCGTGCTTGAAACAGGTATTAAAACACATCAGGTCTTCGGGCCCGAGGAGACTGCCGACCTCATCAAACGTCTTGTGGCCTAATTACGGTACAATTGTAACAAGGAATCGGGAGATGCTGTCGGAGCGGGTCCAAAACCCTGGGAAACCAGCCGAAACTGGAGCTTTTGGACCCGCTCCGACCCCGCCTCCGCACCCTGCAGGTAATAAATAAGCTCTTCCGTATTGAAGAGCTGGGCGCATCATACACAACCTGTAGAAAAGGTGTATCTTGTCAAAGTAGTATTCATGTATTCAAGTATTCGATAGCGTATGCAGTGCAAACACCCCGCGAGCGCGGGGTGTTTTGTTATATTTTATTCTTATATTTTGTTTTCGCGCTCCGCCTCCTTTTTTACCTCTTCTATTGTCTCCTCTCCTACCGAGGCGGTAAGTAATTTGAATACGATAACAAACAGTAGTAGTGCGAGCAATCCTCCGATACCAACAATGAGGATATCCATACCCGGAGTAAAGCACGGTCAAGTGAAAGCGCAATAAGGGTGTGTATAACAATGAATAGGGAGAGGGTGGAAGACAAATTAGGCCTTATTTCCGAGCATTTTTCCCTGTTTGCGCAACCGTACACTTTGTGGTGTAACTTCCAGATACTCGTCATCGCTCATCGCTTCAAGCCCGCGCTCAATCGTCAGAGTATACGGGGGGACAAGCTGTATAGCCTCGTCCGAGCCCGAGGCGCGCATATTGGTCAACTGCTTCCCTTTTGTCGGGTTAACGTACATCTCATCTCCTTTGCTTGTGTTGCCGATAACCATGCCCTCATACACTTCCGTCGCGGCAGCAATGTAGAGTACGCCGCGCTCCTGCAGGTTCCAGAGCGCAAAGCCGAGCGCTTTGCCGGCCACCATCGAGACCATGGAGCCCTGAGCGCGCTTTTGTATCTCCCCCGCGTACGGGCGAAACTCAACAAAGCGGGAGGAGAAAATCCCCTCGCCTTTTGTGTCGAGTACGAACTGGTTGCGGAAGCCTAAGAGGCCCCTTGTTGGCCCCTCAATCGCCAGCCACAGTTCATGGTCCACATAGAGCTCGAAGAATCCGAGCTCTACCAAACGCTTTGTAAAGCGCGGCATTGGAGGACCGAGGATTGGGCTATACGAGAGCAATTCGCGGAGCTGAAGGGAAATGCTCCGGCAATACAATGATCAGTGATTGTGGGTCTGTGATCGCCGTTCTCTCCTAAGGAACGGCGCTCTTTTTTACTATAGTCCATAGAAAAACACCGGCGGGACGACCGAGCGGTCATAGTAGTACGCATCTTGATAGTGAGCGCTTACTTTAAAAACATAATTGGATTATTTTCTTTACGTATGGTATGATAGAGGGTAATGAAGACTCTCTCCAAAAAATTCGATCCGAGCGAATTGCTGATCCCGCTTGCGGAGTTTTTGCGGTCATACAATAAAAACATTCCCGAGGGCTTCCCCAAGGCCTCTGTCCCTTTGCTCCAGAAATACAAAGAGGAGCACCAGTCGTTTTTCAAGCACAAGGACCAATGGTCGCTCGCGGAACACCGCAAAAAGATAATGGACTGGCTCCCGCTTAACAGCAAAACTTCGTAGGAATTTTTTGGCTCTAAAATTTACTCTTCAAGCTCCATAGGGGTTGGAGGTCGCTTTTCGCCGTATCCTCAATTTCCCGCCAAGCCATACCAATGGGAAAGCGGTGACCGCGAGCGCAATCGGGTACCAGTGCGAAGACAAATCCCAGCCTGCTACCACACCTGCAATACCCCCAAGGGTGCCAAGGACCGCCAAGATAATAACGTGGCGCATCGGGTTTGCGGGGGCGAGCATTGCGGTAACATACCCGCCCGCAACTGCGTAAACGCTTCTATATATAAGTGCAAGCACGAGCATCCATGTAACGTATAATCCTTGGTCACTTGGCGGTGGGAAGATGCCAAGTGCTTCGAGCACATAGTCTGTCCCCATTGATAAAACGACGACCGTAACAAAACCCGCAGCGATCGCCCCGATACTTTTTACAATAGTCATATTCATATGGGCTTTATTATAGAGCACTTTTTGAGCCCATCGTATCGAACAATGCGAGGATCTTTTATTCAATAATCAAGACCTCGCCGTCGCGGTAGGCTTTAAACAACATTTTGTTGTCTATACAAAACTTGATTTCTTTATCTGTACTCGCCGACTCGGGGTGGTCGGAGTCGTAGTGGGGTTCAAAGATAAAATCGAGGATTCCCAACCCCTCCCAGATCTGTTCTTGTATCTCAGGGTACGGAAAGTCGGTGGCATCATCGGTTATTGCGTACGCTTTCATGGTCGGGGCAAGTACGCATACGCCGGCACTGTATCCGGCATATACAAAATCCTCTCTTTTGGAAATTTCAGGGATAAGGCAGTCAAGCCCGCTTAGCTTCATCGCCTGACGCAACACAAAAGAGTTCCCTCCGCTGACATACAAACCGCCGAGGCTCTGCAGTTTTTCTTTTAGTTCGTCCTGTTTATCAAAGTAGTCTTTCAAATCAAGTAACTCAACATCCGCCCCGACCCCGCGCAAATCGTTCATATCACTCTCGACATGCGCTTTCCTTCTCTCCGGTTCCGCTTTGGTAAAATCGAGCGCGTTAGGAACATATCCGAACTTTCCGGAGGTTTGTTTGACAAGTTGCTTCAGCTTTTCGGTCTCGTTTCCGAGTTTGTATGACGAGAGATAATATTTCATAAAAGAAAAGTTAACTAAGCAAAAACGTTTTGACCTGCTCGAGGGGCTTCATTTTAAGATAGGTAAGCCGATCGTCCTCTTCGCTCATTTCCGCACGGGTTACCGTGTATCCTTCGGGGATAAAAATCGGGTCCCAGCCGTAGCCCCCGCTCCCTGCAGGCTTTTCGGGGACACTCCCCTTCAAACTGCCTTCAAAATAATGCTCCTCTTTGCCGTCATAGTAGCCATAAACGCAGCGGACGGTCGCGGAACGATCCTTCCCGTCAACCAATCCGCATAACTGCTCAAACGAAAGTTCATCAATAAACCAGCGTATAAGCGTGCCGGGGAGCCTCCCCAATGCAGTAAACTCAAGCGCAACATCCTCGACCAAGACCGACTTCCCTACCACTTTGTACGCCTGTAGCATTTTGTGGCGGACCACCTCTTTGAGGTCAAGAGACTGTATCTCCTCTAAATCAACTTTTACATGCTCAAGCGGATGCCCGAGATATTTGGAAAGGTACTCGGCCTTTTTCTCGTTCCCTGTAATAAAAACTGCCTCTTTCATAGTTTAACTAATTTGTTTTGTCTTTCTCAAATACATTATCGGGGACAATATACGCAAGAGAGTCGATGCCAGAGTCGTACAGCTCCACCATATCAAGCTCTGGACGTTCAAAAATTCGTGCACCCTTAACTTTCTCGCCTTTTAGTAAAGAGTTCTTAAGTTCTTTATATTTTTCTTCCCCCAAAACAAAATCAATATCCCCTATCTGTGCTCTGTAGGGGTCTGGCCTGCGGATATAAAGGTACGTATAGATTGCTTCAGGTACTTCCCCTCGTGCAGGGATAACTATAGGCTCAAGGAGGCGATAGTATTTCTGGTTCCAGTTTTCTGACTCGTTGGCAATCTCCTTTCGCAACTCTGTCAGGAATTTGTATTCGTCTTCATAATGGCAAAACACCCCTATATTCCCTGCGACCGGCAGATATTTGCCGAAAGACTGCTTGCACAACTCAAAACAAGCAAAATGCATATGCTGTATGGCTTCAAGCAGCTCGGTTTTATCCTTGATTGGACTAAATCTGTATAGCTTCATAGAGTTTTATTGTTTCAGAGCCTTCCCTATCACCGCTGCGAGTTTTTCGTACCCCTGCGCGTTTGGATGGAGGCCTTCATATAAATCCCCCTTCTCATCCAGAGTCTCGAATACATCTATATAGGGCAGGTTTTGCTCCGCCGAGAGCTCTTTAAGTGCATCGTTATACTTTGTTATCTCGCTATTGAGGAAACGCGAGTCCCATTTTGCAAGCGCTTCTTCATCAACTTTTGTAGCACCTACCAGAAATATTTTCTTTGTGTGGACACGCGCTTCTTCAACCAACGTACGTATATTCTTTTTAAACGCTTCGAGCGGAACTTCATTGGTCTCTCCGCCGACCGGATATTTTGAGTCGTTGATACCGATAGCAAAAATTATTGTTGTCGGCTTGATCGAATCCGCTTCGACAGCAAATCGCTTCAATATATCTTCTGTTGTGTCGCCGCCCACACCACGGTTATAAACCCGTGCATCGTCGTCATCAGGAAACGACTTGCGGAGCCTCCCCACCCAGCCGAGAGCCTCACTGTCGCAAGTTCCGTAAGTAATACTGTCGCCCCATGCCCCTATTTTCATAAGAAAAAGATACCATAATATGTAAAAGAAATGACGCCCGTTTCCGAGCGCCCCACCCTGCTTCAGAGACAATCCTCAGATTGGGGAGCTGTATCTCATCCGTTGAAAATGTTTCTCTTCCTGAGTCTTCCTGTTGGCCTCTTCCTTCGCGCGCCGCGCCGCAAGCACGCTCTCGATACTGGGCTCGCCCACGACAGACTCATGGATTGGCTTTTCGCCTGCGCTGACTTCACTAGTGACGGTCTCGCTCATTCGAGCCTCCATTGAAGGCTTTCCTAGCCTTCGAGCCGTCACTACTTTACATTATTTCTATCAAAAAGCGAGGACTAACTTTACGGAGGACTGCCATCCGGAAGATTTACAATATATTTCGCTCCCCTTTGCTTGCACCTTGCACAATGCGCAGGACGCGCTTTTGGCGCGTCTCGGGCAGCTTGGCATGCAGGAACCACCGGTAGAGCATCTTTTTTGTCGAGGGCGGGTATGCATCAAAGTTCTTTTTTGCCACTTTGTCTTTCGATAACGCCTTTTTAAGCTCCGTGGGCATCGGTGGGTCCTTTGGTATCCCGTGGTCGTGGGTCGGCCGTGCAACGCCTAGTTTGTAAAACCGCATACCCTCCCCGCTCATCTTCTTTTCTTTAATGAGCCGCTTAGCGTAGGAGAGCGTATTGTCACTCCAGCGGCTGTTTTTGGTGCGCTTTGAAAAATTGCGTACGAAGGTATTTTCATCAATGCGTTTGATTGTCGTATCTATCCAGCCAAAACAAATCGCCTCTTCTATAAGCTCACGATGGGTCGGAGCACCCTTCCCCGTATGGCGCTTGTGCAAAATAACCCGCACCTTGTGCTCTTTTTTATGATGCTTTTTGAGCCACGCTCTAAAATCGCTCGTTTTATAGGCCGTGATGGTCGCAATAGGCATGCGAAACATTGTAACAAAAAGAAAAGAGCCGCCGGATAAATCGGCGGTTCATGGTTGGTGGAGGCTTCACGAAGCCATTCTCAAAACAGCATCTACCGGCACTGCAAGAAACCAATTGTCAAACTCGACAGTGACAAGATCCGTGTCTCCATTTTTGTGGACCAGACCGAGTGTGTCTATCATCCGGTAAGTGACAACAGTGTCGGTGGGAATTTCCCAGCGCATGCCTTTTCCATTGTCAAACTCGCAGTCGGATACCATGAGGAGCGGCTCTCCTTCTATAAAAGGCCTCATCACGACACCTCGCAATCCGGAGGTTTAACTCTTCCTATCCTGCACTATCTCACAGAAAAAACATATACGCACGTATACATGCTGGTATATACTATATATATGACTAAGTGGACGGCGGTTGTGGGCATTTTGGTCATACTCGGTGTCGGGTCTGTTGTTCTCGTCCTCCTGCCCCCCAACGCAAGCGCCCCGACAACGGGAGAAGCGCCTACAAATTTTGAAGAGTGTGTCGCAGCCGGAAATCCTGTCATGGAGAGCTATCCGCGCCAGTGTAATACACCCCAAGGCGGACATTTTGTCGAAGATATCGGGAATGCGCTCGAAAAACAGGACCTTATACGCACTGCGACCCACCAGCCGAACGCAAATATCTCCTCCCCTGTCACAATTTCGGGCGAGGCGCGCGGAACGTGGTACTTTGAAGCATCATTCCCTATCGAAGTGCAGAATGCGCGGGGAGAAATAATAGGTCAGGGTCACGCCGAGGCGCAGAGCGAGTGGATGACCGAAAATTTTGTGCCGTTTACGGCAATAGTTACCTTTACGCCGCAGCTCGCAGGCTCCGCAGGTAAACTAATCCTTAAAAAAGACAATCCTTCGGGCCTCCCCGAGCACGACGATCAGCTCATAATTCCGGTGAAGTTCTAAAAGCGGAAAAAACCGTTTTTTGACGTAAAAAGTGGTTGCTTTTTTATAAAAAAGTGCTCGGGTTTTTTATGCACACACAAATTAAGGAGGTTAGAGAGAGGTAGGTAGACCGGATGTTGTATACTGTATCTTCCCATGGCAACCACCCAGAAAATTAAAAAAAGGAACGGCGAGATAGTAGACTTCCACCCCGAGAAAATAACAATAGTAATAAAAAAGGCCTTCGCGGCTACACTCGGCGACGAGCACGAGGCTGATGCGCGCGACATCACGCTCGCGGTGGTAGCGGCACTGGACGCCAAGTTCGACGGCACCGCATTTATACCGACCGTCGAGGAGGTTCAGGACATGGTAGAGAACATGATCGCCGAGCGCGGCTACTTTACCGTCGCAAAATCATACATTATCTACCGCTACGAGCACGCAAAAATACGGGAAGAGAAAAAGGCCGAGGTGGTTGAAAAGATAATGGAGAACACGCTCTTTGTAACGAAGCGCGACGGTAGAAAAGAGAGATTTTCGGAGAGTAAACTGACCCGTACCTTAATCCGTGCAGCCGAGGGCATTGAGCGCACGATAGATACCCCCGCAATCATAGCCAGAGTGCGCCTCGAGATGTACGAGGGCATCAAGACGACCGATATCCATGATGTCTTCATCATGGTGGTGCGCTCGCTTATTGAGCGCGACCCCGCATACTCGACCGTTGCCGCGCGGCTTCTTTTGCAATCGCTCTATCGCGATGTCTTTGGGAGAATAGATTACGACAAACTTGAGGAGGCGCATCGCACAAGCTTTGCAAAAACTATTGCACGCGGGGTTGAGATAGGACAGTTCGACCCGCGGATGCTTGAGTTTGACCTTGAGCGTTTGGCAGAGACGCTCCAGGTCGAGCGCGACCGCGATTTTAAATATCTTGGCCTCCAGACACTTGAAAAGAATTACCTCTCGCGCGAGCACGGTGTCCGCCATCTCCTTGAGACCCCGCAGATCTTCTGGATGCGCATCGCGATGGGCTGCGCTCTTGCAGAAAAAACTCCCGAGGAGCGCAACAATCAGGCGGTCGAGTTTTACGAAATAATGTCGGCAATGTACTACATGCCGTCATCCCCGACCCTCTATCACGCAGGGCTTGTAAAGCCGCAACTCTCCTCCTGCTTTCTCGACACAGTGCCGGACGACCTCCATGCCATTTTTGACTCCTACAAAGACAACGCGCAGCTCCTCAAATATGCGGGCGGCATCGGCACCGACTGGACCCCCGTGCGTGCAACGGGCTCTTTAATAAAGACGACTGGTGTTGAGTCGCAGGGTGTCATACCGTTCCTCAAAATTGCGAACGATGTAACTATTTCCATCAACCGCTCTGGGAGGAGACGCGGCGCCGCGGCGGTGTACTTAGAGTATTGGCATGCCGACATCGAGGATTTTATCGAGTTGCGCAAGAACACCGGCGACGAGCGGCGCCGCGCCCACGACCTCAATACCGCAACGTGGATCCCCGACCTGTTTATGAAGCGTCTTAAGGAAGACGGCTACTGGACACTATTTTCGCCAAGTGACGTCCCCGACCTCCACGACCTCTACGGGAAAGCCTTTGAGGAGCGCTATGCCGAATACGAGCGGCTTGCCGACCAAGGCAGCATGCCGATGTTCAAGCGCATACGTGCAGCGGAACTCTGGAAGAAGCACCTCACCATGCTGTTTGAAACTGGCCACCCGTGGATAACATGGAAGGACCCCTCAAACATCCGCTCTCCGCAAGACCATGTTGGCGTCGTGCATAACTCGAACCTTTGTACCGAAATAACGCTCAACAACTCCGCGACTGAGACCGCTGTGTGCAACTTGGGCTCAATTAATATGGGGGGATTTGTGCGCGAAGGGCGCTTTGACCGCGACTTGGTTGCGCGGGTTGTCCCCGTTGCGATGCGCATGCTCGACAATGTTATTGAGGTCAACTTCTACCCGACAGAAAAAACCCGCCGCTCCAACATGCGCCACCGGCCGGTTGGTTTGGGCCTGCGCGGCCTGCAGGATGCGCTCTACAAAATGAACATCAACTTCGACTCGGAGGAGGCGGTGCAATTTTCGGACTTGAGCATGGAGGCCATCGCCTATCACGCGATACTCTCCTCGGCCCTGCTTGCCAAAGAGCGCGGGCCCTACGAAACATACAAAGGGAGCAAGTGGGACCGCGGGATACTGCCGCAGGACACGCTCGCACTCCTTGAGCAGGAGCGCGGGGTAAAAATTGATGTGCCGCGCCACGAGACGCTCGACTGGAGGCTGGTGCGGGAGGCGGTGCGGCAGTGGGGTATGCGCAATAGTAACACCATGGCAAACGCGCCGACCGCAACGACCGCCAATATTGCAGGCTGCTACCCCACGATTGAACCCATTTACAAAAACATTTACGTCAAATCCAACATGGCGGGCGACTTTATGCTCGTCAACGAGTATCTGGTTGACGACCTCAAAAAGCTTGGCCTTTGGAATGAGGAGATGCTTGAAAAATTGAAGTATAACGACGGGAGCATTCAGGCTATAGAGGAGATTCCGCCCGCAATACGCGACAAATATAAAGAAGTGTTCGAAATAGAGCCGCAATGGCTTATTAAAGCGGCCGCGTATCGCGGGCGCTGGATAGACCAGTCGCAGTCCTTAAATATCTTCTACGGCGGCACTTCGGGCAAAGTGCTTTCGCAAATATACGAATACGCATGGAGCTTGGGGCTCAAGACCACGTACTATCTGCGCACACTTGGCGCGTCCCGAATAGAGAAGTCGACCGTAAATATGGCCAAATTCGGCGGCACCTCGAGCACCGATGCATCCGCAGCATCGTCAGGTATGAGCGTACCATCGGCAGTCATTATTGAAGAGACAGTCACGATAGGTGTGATACGGGACTCCGTGCCCTCGCCTATCGTGATGGGGCAAACAGTTGGCGTTATGGAACCAATACCGCTCCCTAAGATTGAAAAAGCTACTGAGCTTGCTCATGAGCCGCTCCCTGTTGGCATCCCCAAATTCGGCGAGTCTGCAGTTCATAATCACGCCGGCCACTCACACCCTAAAGTCGAAATAATGGGCGAAGCGTGTGAATCCTGCAGCGCGTAAGTAAAAATTAAATCCGCCCGAGAGAAGTTTCCTGCCGCGGCAAGATCTCTCGGACGGATGGGTCCCCGTGGGGATAGACCGCAACATTATACCAGTCTCAATCCCTTGTCAACCCCTCTTCCAACCCTTCAAATAGTGTCCTTTTGTATGCAATCCACTTCCACACGCACTTATAAAAAAGTAAAATGAACCTTCATGGCAATCATCAACGGCGCGAGTTCGACCGACCCAAACAAAATTTTACCGATGAAGTACCCGTGGGCGCGGGTGCATTATAAAAAAGGTGTCGCAAACAACTGGGTGCCGGAAGAAGTTTCGATGCAGCAGGATGTCGAGCTGTGGAAGAAGGCTGGCGCACTTAGCGACGATGAGCGGCGTATGATCCTCTGGAATTTGGGATTCTTTTCGACCGCAGAAAGTTTGACTGCGAACAACTTGGTCCTCGCTATTTACCGACATATCACCAACCCCGAGGCACGCCAATACTTACTGCGTCAGGCGTACGAGGAGGCCGTCCATACTGACACCTTCATCTACTGCTGCGACACACTCGCCCTCTCGCCGGACGAAATTTACAATATGTACAACACCATCCCCTCGATAAAAGAGAAGGATGACTTTGTGGTTCTGATGACGCAGTCGGTGTTCGACCCGAACTTTACAACCGAGGGCACGGAAAATATCCAAAAATTCGTGCACGACCTTGTCGGCTTTTATGTCATTATGGAAGGCATCTTCTTTTACGCGGGGTTTGCGATGATGCTCTCGATGCTCCGCAAGAACCGCATGGTGGGTGTGGGCGAGCAGTTCCAGTTTATTTTGCGCGACGAGTCGGTGCATCTTGCCTTCGGTGCGGACCTCATCAACACAATCGTGCAGGAAAATCCGGATATATGGACGCCCGAGTTCAAACAAGACCTGACCGACAAAATAAAGCGCGGTGTTGAGCTTGAAAAAAAGTACGCAGACGACGCGCTCCCGCGCGGCATTCTCGGCCTCACCCCTACGAGCGTGAAGCAATATGTCGAGCATGTCGCGGACCGCAGGCTCGAGAGAATCGGCCTCGAGCGGCAGTATCATGTAGACAACCCGTTCCCCTGGATGTCAGAGATTGTCGACATGCCGAAAGAAAAGAACTTTTTTGAGACCCGCGTCACCGAGTACAAAACCGGCGAGCTTGATTGGTGATTTTGCTAAAGCAAAATCACCCTGAGCGTAGTCGAAGGGTTGCAATGAAAAAGGCCGCCTGTGGGGCGGCCTACGAATTGCCCTGCTGCGTTGCGCGAAGCTCGGCGAGCATCGTGCTCATCACTTCGTCTCCGACTTCCGTTCGCCGAAGTTCGGTGTACGGGCCTTGCCCATACCGCTCCCTAAGGAGCTCTTCGACTCGCTCGCAGTATTCGGTGATCGGGACTGGACAAAATGGCATGTG
>CAZRJD010000006.1:0-26197 GCA_964600495.1 uncultured Candidatus Saccharibacteria bacterium
ACCCGCTTTAGCTTCACAATTGCTCTTGCATGCAGCTTCCTGCTGCCTTCTGTTGCCTCTGCCGCCCTAACCGAGCCTCAAATCGAGGCAGTCTCTAACTTTCTTATTGCTTTTGACATTGATCAAGCGGCTGTAGAGAGCCTCAACACAGCGCTCCGCAGTGAAGGTGCGGTACTCGGCACGAGTACGGCAGCGGTAGCTCCTCCCAGTCTAACAGGGATGATAACCAGGGTCGACCGAGCCACCTACCCCGACCGGACGACACTCCTGTGGTCAAGACAGCAAGAATTCAAGAATATTCCCAAGGGTACTGTCGTGTATATCAATGGCACAAGACGGGTTACCACGGTGGAAACGACGGTAGGTAATATCTATCTACCCGCAAATACCCCAGCTGCTGTTCAAGACAATGTGAAATTCGTCGGGGCGACCCCTACACCCGCTCCAACCTGCACACTCTCTGCATTTCCTGCGTCAATTACTGCAGGCCAGTCATCGACTCTTTCGTGGACAAGCGCGAAGGCGACTTCAATTTCAATAAATAACGGTGTGGAAGCTGTTACACCAGTTGCAGCAGGCTCAAAAGTTGTTTCACCAACTGTTACAACAACATACACCGCAACCGCAACAGGCACCGGAGGCACAAAAACATGTACCGCGACAGTAACAGTGGCTAATACGGTTCCTCCGACTGCGAGTGGGGCTTGTAGTGCGCAGAAGATGGCGGAAATCTTGGCGCCTCCCAAGTCCGGCATGGTTAATGGAGCGGTATCTATAAACTGCAACGCGACGCTTAAGAGTACTGACGTCGTAACAAAGAAAGTCGAGTTTGTAGGAGCGGGGGCATCAAACACCACGCTTGATTGCAACGGCGCAACTATTACTGCCCCCCGAGGCGCGGTCGCTCTCCAGGTGCGCTCGACAAAGGTAACGGACACTACGAACAGTCGACCTGAGAACGTCGTTATAAAGTACAGTCGACCTGAGAACGTCGTTATAAAAAACTGCAAGATCAACGGGGGAGTGGAAGTAACCGGTATGATGACCGGCTCGTCGCCGTTCTCAACCGGACACACCAAACGATCGCAGGATGCCGCACCACGCAACATCACGCTCGACCGGCTCACCATCAACGTTAACGGCACGGGGGCGGTGAATTTTCATCCTGGTGTGACTTACTCTTCTCTTACCAACTCAAACCTATCGGGTGAAGCGCCAAATACCGCTATCTACTTCCATCCCGAGAGCGCGTACAACACTATTCGCAACAACAGTATAAGCGTAGATACCGGGGGGCAGCAGTGCTGGAGCGTTTTTTGCACAGGGGAGGACAGAGAGGCTATTGCGCTTGACGGCTCTGCCAACAATCTCATCGTAAACAACCTCTTCGCACATATTCGGCATGGCGGCATCTTCCTCTACCGCAACTGCGGAGAGCGCGGCGAGGTGCGCCACCAAACACCGTCGGGCAACAAAATCATCAACAACTATTTTTACTACGGTCACAGCTATGCTTCGGAAGTCAAGGAGCCGGCGATCTGGATCGGCTCGCGTGACGGGAATAGGAGCTACTGTGGTCTTGACAGTGCATACCCATTCGGGAGTGGTGTGGACGACCGCGACTTTGCACAAAACAACGTTGTCATGCAAAACCAGATACGTATTCTCTCCCCAAACAAGATGATCCGCGCGTACGACCTTGGAAACAGCTCCTACTCTGTTAACAAACCGAATTACTTCTTTGAGAATGTGACCGCCGAGAATCGCATAAGCCGCAAGGCAGGGTGCTATGTGGAGAAAGGTTACCCGGATCCTTTCTTAAAATCCGGGGAATCGATTACGCGGTTTTATAACCGAGACACGGGGGCTGTCTCATGTACGGGCAAGCAAATGCGATGCACGGACGGAAACCTCACAACTACCAATATCTCGTGCCCTGCGACACCTTCTCCCTGAACAAGCGTTGACTTCTAGTGCTCTGCAACATTACTTCCTCCTCTGGCCGTGGAATTTCTTATGAATTTCTCTTAGGTGTTTGTCGGTTACGTGGGGATATATAATATTTTTCCCTAAGCACTGCATGCTATCCTTTTGATAAGGAATAACTATGGAGATTAAACCCCCTGGCCAAAGTGCCTTTATTTTTGCAGGAGCAAGTGTGTTTGCCTTTTGCATGCTGTTTCTCGGTTCTTTAGCGACGGGCGCTTTGCCAGGAGTGTCTTCCGGGGAACAACTCGCCGCCTTGAGCTCCTCTCAAATTCAGTCAGTACTCGGCCTCCTCTCTGCTTATAATGTTGATCCGGCTACGATTGAGAGCGTCAGCAAAGACCTCGGGGGAGGTAGTGCTGCTGCAGTAACAGCGGCGACAGCTCCAGCAGCTGCACCAACCGTCATCAGTGGGCCTTTGAAGCGCAGCGATGTACCGTTTTCTCCGCGTTCGGTGAGTAATTTTACACCGGACTCGAACTGGAATAATACTTTGCAAAACTACAACGCTTTCTTTGCAAATCGAATCGTCTGGACCTACGGCGGCGGTCACGCCTTAAATCGTGCGGAGCCACTCAACATTCCTGTCCAATGCACCGTACCATTCTGGGTCCCTGAGACCAATCCAAATAAAGAGAAGATGGTTTGTACCAATTCCTCGGGCGGATATGGCGGATATCAAAACGATCTCAAGTTTAATCCACCCCTGCGCCGCCCCGACGTCAACAGCGAGGCGTGGCGAGCCTACCAGCTTAGTGCACTTAAAAATCTCGTTGATGCAGGCTGTACCTCCTTCCAACAAGATACGGCGATGCTTAATGAGCACTTAGTATCACAGGGCGGCTGTTATCAACCTGAGAGTAAGACAAAATACACCGCATTTTTGGCCGGTAGAACTTCGACCGCGCAGCTTTGGTACGACTTCCAAAAGAAATCGACACAGGAGTATCATGCATGGCTCCATAGTGAGGTGCGCACGTACGCTGCAGGAAAAGACATCGCGGACATCCCATTCTCCGCCAACACCGAAGGAAATGACTCAAGCTGGCTTGCGCCGTACTTCGACTTCTTCTTCGCGGAAGCATATGCCAGCCCCGTTGCCGCCTCGAACGACGTGTGGGTACAACACTTGCGCGACATGGAGCATGCTTTCCGTGCAGGTGGGAAGGTGAGCGGCGTCACTATTCCCTACAGTGATGTGTTCCGTAATCAGCGCGGTATCGCATCAGCGTATGCGCTTGGGCTCACATCTATTGCTCCGTGGGATGTCTATATACCAAGCGCTCCACGCTTTTTCGGCAAACCAGCCGACTACGCGTCGCTCTATAAAATGGTACGTAACAACAAGGCGGTATTTGACGATTACGATTCATGGAAGGACTACTACGGTACCTACCTCTCGGCCATACCGTCGCAAGGGTATGTGGAGAGCACACAGCTGGAGGCGAGCACTAAATCTACCCTTGCACTGTGGTCACGTCGGTCAAGTTTTCCGATTACAGCAGGGCAGAAGGTATGGATAAATAACGTGCAGTATACAATGCCTATAACTTCACCCTATGGTGTCTTGCGTGTTCCTCAAGGATCACCTGTTGCGGCTGGAGACCCCGTGTACATAAGCAGTGGGAAGGAAAAATATCTTGTGACGATACGAAACAATGCAATCGACTCGCAGAAAAAAGCAGTACATGTAGTAAGCTGGCGCACTCCGGATGTAGTGCTCTACCTCCATCTCAAAAAGAGCGACTTTCCGGTGCCTCCGGGAAAACTCCTTACACCAGGCAAAGCGCCAGTTTCGATCACGCCAATAACGCTCGGGAATTATTACATCTACTCTCTCGGCGCTCCTTCTTGGGCGGTGCTCTATTAGTTCTCTTACTTCCTCCTCTGGCCGTGGAATTTCTTATGAATTTCTCTTAGGTGTTTGTCGGTTACATGCGTGTAGACCTGCGTTGTTGTGATGTTGGCATGGCCGAGGAGCGCCTGCACACTGCGGAGGTCGGCGCCATTCTCGAGCAGATCGGTTGCAAAGCTGTGGCGGATAACATGCGGTGTCACTTTGCGCGTGATGCCGGCGCGGACGGCATGGCGCTTGACGAGCCGTTCAACGGAGCGGGGTGTCAGACGAAGTTCTTTTGCGCTTTTTGACGCTTTGCCCATCTGGACAAAAAGCGCGTCATCGACATCGCCGCGTTTGTCTAAATATTGCTTGATTGCGCTTTTGGCAGTGGGGGAGAGGAAGACGACGCGGATCTTCTCGCCTTTGCCGCGGACGGAAAATTCGTCGCGCGAGAGGTCGAGGTCGCGATCGAGCCCGCAGAGCTCCGAGACGCGAAGCCCTGTAGAAAAAAGGAGCTCCATCATTGCCTTGTCCCTTAGGGACTGGAGCGAGTCCCCCTTGGGCGCTTGCATCAGGCGATTAAGTTCATCATGCGTAATAAGGTCAAGATCGCGCGCGCCTACTTTTGCAAGTTCGATGCGCTCGGGGTTGAGTGACTCTATCTCGCGCTTGCGCAAAAATTTGAGGAACGCTCGGATAGCTATTAAATAATAGTTCTGTGTTTTGTGCTTCATCGTGCCGGAGGTGCCTGCCTGCCGGTTTAAGTGGAGGCGAAACTCGCGGACAGAAGTCTCTGTAAGCTTTGACGGGGAAGTGATCTTTGTATATTGCAAAAACCGCGTGAGGTAGCGGTCGTAATTCTCGACCGTCTTGATGCTCCGCCCTTTTTCTATCTCCAAATACTCTAAAAATTGAGTCTTAAGAGATTTTAAATCGTTGCTTGCCATACGTCGCACAATATTATATCGCGAAATCTATGCGTACCGGTACCTCTTGCAAAAATTCGTAGGGCGTGCTATGCTTATACCACTGGGAGATTACATATTCTCCCTTTAAATATGCTTACAAAGCGAAAGAAAGAGAAAGTTATTAAGGAAGTTGCCGTCCACGCGGCGGACACAGGCTCCCCTGAAGTGCAGATTGCTATACTCACCAAGCGCATCGACGAGCTTGCCTCTCACCTCAAAAAACACCTTAAAGACAAACACTCGCGCCGCGGCTTGCTGCAGATGGTTGCAGACCGCCGTACGCACTTGAAGTATTTGGAAGCGAGCCACAAGAAGCGCTATAACGCGATTCTTAAAAAGCTCAATCTGAAGAAATAATCTTTACTGTTTGTTTGTAGTATAGTAAAGAGAGTTCGTTTTTTGTTTGCGTTCATCACAGTTTTTTATACATAGTTCTAATTTTTTCGTATGGCTATCATCAAACACAAAAGCCAGCGCGTCGGCATTTTTATAGACACGCAAAATCTCTACCACTCCGCAAAAAACCTTTATAAATCGAAGGTAAACTTCGGCGCGGTTGTTAAAGAGGCGCTCGCGGGGAGGGTACTCATCCGTGCGGTCGCATATGTTATACGCACCGAGTCGGAAGAGGAGAAGGGCTTCTTTGAGGCGCTCAACAAGCTCGGTATTGAAACAAAAGTAAAAGATATCCGCGTGTTTGCGGGCGGCGCCAAAAAGGCGGACTGGGACATCGGCATGGCGATAGATGCTATTGCGATGGCCAACAAACTCGACACGGTGATTTTGGCAACAGGGGACGGTGACTTTGTGCCGGTTGTTGATTATTTAAAATTTACCGAGGGGTGTCAGGTTGAGGTCATTGCTTTCGGCAAATCCTCGGCAGGGACGCTCCGCGAAGCTGCGGACGACTTTATCGATATGTGTGACGATCCGCGAAGCTATCTTATAGGCTACCGCGGCGGAGGTGGTGGGCGCGGCTGGATACCAGGATTTTCTTCCGGCAAAAATGAAAACGGAAACGGAAAAGAAATAGGGAGTGCCGAGGAAGCGGCAGTTATAGAAAACACCGACGGCGAAGACCCCGCAATAAAAATGTCCGGGGAGTAGCAGGCTACAAAATAGATTTTAAAAACAAAGTCGCCGCCCCACAAGGAGACGGCGACTGGCGAACGGTGGATAGATCAGGTTGGACGGAAGAGGCCTTTGATTCCCACGAAGATGCCCCAACCGATTCGGAAAAGTATGGCCGTCTCAACGAGGACGAGCCAACCTTCTCCTAGAACACCGCGGACTGCGGCTTCCATCCGTTGTGCCTCGAACGGATCGTCGATGAGACTCGTCATGGCCCGGAGGACCACAACGAACCCGGCGTAGGCCTTCTGCAGGCCTTCTACCGCTGCCCAGATTGCGTTGGGGAGAAGCGGGGAGATTAAGTCCCACGTCTCACTCAACCGAGCAGTGTTCCAGTCGTACCAGCCCAAGAGGAACTGAGACGACCAGTACCATATCGCCGCAACCATCACGCTGGCGACTAGGAGACTCAACAACTTCAACAAGAAGAAGTAGAGCCAGTACCATAATATGCGCATGTGAACCCCCGTACGGTGACTTTCCTCTTTATTATACCATAGTTGATATGCTTTTGTCAAGCACTTCTTGACGCCCCCGAAAAGTGGCGTGAAAAGGTCCTTTTTGCTATAGTTTTTGGATAGTAGTTAATTGGGCGCGAAGCACGCGGATAGGTAGGCCTTCACTATAAGGAGACCTAAAATTCGCGGGTTTCGCAGAGAAACCATATGCAAAGTAAAAGTTTTTCGACTGATGTCGGCGGCAAAACATTGACCGCCGAGTTTACCGACCTTGCCGAACAGGCGCACGGCTCGGTGATTCTGCGCTACGGCAACACCGCCGTGCTTGCGACCGCGGTCATGAGCGAAAAGTTGCGCAACGATATCGATTACTTCCCGCTCACGGTTGATTACGAAGAGCGCTTCTATGCCGCGGGCGCAATTTTGGGAAGCCGCTTTATGCGAAGAGAAGGGAGGCCGAGCGAGCAGGCAATACTTTCCGGCCGCGTTGTTGACCGCACCATCCGCCCGTTTTTCCCCCAGCACATCAGGAACGAGATACAGGTCATTATCACCGTGCTCGCACTCGACGAGGAGGACCCTGATGCGGTTGCGGTAAATGCCGCGTCGCTTGCGCTCGCAACATCGAACATTCCGTGGAGCGGCCCCGTTGCGGCGGTCCGCATCGGGAAAATAGACGGGGCGGTAGTCATCAACCCAACATATGCACAGCGGGAAAAATCATCGCTCGATGTTTTGGCGTGCGGCAAAGACGGCATGATCAATATGATAGAGGTCGGGGCAAACGAGGCGTCGGAAGCAGATGTAGCAAATGCGTTTGAAAAAACAGTGGGGGAACATGAAAAAATTCTGGCATGGCAGAAAAAAATAATCGCAGAGATAGGTAAGGAAAAGCGCTCGGCAGAAAAACCGGAAATCCCCGCAGCACTGACGAATCTTTTTGACTCCGAATTTTCGGGGAAACTGGGTGGTGCGGTTTTCTGCGGGAAGCCCGGCAAAGATGCGATACATGAACTTTCGGACGTGTGGATGGCACGCGTCAGTGAAATTGAAGAATTAAAAGAAATGAAGGCGGGAATTGCAAAGCGGTTTTTTGAGGACAAGGTGGACGAAGAGATTCATCGCGGCGCAGTCGAAGGCAACAAGCGCGCAGACAGTCGCGCATTCAATGAGGTGCGCCCCTTGTTTGCAAAAGCCGGCGGAGTTTCAGAAATGCTTCACGGCTCGGGCATTTTTTACCGTGGAGGCACGCATGTGTTCTCGGCATTAACCCTCGGCGGCCCCGGCGACTCGCTTTTAGTAGACACGATGGAGGAGCAGGAGACAAAAAAGCGCTTCATGCATCATTACAACTTTCCGCCATACTCGGCCGGAGAGACCGGCCGCATGGGAGGCCTCAACCGTCGCATGATCGGGCACGGCGCACTTGCAGAAAAAGCGCTCCTGCCGGTAATTCCCTCCGCTGAAGAATTTCCTTACACTGTTCGGCTTGTGTCGGAGTGCTTTGCGTCGAACGGTTCGACATCAATGGGCTCGACCTGCGCAGCAACGCTCGCGCTCATGGACGGTGGCGTGCCAATCAAGCGCCCTGTCGCGGGTATTGCGATGGGGCTCATGACACACGGCAGTGAGTATCGCGTACTTACCGACATCCAGGGCCCTGAAGATGAGTTCGGCGGGATGGATTTTAAAGTTGCCGGAACACGGGAGGGGATCACCGCTATTCAAATGGATATCAAACTTGATGGAGTTCTAGTACCTGTTTTGGTTGAGGCACTCGAGGGTGCCAAAGCGGCGCGTCTGCAGATACTTGATGTTATAGAAAAGGAAATTGCGGCACCACGCGCAACTATTAGTCCGCGCGCGCCGGAGATAATCACAATGAAGGTAAAGCCAGACCAGATCGGGCTCGTCATCGGCGGCGGCGGCAAAACAATCAACGGAATCAAGGATGTTTCGGGCGTTGAGGATATCACGATAGAGGACGACGGCTCGATCTTCATCACCGGCAAGAACGGTACGGCCGAGAAAGCGCGCGAGATGATCGAGGCTATTGTAAAGGAGTACAAAGCGGGGGAAGTCTACGACGGAGAGGTGACGCGCCTCATGGACTTCGGCGCGTTTGTACGGATTGGTGTGGGCAAGGATGCCGAAGGGTTGGTGCACGTTTCGGAAGTGGCACCCTTCCGAATCGACAAAATAGGAGGAGCGCTCTCGATTGGAGATAAAGTGCGGGTTATGATAAAGGAGATAGACGAGAAAGGCCGCATTAACCTCTCGATTAAAATGGTTGATCCGGAGTTTGCATTACGCAAAGGCCTGACACCGTCTACGCAACCACCACATGGACCAAGACAAGACCGCCCCCCAAGAACCTCCTAAGCCGCACGAACCGGAAACCCCGCCTGCAGGCAAGACAGAAATAGACCTCGATAAAATTCTTCTCCCAAAGAAGGAGGTACATGACCCTGCAAATGCGCAGCGCATAAATGCTGGTGCATTATTAGAGCAAGAGCAAAACGCTACCTTAGCGAAGCCCCAAGCTGCAACGGAAAATGGTCTGGCCGAGCGAAGCGAGGAGATCCGAGGACCTTTTCCGGGGCAACTTGGGGTGAAGCCCGAAGAATCGATCGTGCGACCGATCGAGACGTACCAGGGCGATATCGAAAAGCTGGTGCAGCAAAAAAATGTTTCTGTCGTCTCTATCGCCGCCGCGGAGGCGGTGCGCCGCTCACAGACTGCCGGAACATCAGGTACCGCCACTACGCAGGAGTCGGTAGTAAAAAAGTGGGGAAGCCGCGCTGCCATGATTTTGGGAGGTTTGTTTCTCCTCCTGCTTGCCGTCCTTGTGCTGGCGTTTGTCTATTCGCGCACACGACCGCTTACACCACTTGAGAATGCTCCGGACTCTCCTTTTATTTTTGTTGACGAGACGCTCGGGCTCGAACTGAAACCAAACGAACTTTCCCGCACGCCGCTCATGACAGGGCTTGAAAACGAGCGGAAAACCATTTCGCTTTCGCTTGGTCTTATGGAGCGGATATTTCTCGCGCTTGCCTCAACAACGGATGAGGGGAGAAAGACGTACGTTGAGCTTGGTGCCCAAAAACTTGTTTCCACACTCGCGCCCTCAATGCCGCAGGAGTTGTTGCGCACGATTAAAGAAAGCCCGTACCTCTTCGGCATACATTCGTTCGACGGCAACCAGCCCTTCCTTATAGTGAACGTCGATTCATACCAGCAGGCGTTCTCGGGAATGCTTGCATGGGAGAGCACGATGGCGACGGAACTCGCGCCGCTCTTTAGCCGGATACCACGCGCGCGGATACCAGAGGAGAATATTGCGACATCAACTCCACCGGTATCACAAATTTTCAATAGCCGCTTTGTTGACCGCGTCGTCGAGAATCGTGACTCGCGGGCCATTCTTAATGAAAGCGGTGATATTCTGCTGCTCTGGACATTTCTTGACCGAA
The DNA here is from genome assembly GCA_964600495.1 of uncultured Candidatus Saccharibacteria bacterium. GTDB lineage: Bacteria > Patescibacteriota > Minisyncoccia > Phycocordibacterales > SBAW01 > GWA1-54-10. The sequence goes on from CAZRJD010000006.1 coordinate 9,860, forward strand.
ATACAATTGTAATAACAACGAACGAATACACGCTTAAAGAAATCATCTCGCGCTTCGCGAGCGTGCCTGCTAATATATAAACGTATGAATACCGAACACGTTAAACAAAAGCTCGAAGAGGAATTAAAAAAAGTTGAGGTTGAACTTGCATCGGTTGGCATACAGAATCCAAAGAACCCTGCCGACTGGGAGGCAAAAGAGACGAGTATGGATGTTATGAGCGCGACAGCGGACCCGAACGAGGCGGCCGACAAGATGGAGGAGTATGCGCAGAATCGCGCAATAAACGACACGCTTGAGATCCGCTACAACGATATTAAACATGCGCTTGATAAAATTGCGGGGACGGGCTATGGTGTTTGCGAAATAGGAGGGGAACCTATTGAGGAAGAGCGCCTTGAGGCAGACCCCGCAGCGCGGACCTGCAAGGCTCATATGTAGAGAATAGGGGAAACCAGCGGTTTACCACTTTTTTAAACCGCTACAATGCACTACGCCCGCGTGTATGGTGCGCAGACATCATATTTGACGCCCTACCTCGTCTCGGTTGAGACGGACCTTTCTCGTGGACTCCATGCGTTTACCTTGGTCGGGCTCCCCGACAAAGCGGTTGAAGAGTCGCGCGACAGGGTTGCGGCCGCTATTAAACACGCGGGGTTCGAGTCGCCAAAACAGCGAAACCAGAAAATCGTCATCTCGCTTGCACCTGCGGACGTTAAAAAAGAGGGTCCGATGCTCGACCTACCGATAGCGTTGTCGTATTTGCTTGCAGCGGATGATATCCGGTTTGATCCGGAGCCGTATCTTTTTGTGGGAGAACTTTCGCTTGACGGGCAGTTGCGCCCTGTGCGCGGCATATTGCCGCTTGTTGCCGAGGCAAAGCGTGCGGGAAAGCGGGCAGTGTTTGTCCCGAAAGAAAACGAAAGGGAGGCGGCGCTCGTGCCGGGGATAGAGGTGTACGCCGCAGAAACACTCGAAGAAGTGGTTAGACATTTAAATACAAAAAAATCTCCGGAAAAAGGACGGTCCTTAAAAAATGGAGCCAGAGGACCGTCCTTGGAGAACCGCCTTTCTCCCGCACCGCAGACGAAACTCAAAACTGATTTTGGCGATTCGCAGTTTGCATTTGAGGACATTCGCGGCCAAGGGCATGCAAAACGGGCGGCAATTATTGCGGCGGCAGGCGGCCACAACCTTGGACTCTCAGGCCCACCGGGGACGGGGAAGACGATGCTGGCAAGAGCGCTTGCATCAATTTTGCCGCCGCTCTCGTTCAACGAGGTTATTGAGGTAAACAGCATCCATTCGGTCGCGGGGACGCTCCACGGCGAAATAATGACAACCGCCCCCATGCGCTCGCCGCATCACACCGCCTCGTATGTTTCTATCGTCGGGGGTGGCGCAAATGTCCGCCCCGGCGAAGCAACACTCGCGCATCGGGGCGTTTTATTTATGGATGAGTTCCCAGAATTCGACAGGCGGGTTATTGAGGCCCTGCGACAACCTATGGAAGACCGTATTATTTCTGTTGCGCGGGCGAAGGGGAGCGCGGTGTTTCCCGCGCGCTTCACGCTTGTTGCCGCGATGAACCCGTGCCCATGTGGTAATTGGGGGCATCCGGAAATTGCCTGCACGTGCTCACCTTCAAATCTTGAGCGATATCGGAGAAAAATGTCGGGGCCGATTGTGGATCGCATCGACCTATGGGCAACGATGGGACCGATTGAGCTCAATGAACTTGGGAAGAGGAGCGAGGGCTGGAGCGAGACCACGCTTGCGCGCAAGCAGGTGCTTGCCGCGCGCGCAATGCAGGAGCGTCGCTTTGATGTGCCGTCAAAAACAAACAGCGACCTCTCGCCGAGAGAACTTGATGAAAAGGTGCCGCTCTCAATCCCTGTGCGCGCGACACTCGAGAAAGCGGGGGAGCGGCTCAACCTCTCGCCCCGCGCATTCCACCGCGTCATCAAAGTTGCGCGCACCATAGCCGACCTCGACGGCAGCGAAGACATTGCAGAATCGCACATCCTTGAAGCCCTCCAATATAGGGAGAGAAAATCATAATTATGTGCGTGAGGCGAGACTTTGTTTTGCGGAGGCTTACCTAAACGGATTGGCAGCGCCACGAACTTCGAAGTGGAGGTGGTAGCCAGTTGCCTGGCCGGTCCTGCCTATTGTTGCAATACTCTGGCCTTTTGAAACATTGTCGCCAACTGAAACTTTAATTGAGGTGGCGTGCGCATAGAGTGTTTGTGTGCCGTTGTCGTGTTGAATAACCAGATAGTTGCCGTATCCGCCGTTCCACCCGGCATTATTTTTGGCGATGATGACAGTGCCGCCCGCAGCGGCGAAGACAGCAGTCCCTTGAGGCGCTCCGATATCAATACCGTTGTAGCCGTGGAGACCTTGGGTAACAAGTCCGCCACTGACCGGCCAAGCGTAGTATCCACTGTAGCTCGGGCCTCCCGCTCCCTGAAGCGGCGCGGTCTTTGAAGGAGTTGCGGAAGGTTTTGAAGGTGTTGGGGTCGTAATGGGTACCTCGCCATGCGGAACGATAACAACCTGCCCGACGGAAAGAGCGACACCTTTTGAAAGTTCGTTGTAGTTTGCTATTTCATCTTCGTCGCCCTCATATTTCTTGGCTATAGAAGCAAGTGTCTCTCCTTTAACAACCGTGTGGCGGATGCCGATTATAGGAAGAATGATAAGCTCCTGACCTGGGTGAATGACACGCCCCTGGATATTATTAGCCCCAGCAATAGTACCGACATCAACATCAAACATTTCGGCGATATCCGAAAGGGTATCGCCTGAACGCACCGTATAAACGCTAATTTGAGAGGATTGAGCCTTTTCTTCAAGGTCGGCTGCGGTGCCAGAAGGCCCTTCTTGCGACTCCAGCGCGCTGCCGTCTACAACAGTAATACCCCCGCCTCCTTTGGCGGGGTTCGGGTCAAGGTTAATTGCGGGCGAGAGAAGCGGCATGTTCTGAGAGTTAAGGGGGGGCTGATTCGTTTGTGCAGAAGCGGTGGGGCCTTTTAAAAAATTCGCCAGTGTCGAAAAGACACTGGCTTCGGCCAAAAGGGGGCTTATAAGAAAGGCGACTAGAGCAACCCTCAAAAGGAGCTTGATAAATAAGGGTTTTTTTGCCTTCTTCGCAGAATATGGCTCAACCACCGAAGAAGGGTCCGTTTTTTGTTGATTTATAAGCCTAAAAGCGCGGAATGTTTGGTGAATCTATCATTTTATGGCTCAACTGAGCCATATTTGCCCTACTGCCATACCGCACCTAACAACTATATCCTCGGGAGTCTGGGAGTCAACCTACATGAAATTGTCATGTGGATATCTTTGAAGGGTGGTATATATGAGAAGTGGAGCATTTAGTCGGCCTTAATGACGCTCAAAAAGAGGCGGTACTCAAAACTGAGGGACCGCTTTTGGTACTTGCGGGTGCGGGTGCGGGCAAAACGCGTGTTATTACCCATCGGATGCTGCAGATAGTACTTAAGGGCACTCCGCCGAAGAATATTCTTGCAATAACCTTTACCAACAAGGCGGCGGGCGAGATGCGCGAGCGGGTACTGCGACTCCTTGGTGAAAATAAAAGTACAACACGGCCGGTCTTTGAGCCTTCCCCGCCTCCGTTCGTCTCGACCTTCCACTCACTCGGCCTCACGATAATAAAAGAAAACGCCCAGATACTCGGCCTCAAGCGCGCTCCGGCCATTTACGACCGCGCCGATTCGCTTCGGGCAATGAAAGAAGCGCTCAAAAAAGTCGGGGCGGAGGACATAGAGCCACGCGCAGCCCTTTCTCTCGTATCGCGCTCAAAAGGAAACGGCGTGGGGCTGAGTGAGTTCGGCGACCGTGCGGAGAATTATCGCGAAGAAACCATACTCAAGGCATGGGCGCTTTACGAAGAGGCGCTCAGAGACGACGGGGCGCTCGATTTTGACGACCTCCTTTTGCGCTCGGCAAATCTTTTGCGGAGAGACGCAGAGGTCCGCGCGCGGTACCAGGAGCGCTGGCCGTACATCCATATCGACGAATATCAGGACACCAACCGCATCCAAGGAGAGATGGCGGGACTTCTCGTCGGGGAGAGAAAAAATATCTGTGCGGTCGGCGATATTGACCAGACCATTTACGGCTGGCGGGGTGCCGAGATTGCCAACATGCTGTCATTCGAGAAAACATTTCCAGGCGCGCACGTGGTCGTCCTTGAAGAAAATTACCGCTCCACAAAAACAATCCTTTCCGCAGCAAATGATGTGATCTCAAAAAATGTATACAGGGCCGAAAAAAATCTCTATACAAAAAACGGCGATGGAGAAAAGCTCTCGCTCTATCAGGCGTTCGACGAGACGGATGAGGCTGTGTTTATCGCGCGCAAAATTGGTGAGCTCTGCGAGCAAGGCGTCAAGCCCAAAGACATTGCGGTTCTGTATCGCGCAAACTTCCAGTCGCGGGCGATAGAGGAGGCGCTTCTCTCAAGCGACATACCCTACCAAGTCCTTGGCACCCGCTTTTTTGAACGAAAAGAGGTGAAGGATGCAATCTCCTTCATCCGCGCGGCGCTTTATGAAACCCAAAGCGATATTGCGCGCATTGCGAATGTCCCGCCGCGGGGCATCGGCAAAGTGACGCTCCTTAAAATGCTGATGGGGAGGGAGGGTGAATTAAAAGGCGGGATGGGTGAAAAGGTTCGGGAATTCCGCGCCCTACTTCTGCATATCAAGGAAGCCTCATCGACCCTTCCTTCCTCGCAACTCGTACAGTATGCGATGAAGGAGTCCGGAATGGAAAAAATGTATAAGGAAGACAAACTCGAGGGCACGGAACGTCTCGAAAACATCCGCGAGCTCGTGTCTTTGGCCTCCCGCTACGACAATGAAGCGGGAGAGGGCGGGGTCGAGCATTTTCTTGAGTCTGCCGCGCTCCAGAGCGAGCAGGATGAGCTCAAAGACGAGACCAATGCCGTGCGGCTTATGACGGTGCACGCATCAAAAGGTCTTGAGTTCCCCTATGTGTTCATCGTAGGGCTCGAGGAAGGGCTTTTCCCCTATGCAAGGGAGGATGAGAGTGCAATCGACCGCGAGGAAGAGCGGCGGCTTATGTACGTTGCGCTCACCCGCGCGGGAAAAAAAATTTTCCTGTCATTCGCATCGTATCGCACCATGTTCGGCTCAAAAAATGCGACACTGCCTTCGCAATTTCTCTCCGATATTCCGAATGACCTCCTTGAGCTTGAAGCACCGGAGCGTTTGGGGAGAACAATCTATCTAGACTAACATGCATCTCTACAAGAAAAAATCCCTCGGACAGCATTTTTTGCACGCTCCGTCGTATCTTCAAAAAATTGCCGATGTGGCAAAGATAGAAAAAGGCGAACGGGTGCTTGAGGTGGGTCCCGGTGACGGTGCCTTGACGGAAAAACTTCTCGAAAAAGGCGCGCGTGTTATCGCGATCGAAAAAGATCATCGCCTCATTCTGCTTCTCAAAGAAAAATTCGGGGAGGAAGATTTCGAAGTGATTGAGGCTGACGTGCTTCGCTTTGATATATCAAAGCACTTTCAAAGTGGCGCCTACAAAGTCGTTGCTAATATTCCGTATTACATTACGGGAGCGCTCCTCAAAAAATTCCTTTCGGGTGACATTCAGCCGAAGTCGATGGCGCTCCTCGTACAAAAAGAGGTCGCCGAGCGAATCGCTCGAAGCAGAAAAGAATCTATTCTCTCGCTTTCTATCAAAGCGTATGGAGAGCCGCAGTATATAAAAACGGTTCCGAGAGGTGCGTTTTCCCCACCGCCCGGCGTTGACTCGGCAATACTAACGATCGAAAATATTTCCCGTCGGCAATTTAAAAGCAAAAAGCATGAAGAAAAGTTTTTTGAGCTTGTCCGTACCGGATTCGGACAAAAAAGAAAACTTCTCAAAAATAATTTACTTCCTATAGCAGGCGATAAGGTAGGAGATTATATGCAACAAGCAGGTATTCCCCTGAATACCCGCGCAGAGGATGTGCCGCTCGAGAAATGGAACGCACTCGCATCCATCAGTTCTTCTTAACAGAATTTAGAATAACCCACCACCTGAAAAAGGAAAGCTTGTCCCGACTATCTGCATACGCAGACCATACAGAGGAACAGGAGAAGAAAAGAACCCTCCACCGCCTAGGAAACACACAAAGGGAATATCCGCTAAGCCAAGTATTTGTTGGCCAATACTAATCGGCGGGCCTTGGAGCTTTGTAATGGTGAAAGGGGTCCAGATATAAAATTCCGGCGCCCCAAATGCACCAACCCGGGCAGAAGAGATGGTTACGTGGTGCATACCACCGGAGCAGGGAATCACCGACACTATCCGTCCACCAAAGGAAACAAATGCCGAAGCGCTAAGCGGCATGGAGAAAAGCCCGAAAAGAGCGAGAGAAATAAGAAATCTGGAAAAACGGCCCATATTTTGAGCATATCACGCAAATTTACAGGTATACTTGAGGGATAATGTCTATTGTTCGATATCTGCCGAGTACGCAATTTGCTCTTATTGTCTTTTCCATACTCCTATCCGGAGGGCTCGTCCTTGCTGCAGAACACTTTACAAACCCAGAGGCACGGGCGGGAAGCGGCCCCTCTCAACTTGTTGTCGGCACACAAAACAACGCGGACTGGCTTCAAACACTGCGCGAAATCCAGGCAGAGAACAGTGCCTACAGCCTGCCTGCTCCGCCGGACGAAAGCGCGGTGCAAACGCTCCTTAATGCCGCAAAGACCAAAAACCTTACTGAAACCGTAGGGCGTACACTCCTCGTAAACTTAAGTGATGCCAAGGCACAGGGGCTTGGCGACGATATCCCGACACAGAACAAGCTTATAGCAAACGCTGCCGCACAAATCGAAATCGAGCGTGGCGCCACCATTTATACGAGTGGGGATTTGAGTGCGGTCGAAAATACGGGGGAAAATGTCCACGCATACGGCAATGATGTTATGGCGCTACTGGCCGCCCATCCCAAAGCAAGCTACTACGATACGTTGCTTGCAATAGGATACGCTGCTGACTATCAGGACCCTAAAAAATTGGAATCGCTTTCCGTAACCGGAGAAGCGTACGCGGATCTTGCACTCGCGCTTTCAAAAGTAGCGGTGCCGCAAACACTCGCCCCGCTTCACCTGCAGGTCGTTAATGATTTCGCGCGTATCGCATCACTGTATCCTGACATGCAAGCGATGATAGAGGACCCGCTGCGGGGGCTGGGAGCGCTTCAGCTTTATGAATCCCTCATCCAGGAAACCGCACGCGTGTTCACAAATATCGCACAACAGTTGTCTAAAAACGGTATACTTTTTAATACGAGTGAGCCGGGTAGCGCCTGGAATTCGCTTTTTCCTTGAGACAATGAACAGAAGAATTATTTTTATAATCCTCGGCGCGCTCCTCTTGTTGGCGCTTATTGCACTGCTATGGTTCTGGCTCCTCGGCAGAGAGCCACAAACCCCTGACAGCGGTGGCTTCGGCACGGGTGACAACAGATCTATAACGGGAAACGGGGACGGTCAAACGGGCAACGGTCAAGTAGGAATCGGCTCGAACACCTCAACCGACAACACCAGCACAGGTATAAACACCATAACGCCTTTGCCGGGGATTGACCCTCTCTCTGATCTCCCCCCGCTTGACGATCTTCAGAACCTGCCCCCCTCTGCCTACACCGCGCCCGGGGTCACGTGGTTTGACGGGGGAGTGCTCAAGAATTTCAATCCAACACCGATAAATCAGGTAAATAATGTTTCTATTTCCGGTACGCCGTACATCCTAAACAACCCGCCTGATGACCCAAACAATGGCGGAGGGCTCGGATACGCCGCAATATTTGGTGGAGCGGCGGCGGGGTTGGCACTCTGCACCAGCGGATTTTTAACGGGGTCGGTAAGCGCGGCGGGGTCAACCGCGATATCCACGATCGGAAGTTTTGCATACGCGGTACAGGTGCATGACGTGCGGCAGGATCAACTTGAAACAAGTAACCAGATTCGCGAAAACTTCCTCGACTGCATTACCCGCGGGATTGCACGCATCGCTATAGAAAAAATAACCGCAAGCACGGTGGACTGGATTAACTCCGGCTTCGACGGCAAACCCGCATTCGTTCAAGATTACCAGCAATTCTTTACTGATGTTGCAGACGAGGCCGCGGGAGAGTATATCCGCGGTACCAAGCTTGCATTTTTATGCAGCCCCTTCCAGCTTCAGGTGCGGATTGCGATTGCACAAAGCTATGCGCAGCGCCGCAGTAGCGATGCTCCGTCCTGTACCCTCTCCGGAGTGGTGGGCAACGTGGAAGAATTTATGGAGGGAACATTTTCCGAAGGGGGGTGGGGTGGGCTTCTTTCCTTCACTACGGTCCCTACAAACAACCCCTTTGGCGCATATATGTTCGGGCAAATCTCGCTGGGGAATGAGATAGCAAGCGCCCAGACAAATGTTGAAATCACCCCCGGCGGGTTTCTCTCTAAAAAAGAATGCAAATCTAATGGACCAAACGGACAAGAAGTCTGTCGCACGGTAACTCCGGGGGTTCTTATAGAAGATGCTGCAAGAAAAGTCATAGGCAACAGTGTCGACTCGCTCAACTTGGCGGACAGCTTCGATGAAATTATTGGCGCCTTGGTGCAGCAACTCTTAACCCGCACCCTCTATCAAGGGTTTTCTAAATTGAGCGGGTCAAACGGATACGAGGATACATTCAGAAACCCGCTTGATGCCGAGGCAATGGCAGCGGCACAACAACTTTTAACAAATCTGCAGGGCGCGGTGGCGCTCGCACAACAGTACGCAACGACGCAGCAGGGAAGTATTTCTGATATCCAGAACGCCCAGCAACAACTCACCACCCTTGAGAATTGCTGGGCCACGGCTTCCTCAAGTCCCTCACTCACCAGTGGTCAGCGGACACAGGCAAAGGCAAACGCCGCAAATGCCGCAGCAAGAAATGCGTCTCTTGAAACAAGGATAGCTCAATATAACAACAACATTACCGATGCAAACCTCGCGATAGCCAAAATCCAGCAGCTCCAGACAAATGCACTTTCTGCGCAGTCACTTACAGATGTTCAGACTGTTGCCGCACAATTTACCACCGCACAAAATTCAGGAGTACTCATAACGCAGGCAGAAGTTACCTCCGCTCATCAAAACCGCACCACACTCCAAAGCGAGATGGCGTCGCAGAACAGCCAAACAAGTGTGGAGCTCGCTCAATGTTATGCATTCTATTAACAACACAAGAAAAGCGTTGGGAAGGGTGATAAAAATAATTGCACTTATTGTATTGATAGTGCTTGTATTTTCTCCCTTGCAGCCTTTGCTTAAAGTATCAATCGTACATGCTGAACCCCAAATCCCTGGCAATCCCGCCACGTATTATTCTGCTGAACAGGTGCTTGCGATAACCCAAAACCAACAAAGTGTAGGCGACGATATTGGATGTACTGAAGTAAAAGATGCTAACGGGAATGACGTTAAAGGAGGAATGCTGTTTGCGATCTGCATGTCCGGCCTTGTGTATTACGTGGCGGCTCTCATGAGCAATATAGCCTATATTTGCGCATACTTCTTCAGTTTTGTTGCGGCCGCCTCAATTAACGGTCTCACGTACACGCTCAACTTTATCTCGATAGGCTGGACATGGATGCGCGACATTTCCAACATGGCGTTTATTTTCATCCTCATGTATCTCGGCTATACAATCATGCTCAAAGCGGAGACAACGGGAACCATGCAGATGCTCGCGAGGGTCATTGTCATTGCGCTTGTTGTTAACTTCAGTTTCTTTTTTACCCGCGTTGTCATAGACGCAGGCAACATCGTTGCCACACAAATCTATAACAGCATCGAGGTAGAGTCTGCAAGCGGGGTACCACAGACAATCGGAAGCAACAAGACCAAAGACCTGACTGCGGGCATTATGGGCGCGGTACAGATACAAACAATTTACGGTAGTACAAACTTTCAGAACTTCGTCGGGAGTGCGGGGCCTATGGCTACTTTTGTTACGCTCTCGCTCGTATACCTCGCAACCGCTGTGATGTATTTGCTTCTTATTCTTGCGTTTCTTTCGGCAGGTATTACGTTTTTGTTCCGTATTGTCGGACTGTGGGGCGTTATCATCGCCGCACCCATTGCGTTTGTACTAAATACCCTTAAAGGCACGCGCTGGGTATTCCAAAAATGGCTCGGCTTTCTTGTCGAATTTTCTTTTTACCCCGCCCTGTTTCTCTTTACCTTCCTCATCCTCTCCCAGTTGGTTAACGAATTTTCGCAAGACAACTTGGTGGGATCTATCTTCGGCGCCCTAAATCCGGAAAATACCACGGGGCAGGTGGGTAACATCGGCATTGCAGAAGCAATTGCCGAGGTCGTCTTGCGCATGGGGTTTGTAATTGCAGTTCTCTTTTTGGGGCTGCGGGCTGCGGACTGGGTTTCAAAGGGAAGCGGTGGCATGGCAATGATGTTAAGCAGCAGAGCGGGAGACATGATGAGGGATACTGTCATGGCTCCATTCCGGTTAGGTGCCGCAGGTGTACAGTCTGCCGGACGAAATACACTTGGACGCGGAATGTACAACCTTTCCCGGAATCTTAATCTTGAAACACGGGCACAACAGGGGGGCGCCAGAGGAGCTGCGTGGAATGCTCTGTGGCAGGGAACAAGAAAGTTGTCTGATTCTGCCTACAACATCCGCCATGCTCCGGGCGGGAGCGTATTGCGGGGCGTGACCCAGGAATTTTTGGGAGGAAAGGTTAATGTGGGGAGAGGAACAAGGGGAGGGTACGTTCCTCCACAGAATGATGGAGCGCCACCTGCTATGCGGCCGCCCATTACACCGTCCACACCTCCGACGACTCCCGGTCCCAGAACCCCAGTCCCGCCAAGGCCGCCGTCCCGGATACCGGGGACTACATCTTTGGCTAACGCAAGCACTCCAACACGGCCACGACCCACCCCTTCGACACCTTCGGTCGTACGGTTAACTCCGGCTACTCCTACAACACCCCCCGGTCCAACGCGCCCACCGGGGACCACGGCAGCTGCGGGCTCCCGTACCACTCCGCCACCACCTCCACCTCATACTCCACCCCCGCCTGTTAACTATGGGGTTGGAGCAGGAAGCAGGGAAAATGTAGGAAGTATGTGGCATACAGTAGCGGAGGCAGCAAAAAGAGAAGAAGATTTGGAAGACCTCAAAAAAGCACTAAAAAGAGAAGGGGAGAGAACCAGAGAAGAACTTGATAAAAAATTAGGTGAAGCCTCACGTCGTGAGGCTGAAGGAAGGACGAGTATACAACAATCGCTCAATACAGCAGCAAAATCTATCGGCAGAAATATAGAACTACCAAAGCAGGGCGATAGAACATATGGAGATACCCCAAACAGTACACCCCCTTCAACGAGTACTCCGAGTACCCCACCCCCTTCAGATACACCAAAAGATGAAAAATCTTCGTAAAAAGTAAGTATGCAGGAGTATACTAGGCAGTATGGATAACGATGCTCTTCAAAAACAAATAGGAACCCGTCTTCGCGAACTCCCCGAGGATGTCCGGCAGGCGGTTCTTTCTTCCGAACTCGACCAGCGTATACAAACGCTGGGGAAGAAGCATCAACTCCACATAGACCAAGCAGGTGCACTTCAGGATGAAACGATGCTTGTGATGCTTGGCTTTGTTGATCCGGCGTCATTTGTCTCGCGACTCCAAAAGGAGCTCAACATTCCCAAAGAAAAGGCAGAAGGGCTTGCAACAGACATAAGTAATGAAGTCTTCATGCCGATACGCGAGTCAATGAAGCAGTTTATGGCAAGCAAAGAGAGTGCCGCCAAAGCAGAACATGCGGCTCCAACCATATCGGTACCGCCGGTACCCGTAGTTCCAGTGTCGCCCCAGAACGTCCCTCAAAAAAAGGAGGAGGTACATCCGGCCGACCTGATGCTTACCCAAAAGACGGTAAGTGTACCTTCCTCCCCCATACCACAAAAGCCAACAGAGCCGCCAAGACCAGCCGGCTATAAGACAGACCCATATCGGGAACCCGCCGAATAGAAAACAGAGCAAAAAACGCGGTATACTTACCTGTAATGCAGTATCAGGTACCGCAGTTCATCGAAGTTGAGGATAAGATTTTCGGCCCGCTGACTCTGCGTCAGTTCATTTATCTGGCGGGCGGGGGGGGCTTATGCCTTCTTTTCTTTACGCTCCTGCCTTTCTGGCTCACGTTTATGCTCGCTCTGCCGGTCATGGCGTTTTCCGCAGCGCTCGCATTCTATCAGGTGAACGGCCGCCCGCTTATCGTAGCCCTTGAGCATGCATTTTCTTACTTTACAGGAAGCAAACTCTACCTTTGGAAGCAGCGGAAGCAAAAAGCGCCCGAGGCGTCAAAAGCAACGGGGGCTTCACTATCTTCTGCACTTCCGGTACCGAAACTCTCTGAAAGCCGTCTTCGTGACCTCGCGTGGTCTCTTAATATTAAAGACCGCGCACAGGTGGATGTAGAGGGCGGGCCGGAGCACAGAGGATTTGAAATTTAATTATGTGTAGTCCCTTCCATGGCAGATAACGCAACAAAAGCAGAGGCAACACAGGAGTTTGTACCTATAAAAGAGGTGCGCGACGGTATTATTTTACTCAAAGACGGGAGTTTGCGGGCCCTCTTAATGGCCTCCTCAATAAATCTGGCCCTTAAGTCGCAAGACGAGCAGATGGCGATTATCGGACAATTCCAGAACTTCCTCAATTCACTTGAGTTCTCCGTCCAGTTTTTCGTCGAGTCCCGCGAGCTCGACATACGTCCCTATATCGCGCTTCTTGAAGAGCGCTACGCCGCAGAACTCGACGACCTTATGAAGATCCAGATACGCGAGTACATTACTTTCATCAAGGATTTTACCGAGCGGGCCAACATCATGACCAAAAATTTTTTCATTGTCGTACCATATGACCCCGCTCTTGTTGTACGCAGCGGCGGAATCGTCGGTACTATCAGCACCATCCTCCCGACAGGAAGGAGCAGCAGCGCGGTTTTAACCGACGAACAGTTTGAACAATACCGGACCCAGCTTGAGCAGCGCATGGCCGTTGTTGAACAGGGGCTTATACGCACGAGTGTACGGGTCGTCAAACTCGGGACCGAAGAGGTTATTGAGCTCTTCTACAAACTCTTCAACCCCGGCGAGCTCGAAAAACCCCTTCAGGTAACGCAGATAACACGGGCATAATATACTATGGCACTTCTCGACTTTCTTAAAAAACCGCGGGCAGGAATGACGACTCCGGTCGCCCCTATTCTCCCCGAACAGATCTACAAACAGGGGGTGCTCGAGCTTCAGGATGTTATTGCGCCTTCGGCCCTTAAAATCACGCCGCGCGAGCTTAACCTCGGGGACAAAATCGCGCGTACGTTTTTTGTCATGTCGTATCCGCGGGTCTTAACCGACTCATGGTTCGCACCCGTCATCAATCTCGACCGCGTGCTCGACATTTCTATATTCGTACACCCGATAGATTCCGCGGATATTCTCAAAAAATTCCAGAAAAAAGTGGCCGAGGTACAGTCGCAGATTATGAGCAGGGAGGAGAAAGGGCTCGTGCGCGACCCGATACTCGACACCGCATATCGCGACCTCGAGGACCTGCGCGATCAGCTCCAGCAGGCGCAGGAGCGCATATTTGATGTCGGGGTGTATATCACGATTTACGGCGGGACGACCGAAGAGCTCGACAAGGCGGAGTCGGAGATAAAATCAATGCTCGAGTCGCGACTTATTTATGTAAAACCCGCGCTCTTCCAGCAGGAGCAGGGGTTCAAGTCGGTACTGCCGCTCGGACGCGACGAACTTTCGGTAAATTCAAAACTCAATTCATCGCCGTTGTCATCAATTTTCCCCTTCGTATCGTTCGACCTCACAAGCGACAAGGGAATCCTCTACGGGGTAAACCGGCACAACGCATCGCTTGTCCTGTTTGACCGCTTTTCGCTTGAGAATTACAACTCGGTTATCTTTGCCAAATCGGGCTCCGGAAAGTCGTACGCGACCAAGCTCGAAATCCTGCGTACGCTCATGTTCGATACAGAGGTCATTGTGATAGACCCCGAGCGCGAGTACGAGTTTCTTTCGCAGGCGGTCGGGGGGAGATATTTCAATATTTCTCTTAACTCAGAGGACCACATCAATCCGTTTGACCTCGCGCCCCCGCGCGAGGATGAAAGTGCAGCGGACGTTCTGCGGTCAAATATCGTGGCGCTCGTCGGCATGTTCCGCATTATGCTCGGCGGCCTTTCACCCGAGGAAGACGCAATAATAGATAAAGCAATAACAGAAACCTACGCGCTCAAGGACATCACGCCGGACTCCGACTTTGCCCAGGTTGAGCCGCCGCTTCTCTCCGACTTTGAGCTCGTGCTCGCAGGCATGCAGGGAAGCGAATCACTGGTGGCACGCCTCTCCAAATACACCAAGGGCACATGGTCGGGGTTTATCAATCAGGCGACCAACGTCGACCTCAACAAACGCTTCGTCGTATTTTCAGTGCGCGACATGGAGGACGACTTGAAGCCGGTCGCGATGTACCTTATTACGCACTATATCTGGAACGCGGTCCGCAAAAACTTAAAGAAGCGCCTGCTCGTTATTGATGAGGCGTGGTGGATGATGAAGTCAGACGACACCGCAAGCTTTCTCTACGGCATGGCAAAGCGCGGGCGCAAATATTACCTTGGCCTTGCGACAATAACGCAGGACGTTGATGACTTCCTCAAATCCCCCTATGGGCTCCCCATGATCACAAACTCATCGATCCAGATCCTTCTTAAGCAATCGCCGACGACAATTGATAGCCTGCAAAAAACATTCAACCTCTCGGATGAGGAGAAGTACCTCTTGCTTGAAAGTGATGTGGGGGAGGGGATTTTCTTTGCAGGGATGAAGCATGTCGCGATAAAAGTCATCGCTTCCTACACCGAAGACCAGATAATCACCTCTGACCCATCCCAGGTTTTGGCACTGCGTAAACGTCGCGAGGGCGGGGTACAGTAATACTATGGGAGATACCTTAAAGAAATCCTGGCTCCTGCTCCCCGCTTTTTGTGTAGACGCGCTGCAGTGGTTTTTACAAATGGCACTTACGGTCATTGGGCCGCTCGGCATCGGAGGCACTCTTGCAGGATGTTATGCAGGAAGTAAACTTCTTGACTCTTGTGTAAGCGGGGGAGTGATTGGCGGATTAGTGGGGGCAGTCGCAAATACATTTGCGGAGCCGGTCACCATGCCGATTGGAATTGCCCTTGGATTTGTATTGAGTTTCGTTATCAGTATTGTAGGCGGGACATTTCTTATAGGCCTGCTTGCACTCAACGGCATGTACGCTCCCGGTCGGAGTGCTCTAGCATATATGGGGGAGATTGCCCCGGGAATTAGTTTGCTCCCGGGATGGACCGCGCTTGTCATGTATTGCCTGTGGAAGCAGGGGGCGGGGACTAAAGGAGCGCTCCTTCAGGCAACCGAGAGTGCGAAAATGTTCACGCTACCCGATACACCGCTTGGTAATGCGGTAAGAAGCGGAAACGAAAAAGGAGCATGGGCCCTCGCGCGTTTTGACTGGAGACCATTTCCCAACCGCGAAGAAGTACGAAGGGATGTACAGCAATTTAGACGTGCTCCTCTTAATACAAAAAACTTTGATGGAGTAAGACGACCAAAAACTTCATAAGACACCTGACTATATGCACAGAGAATATAAAATAGTTACTATACTCATCCTTTTGTTTGTAGCCCTGCAGGCAGGCGCGCAATTGCCTGACCCCGTGCAATTTACTATTACTCCTGAAATACCAACTCCAGGTGCAGAAGTAACAATCACGGTGCAGGGTATTGGAACCTTTCTTGGCGAGGCAAACATTGTATGGCAACAGGACGGTAAAACCGTGCTCTCAGGGAGGGGCGAGCGCTTCTACTCATTTACTGCAGGAGGACTTGGCGTAGCAACCCGCCTGCGCGTTGTAATTACCTCAAGCGAGCAGAGTGTTATATCGCGTGACTTCACTTTTATCCCCTCGCTCGTCAATTTGGTTTGGGAAGCAAAGACCTCCGTGCCCCCGCTCTACCGCGGCAAGGCACTCTACAGTGCGGGATCGCCCCTGAAAGTTATTGCATTCCCCTCAATAGTTGCGGGTGGCAGAACAATTTCTTCAAACAATCTCTCATTCCAATGGTCGCGGAACGGAAACCCTCTCACTGCGCAGTCAGGCACGGGGCGCGATACTGTCACGTTTACCGGAGATCAG
>CAZRJD010000007.1:0-24890 GCA_964600495.1 uncultured Candidatus Saccharibacteria bacterium
TCCATCCATTTCGATATAATCCTCTTGGAAAAGAAACGCGCCGCGCGGAGCAATAATAAAGCAACGATCTCCAACAGCTTTTCCAATGCTTGCGTGCAGGTCTGCGATTGTCTGCTGGCTAATCTGGCCTTCCTTAAAATGATTGAAAACATGAACGCTTGAACCTTGTCGCTTGCCATCCATTTGAAAGCCGTGGATTTTGTGCGGCTCGTCTTTACACTCAAAAAGCTGGAGCGCGAAAAATCGCCAATCTTCCCACGGCAAATTTCTCAAGTTCTCAAAATCGTACAAACCTGCGTTGTAAAGAGTAAATGGTTTTATGGCAAGGGGCTTTCCTGCATTTCCTATTTCTGCATGGAGAGTGAGCATCCGTTTTTGAGTTGTATAAATAGCCAGCTTTCCGCAATCAATTCCAATCCATCTTCGGTTCAGCTTTTCTGCAACGGCGCAAGTCGTACCCGATCCTGCAAAAGCATCAAGAATAATATCGCCCTTATTAGAAGATGCCTCAATTACTCGGCTTAGCAATCCTTCGGGTTTTTGCGTCGGATATCCGGTTGCTTGCCTTGCAAAACTAACGACAGCGAGTGATGTTACTCCCTCTTTCTCAAAAACGCCCCACACATCCTCAATCGGTAGTCCTTTCCCTTTTTCTCGTCCACCCCATCTTTCATACCCTTTTGGGTAGGGTACATACTTTTTATTGAAGATAAATTTATTATTTCTTTTTGCGTAAAAAAGAATCGTCTCGTGGTTTCTTATCCAATTTTTAGCGATTGATTTATAACCAGATATCCAACCAATTCGCCAAATTATCTCTCGGATAAAATTCTGCTCGCCAAAAATTTCATCCGCCAGTACTTTTACATAATGCGCCTTTTTCCAATCAAGGTGAATATAAATACTCCCATCTTCTGCAAGTAGTTCCTTAAGTAGAACGAGTCGCTTGCGCAAAAATTCTAGAAACTCCGCTCCAGCAACTTTATCTTGATACGCTTTTTGATCTTGCGTTCCCTTAAAATCTCGTTTTGTCGCAAACGGCGGATCAATGTAAATAAGCCGAACGCCCGGCGTACCGTCGGCGTTTACCAATTTTCCATCAGTTTTCATTTGCAAAAGCGTCTTCATCGCCTGCAAATTGTCCCCGAAAATAAGTTTGTTATGCCAATCAACGCCGTTTTGTCCGAAAGTGCTTACTTCTTGGAACGGCATTGCCATTGTATCGGCAAGAATTTGTTCCTCGGTTTCTTTGCCGTTATAAACAAGCTCGTACTCGCGGCGTTCGGGCGGGAAAAATTCTCGCGCCCATTCTGCTGGAAGTTCCTCGCCGGTCTCGGTGAGCTTCAAGCCCCGTTTCAGCAATTCGTATATTTTTTCTCGTCGCTTTTTATCCATACTTTACTGGGGTTCAAACTTGGAAATCGCCTGGGGTGGAAGGGATTCGAACTAAGTAAGCATAACAAATTTAAAGACTTTTCGACTCTAGTTTAGTGGTGAGCGTTGGAGTGAAGTATTTGTGCACCGCCGCTTCGTACTCTCGTAAAAGCTCAGGCGTTATATTCCAAGCCAAGACTGAGTCAATTGGCTTGAGTTGCAACTGTTTGGCTGTATTCACATACGGTGGTTCCGCAATACGAAAGTAAGGTTCTTCGGAACAATTCACGAAGACAATGACTGCGCGCCAATATTTTTCTACACGCTCAAGTATGGAGAGCGTATTTTCATGCAACGGAGCCTTGGGGCTCCATCTGAATTTTACTTCTACAAAAGAAGGTCGGCCATGTTTGTCGATTACTACAAAATCCGGGATGGCACGAAGTTTTTCACCGACTTCTGTGTATCTATCAAAAACTCCTCCAATTTGTGTAAGGTTTTGTATAACCGACTCATACCCAAATCGGTACACAGTATTGCCTGCCTTTTTAAGCATCTCTTCAAACAGTGTCTCGGCCATACGGCCTTTTAACATTGCCTCGGGATCCATAGCGCCCTTACCCTACAACACCCAGGGGGATACGTCTACCCTATTAGAACCTCAGGATTTGGCTATGAGCCCACAATAGGGAGAAGAAAAAGGTGGTTTGCTGTACCCTCAAAACCTTGTTTCTTCGGACTCCTACTTCTTCCAATCCCTAATGATGAGTTTTTTGTTTTTTAGGTCCACGGTTACCGTGAGCTTTTGCCATGCACTTTATTATATCCCCTTTTGCTACTGAGCATGCTCAGTAGCAAACTCATAAACAGGGGGCATTTGACACGGAGGGCGTTTTTTGATGTAATAAGGATGGCTGGTCTAACCGCCAAGACATTTGCGAGAGGTCACACAATGTGTGGTTCGAGAGCAATTGGAATCCCCTTCGGGGTAAATCCCGAGGAAGACACCACCACGCCCGGCCTTCATAGCCAGCCGTACTGCGTGAACGACAACTTCCATGTGACATGCAACACGGTCATCGGCCCCGACGGCAAGGAAGTGAGCCTGAGCTTTGGCGAGCACCTCGATTGCGACGGCGTCACCTGTCTCCACTATCGGCAAGACGACAAGCCGGCGCTCCTCCACCTTCTTGACCACTTCGTCGAGGAGATCCCGAGGGTGTGCGCCGAAGAGCCAAAACGGGTCGTGCCCAGCGTGGCGAAGGCTCCCTTCGTCGTTACGACGGGCAACCCCGAAAACTGGAACTATATGGACTGGGCTGACCACCTCCAAGCTCAAGGGGGATAATACTTTTCTCCCGACGAAATTGGAACGCTCTACACCGCTTGGCTTCGGCCCGGCGGTTTTTTTATTCTTGGAGACTACCCAACCGAAAATATTTTTGAGGGTGAATGTGCGCCGCGGACGAGGCGGACTTTTTTTGCGGGGACACCGAAATGCTTTGCTACAAGCTCAAGGGCGCGGCCGTTGGCCGCGCCCTGCTCTGCTTTTTCTTTAACTGAAATTTTGAGGCGCGTATCAGAGACTATCTCAACCGCCTCCCTCTTTGCCCCCGCAGTAACCCGCACGCTTATTTGCATAGTGGCTGAGCGTTACACCATCAGCGTAGCGGCAATGTAGCCCTGAGCGAAGTACGCCGCGGCAAAACCGACAAGCACTGCCGCTGCAAAATATGCAAAACCTTTTATCGAGCGCACTGAAGCGAGCTGTTTAACTACCATCCCCGCAATAGGAGCAAGGACGATGTATGGCGCTGCGGTTGTGGCAAACCCAAACGCTGCCATTTGCTGACCATAACCGCTAAGCGCAAGAAGTTTCTCCGCGAGCAGGGTGCCATACGCAATGACCTCCGCTACACCCAAAAACACCATAAGGCCCAAAACAAAACCAAAAGCAAGGTTGATACTAATGCTCAATAAATTTGTACCTTCGCCCATTCCCATCATTGGATTCATATAAAAATCAGTATAGCGTACAAAATCAGCGCCTCAGCGCATCTCGAGGAGCCGCAGGGCACGGCGGCGGGTAAGGTAGTCGGGCACGGCTTCTGCTACAAGCGCCCAGAATTTAGGCGAATGATTAAAGTGCGCAAGGTGGCAGAGCTCATGCATGACGACATAATCGACGATGGGGAGCGGGAGGAAGAGGAGTTTGTAATTAAAATTTAAATTCCCCTTCTTTGAGCAGCTCGCCCAGCGGGATTTGCCGTTTTTAATCCTGACACTTCCTACCTTAAAGTTGTAAAAAGAGTTAAGCACTGTAATGCGCCCGTGTATGAGCGCCCGCGCCGCCTCTTTGTATTTTTTATAGTGTTTGGTACTTCGCCGTCGCAACACAAAGCTGATTGTAACTCATACTTCGCAAATTGAGTTTGTGAGCTCTTTACTCGACAATCGTGAGCCCGAGCGAAAGGGAGACGACCGCGGCCGCGCCACCCGTGATTGACTTAACCGCAACGCGGAGCGTATTCTTTTCGTCAACTACCGCTTGCCCCTGCGCACCATTTGCAACGCGGAGGGAAAATCGCGTTTTACCGTCCTCAATAACCTCCACATATACGCTGTCCGGATCAATGTCCCCTATGTGCAAGTTTACAAGTGCGTCGCCGGGGCGCTGCATGCGAACCTCCTGACCCTCTACGACAAGCACGGTTGCGCTTGCAGGAAGTGTGCTCCCCTCTTTATAGCCCGCGGCAATTGCGAGCGTGTCTAGTGTTGTGAAGTCAGACTTGAGGCTGGCAGGCGCAAAATATCTTTTTTTTGCGACAAGTTTGCCACCCTCGTTAAATATGCCGTACAATGCCTCGCCGTTTTGCCCTTCTGTATCAACGGTCCATGTGCAGGTTGCCGAGGAAAGAAGCCCCGTGTAGAGGCTTGTGTCGGTATTTGCCGCACACTTACCCTCTTGGGTTGCTATGCCGTAGATCGTAGTGCCGATAGTCAAAAGCACCCGAACCTGATTTAAATTTGGAACTTGTTTGAAGCTCCATACCATACTGCCACTCCCAACATTTGGCGAGCCGCCCGTCGCCGCCGGAGTTGCAGGAGACGATGGCTGCGCGGTAGTGCCACCTTTTGCAGGAGTGGTACCCTGCCCCGCTGCCCCTCCCATTGCAGTTGAGGTGGCGTTTTGGTCGCCTGTTGTTGTAGAAGTAGAATCTCCCTTCGTCGCCACATACGCCCCTACCCCCAAAACCCCAACACCGATAATTATAGTTAAAAGCACCGGCATACTGACGGGACCTATAAAGTTTTTCATACCGTAAGTATATACAGCACTTGGGGGCTTTTGTACACCGGCTTGTTCACTTCCTTAAGCTCGTGAGTTTTCGAACCATGAGTGCGACGATAGGTGCCCCGACCATGAGCATCGAGATTTCGATCCAGTTGGAGTCGGTCGGGTTAAGGGCGGAGAGGAGCAAATTGGGGCTCAAGAACAGGTAGTTGATTATCGAGACAAGGACGGTCGCGACGGTAAATACCTTGTCGCCGTAGAGCGCAGCTATACACGCGAGCGCAAGTGCTGCCCAGCCTATCATTATCCCGTAGACGGGGACGCCGAGTGCTATAAGTGAAAGCAGGAACGCCACCATGCCAAATTTCATTGCCATAGAGCCTATTTTACCCAATTATCCACATTTTGCGAGGAAATTTGACTTTTGCCCCTATTTTTGATATAATACAAAGATACAGTTCCAATTCGGGGAAAATGCGATGAATGAAGAACGCGATTCGGCGGAGGTCGTTGACCTCGCCACAGTGCGGAAGACTCCCGCTTCGTCTCCGCCAATCATGCCCCGGGCAGTAACACCCTGGGATAAGGCGGGGCCAGATGACGAAGAAGGTTCTATCGTCATTGTCCCTCGCAAGAGGAAGTAGCCTCCCCCACACCCGTCCGGCAGGCCAACCTGCCGGGCATTATTTTTTATACAAAAAGAAAAAGAGCGGAGGTTGACCCCGCTCTTCACGCCTCAAGAACGATGCCCCCTCATCTCCGGCCATGGATGTGCGACGTCGTGCGGATGCTGGGATTGATCGGAGGCATGCCACGCGATTATAAAATCGCAAAACAACGCAAGAAGCTTCTCGGTTTT
Organism: uncultured Candidatus Saccharibacteria bacterium; assembly: GCA_964600495.1. Lineage (GTDB taxonomy): Bacteria > Patescibacteriota > Minisyncoccia > Phycocordibacterales > SBAW01 > GWA1-54-10. The sequence continues at coordinate 5,529 of CAZRJD010000007.1, forward strand.
TCGGCCTGCTCCAATCTGATCAACAGGCAGAAGTGCATTCCGATGAAGAAAGTTCAGTTCAATTCCCGATCTTTTCGCTTCATCGAGTCGAAACTGGTATCGACCCTCCGGCGACGAAAGAAGCCCGGCCATTTGAGGTTGTTCGCCTGCTTCGAGCATATATCGCCAAAGCCTGTCGATCTTGCGCCAGCTAAGAACAAGCAGCATATCACCGCACGAAAATGGAAGCGGGTGAATGGTATGTTCAAGGTCATGTTCCATGACCGCCATACTCATCACACTGGTCAGTTGTTCCAGAAATGCACCCGGTCCTTCTTTGTGTTGATCGGACAGCGATACGAGCGCCGTCTGCAGAATCGAACGATGGCTTGTGTACCAGCATCGGATTGCACCCCCGTTCGGCTTAGGAATCAGCTCAAACAGGTCGTCGAGTTCGTGGAGACTCACGCGTGCTCCTAGAGCTAGAGTTAAGAGGAATTTCCCAGTACTAGTATAACATAAAAAGGTATTTTCGCCTAGATTTCGCGCTCAAGCGAGCGGCGGATTTGGTCAAACTCGTTCACAAGCGCCTGTTTATCAAATTCCTGCACCGCGCCGGCATCGTAGTTTTCTATATTTGTAGAGTGGATAAAATATCGTATGGCGAGGCAGGGCCCCTCGTCTTTGCGGACAAACAGCGTCTCCTCGTAGCGATTCCCCGCCGCTGCACCGACTTCCTGCCCGACAGAATACTCGAGCCCTTCATCCACAAACACAAGATCCTGCGTCGGAGTGCTATAGAGATACTGCGCCACATGACAAGAAGAAAATTGCGGAATGGTCTCTATACTTATATACGTGTCGTCTCCAAGATTGGTGCCAGAGGAGAACTCCGGCGGAATAATAAAGGAGACTCCCTCGACAGTTCTGCCTGGCGCTATTTCGTATGAGTACTTGTCGTTAACCACATAGTCATGGGGATATGCGACCGAAAAGCCAATAGTCTCGCTTGTGTAGGTGCCCCAGCTGGTGCTACCGGTCGTAGCTACTGCTGAAATACGGTACAACGATAACACGCTCCCGAGCGCAATAAACGCAACGAGGCTCCCAATAAAAAAGGCTGTAGCCTTGTCTTCCATGCCTTGCCATTTAAGTATAGCAGGAGAAAAGAGCGTCAAACCTTCTTTTGTGCATTCATGAGCACAAGGGCAAGTGCAAGCGCGGCAATAGAGAGGTCGCGGAAGAGTATCGGAAACTCGTGGAGGTTAAAGAGTACGATGCTTAGAAGCATTGCGGTCGCAACAAGAGACGGCCAGTAGATCTTAAACCCCGAGAGTATCCATAGGGCGATTATAATTTCAACCGCGCCGAAGGCGTGTAGGAGTACGAGGTCGGGTACATATCCTTTTATAAACTCGGGGAAGTACCCGATCCATGTGTACGGCTCGAAGTACGCGCTTATAGCCGGGTAAAGGAAGGCGAACGCAACACCAATACGCATCACCAAGTACGCGAAGCGCGCTCGTGACTCTTGCATAGTATCCATGAGTCAAACGAGGTTGAACTACTCAACAACGACTATCGTGCCAAATTGAGCAGAGTTTGCGTGGTTGTGATAGTTCCACGTGCCTGCTTTGTTGAAGGTGAAGGAGTAGCTTGAACCATTTTTGCACTGGTCAAACGAGGTTCCACTACCTGCGGCGCAGTGAGAAGTAAGCGAGGTGCCGTCATACACCGAATGGGTAGGATGACTTGCCGAAGCGATCCACATATTGCCGGAGGTCTCATTGGCCCACGTTACCTTACCGCCTTTTTTAATTGTTACTGTTTTTGGCGAGAACCCGCTCGAGCCCAAGATAACGCTCGCAGACGTGGGAGGGTTATTTACGGAAGTGTCGATGTTGATATTTACCGTAGTGCTCCCTGTGTTTGAAGGGGTGGGAGTATTGGAATTGTTTGTCGTATTAGTGGTGTTGTTCGTCGTGTTTGGTGCCACATCTGACGCCGGCATCATCTGTGTCGAGTAATACCACCAACCGCCTCCTATAACTATTATGGCTGCCAAAACTGCGAGAGCTGCTTTCATAGGGTAAATACTATTAATTCACTAAGTAATGCCGCAGTATACCACAACCCGTCATGAGAACTACATGAAAATCTTTTACGTGCCGGAGAGGACGCTCCACATACGGGGGTCGGCCCCGCCGTCAAATTTAAATATTGCGACACCCTTAAGCCCTAACTCCCGCGCAAGTTCTATCTTTTGTGCGATAGATACCGCATCAGACCACCACATGATATTGAACGGCTGCGTTACCGCCGCAATTGGTCCCGCCGCCTGACTCGACTTTGGAACCTTCGCAACTTTGGGGGTTGAGGTCGGTATGTAGGTCAGGTTCATCTCGCCCGCAGTATTGCGCACGGGGGTAAGCCCGAAGCTTGCTGCAATATCATATGCGTACTTCTGGTTAAACGCCCAGAGCCTGTCGTAGCGATATCCTTCGGTGAGCGGCGTTACCGCATATTCATACCCATAGGTCGGTATCCCGAGCACAAGCTTCTTTTTAGAAATAGTTTGCGCAGCCAAGTTCATCACCTTTTTGACCCACTCAATATCCGCAACCGGCACGTAGGGGCCGGGGGCCAAAGCATTCAGCTTTAAATCTATAGAGCCCTGATCGTATGCCATGATTTGCACGCGGTCGCAGTATTGGTTGATTTTGACATAGTCGTTGGCGTACATAGTTGCTTCGGGCGGCGGAGTTCCATCGTAGCGCGAGGTAGGCGGTGTGCGCGGCTCTATTGTGCAGTAGACCCACTTCTTCCCCATGCGCATATAGAGCCCCTCAAGAAAAAGCGAGAAGTACGGTTTTGTTTCCGCCCACTTTGACTCGAAGTCGATGTCTATGCCATCGAACCCCTTCTCGTTTACCAACTGAGCGATGCGCTCGGCAAGCGCGCGGCGTGTCGTACCGTTGCTCAAAATACGATGCATCGCTTCCCCGTCGCTCCACATGACAGTCGGGATAAAGCGGACCTTCTTTTCTTTTGCGGCGGCGCGCAGAATGGTCCACGGCTCCGCATCGAGATTGGCGGCATCATAGATATCTCCATCCGGCTGCACGATGTAGTTGAAAGGATGTATCGTTGTCAGTTCCGCAACACGAGGCAGAACCTCTGCTGTTCCGGTGGCAGAACGCCAGTACGGGATCCAGCCCGAGACCTCAAGCGTCTGTTTAACCGGCGCGGCCGCCGCTGGTAGGGGCAGAAGAAAAAACAAGAAGAGAGCACCCATGCCAAGGGACCGAAGAAACATGCACGGAGACATATGCATAGTATATCCGTGAAGACGGTCACGCGCGAGAAAACTTTCGAGTAGTGTGAGCGGTGTTATGAACTGACGATAGGGGCAAAGTCGGTACGCTTTGCCGCTCCTTGAGTAGTGCCCTCCACTTCACCCCGCTTTAATATAAGTGTGCCTCCATCACTGAACACGCCTATTTCGACACCCGTCTCTCCACGCAGACAGATAACACCGGCGAGCTCTCCCTCAAGAAGTTTCCAGTTTGCCCCGTCAATAATACTGCACGTGCCCGCAAATATGCCTACCGGCACATCAACGTTAGCAACACGAAGGGCAACCGTGGTGCGCGGCGTGGTGGAAGCCCCCGCAGGAGTTAGTGTCCATGAAAACTGCTCCTTTAGGACCGTTACCTGATCACCTGCGCGCCATGAGTGATAGAGGTACCATGCACCCCCCGCCAGAATAAGCAGGATAAGCGCAATAACGGGTAACCGGTATGATGACCGTGATTGATTATGAGTAACATCTGAAGAGCCTGAATCGAATGTTTCATTTGCCATAAAGGGTAGTATAGCAAAAATGCGTGAATTTGAGACAATTAAGGGATGAGGCCGATACTACTGGTTCTTTTTGTCTTTGTTTCCGGCATTCTCTTTGCAAAGGTGCTCCCCGACAGGCTCGCGGTGGATCTTGCGTCTTCCCCTACCTCTACAAGCACCGCCGAGGTCGTTTCCGATACTGCGACGACAACTCCCGCTCCACTCGAAGTAACAAGTGAGGAGCCAAAACCAAAAGAGGAGCCGAAAGAAAAGATCGTACTTTCGGCCGCAACGACATCCGCTCCCAAACCCACCTTAACAAAACCGCCGAGTGATATTGCGGCGGAAATCGCCGAAGGGGTATTTACAGAGACGAACGCGGAGCGGGTGAAGAACGGGCTACCTGCACTCATGACTGACTCTAAACTTTCTCTTATCGCGAGCGCACACAGCGCCGATATGCTCGCTTCGAACTACTTCAGCCACACCAACAAAAGTGACTGCAATTCCGCATGCCGCGTAAAAAACGCCGCATACGCGTACAGCGCCGTCGGAGAAAATATTTTTATGACATATGGATTCAGTCTTTCGGAGGGTAATACCGCATCTCTTGTGGTGCAGGGGTGGATGGGGAGCGAGGGTCACCGCGCAAATATATTACAAAAACTCTTCACGAACAGCGGAATAGGTGTCGCCTCCCAAGGCAATCGGATGTATATAACCGCGATGTACTCCAAACCGCGCTAAAAAATAAGGATGCAAAAAGCCCCTCAATTCAGAGGGGCTTTTTGTTTGTGTGGTTAGGTGTTACCTATCTTTATTCTTCCAGATATTTCCTCAATCATTGTGGTTGCCGTTATCTTTGTCATGGCCACGGTCATGGTGGTCATGGTGGTCATTGTCCTCATCGTCGTTATCATCCTCGTCTTCGTCGTTATCTTCGTCCTCATCCTCATCATCGTGATTGCGATTGTTCTTCTTCTCTACATTAGAGAAATCGACATCAGCATTATCATCCGAGCCGTCAATGACGACTCGCTTGTCGGGAGAGGTTTGCTTCCATCCGTCCTCTATTTGTTGCTCGACAAAGTATATTCCTTCATCAAGGTTGTCGAACGAGTAGTTGCCATTGCTGTCGGTCGTTGTAGTCTCAACTACAGGAGAGTTGTAGTAGCGGTCTATATGTTTCTTATTCCACCTCCACCACCAGCCTCCCTTATCCTGGTCTACCTCGCGCAGCCATATCGTCCAGCCGGAGAGGCCCTCCTCGCCAGAGTCTTGTGTGCCGTTCTTGTTCTTGTCATTGAAGGACGTACCGCTTATATCGCCTTCCCCATCGTCATCGTCATTCGTTGAGACAGTGAGCACCGCTCCGGTGCACGAGCTTGTTGCGGCCTCGTTATCTTCATCACCCGAGTAGACCGCCTGCCAGTAATAGGTACCCTGGGTGTTGAATGTAGAAGCGTCTGAATTTTGCGTTGACCCATTGGTTACGCTTTTCGAGCCTATCGTGCGATCAAGGTTGGTACAGGAATTGTTGGTATATACCTTGTACGATATAGTGCCGTCCGCACCACTTGTCTCGCCCGTGAGCGAAGGTATTGCGTATACGGAGGAACCTACTACTATGCTATTGTCCGAGAGCGAAAGGCTCAGTGCCGTGTCATGTTCAGTTGCTGAAAGCGGCACACATGCACTATCCGCTTCCGTGTAGAGGTCCGTCTGCCCGTTGTAATGCGCTTTGAACGAAAGCCCGCCCGCGGGAACTGTTACTACACCCGAGGTTGCGATACCACTGCTTAACGCTACTCCTGTTTGAGGTGTTGCAGTGCCGCTACAGCTCTGGCCAGAGTACCAGCTAAAATCAACCGTTCCTGTAGGAGAGGTTGATGCCGAGGTAGAGGCAACCTCTACTCTAGCAAAGACCCCTGAACCAATAAGTGCCGAGGAGATCTGTGTACCGCCGGCGTTGCGTACTGTGAGTGTCACGGTAGGTGCTACTGCCGCTCCGGCAAGTGTAGCAAAACCGGTTATCGCAAGAAGTGCGGCCAATATCCCGACTACACCTGTTTTCAATTTCATAGTTTGTGTCATAATTTTTTAAATAAGGCTGTTAATGAGATACTAATGAGTAAACGTACTTGTAACACTTGCCCGCTAGAGCAAGCTACATATGTGATGACGAGTAAGTAGTTTGCTTATTACAGAAATGTCTAATAATTCCAGACGCTTTTATCGGTCATCTTATCTACCCGCGAGTGTGGCAAGGGCGGCACGGGTGAGCGGACCGACATACCCGACACTTGGCTTAATATTGCGCGCTATTTGGAACTTGATTACTGCCGCCTCTGTTGCACTGCCAAAGTATGTTGTCTCACTGCCCTGAGACCCTGCGCCGGAGCTTGCCACGATAAATCCGTTTGCATTGAGAAGCTGTTGGAGCAACTGTACGTCACTTCCTACAATGCCGCTATATAAATTCCGGACAACCAAAGGTGTGCCACCGCCACCTGTTGAAACTCCTGTAGACTCGCTTGCAAGAAGTTTTATGATGTCTATCGGGAGTACCGCTGTACGAGAGGCCTGAATAAAGGTCGAGCGGAAGTTTTTGACCAAAAACTCTGCGAGCGTATCGCTCTCGTCGGAGTGGTCAAGCATCTCTGTGAGATATTTTATTTTTTCTTCAAGCGTAAATTCTTTTTTGATGCGCGGGTATGGGTCTGTCGGACCGTCTTTGCGAATCTCTAAATGCAGATGTGCGGCTCCGCCCGAGGCATTGCCGGTATTGCCGACGTATCCAATAAGCGACCCAACCTCAAGCACATCTCCCGCGGAGACATCCTCCCCTATGCGGTCAAAGTGCATATATATAAATGTCTCGCCCCCGGGGTTTGCGGTGTAGACGTAATTGCCGGAATTGGTGCCCTTGCCGGTGCGGAGTACTACCGCCTTGGTCGGCGAAACAACCGGGGTGCCCTTGAGAGCCATGATGTCCTCCCCTTCGTGCGTGCGTGAGCCGTCGCCACGCGAGTCGCCAAAGTTCGGAAAAATATTTTTAAGTTCGACCCCAAAGAGAACGGGGATCGGGATAGTTGAAACTTGCGTGTCGCCGAGCGCATCGATCTTTTTCTGCATTTCCCTGCTTTGTCGACGCCACCCCGACACGCGTTCGCGGCTATATTCGCCTTCGTCACTCTGCGCAAACGAAACAAACGGTACTGCAAGAAATACCAAAAGCACTGACAGTGTTACAAAAGAACGATATGGGGTAGTAGACATGTGTAGAGAATAGATGACGTATGACAATCCACCTTCTTGCCAAATGTACTAAGAGTAGGTTGTATTACGTCTATAGAAGTGAAGAATGAGAAGACCAATAAGCATAAAGATGCTCATAGCTCCTATAGCCATTCTATACCCTATTTCTTCCGGCCCCACAGCAAGAAGAATTCCACCCCACGTTAAAGGCCCGACAAATGTCGAGAATCGTTCCATCAGGGTGTAGTAGGAAAAGCCATACGTCATATCCTCTTTTGAAAGCAGAGTGCTCAAATACGCGCGCGATATCGCATAGGCGGAGCCTATAAGAAGACCGACCGGAATGCTCAAAACCGCAAATGTCTTAAAGGTAGGTGCAACCGCCATAAGAGGAATCATCACGACCCAGCCGATAAGAATCAACTTCAGCGTGTTAAGCGTGCCTATTTTGTCTCCTATAAAGCCTGAAATGAGTCCGCCGAGTGCAGACATAGCAAGAATTGCCATAAGGAGCAGCGACTTTGCGGTATCAGACTCCCCATATACCCGCTCAACCACAATCGCAAAATTGTTGCTGAGCGTAATAAGTGCATCGCTAAAGAAGAAGAGTGCAAGGAGCATCGGTATCGAAGCTGACATGGCAAAGAAGATCTTGAACCTCCGTACAAAATCTCTTGTGTCCTTCCCCACCTCTTTTATCCACCCCGCTGTTTTTTGCCATCTCCTTTCTTCCTTGAACAAGATCATCATCGGGAGCGAGAGCACAATAAATACAGCGATTGAAATTACAAGCGGGAGAAGACGTGACTCTGCAAACGGTAGCGTCATCGCAACACCGCTTACCTGCCCCAAGGCATTCGAAAATTGTCCGATGCCGGAGGCGCGAGAGCGGTGCGAGGTGTCCGCCACCTCCTCGAGCATTGAGTTATAGAAAACAAACTGGAGTTGGTAAAAGTACTGCCCGACAAGGAAAAACAGTGCCGACAAAACAACATACTCCGTGCCGAGGTAGGCTACAGCGACAGCAAGGCTATATGCGACAAATGTCCCGCCGGTTGCAATATTTAAAAAGAACTTTCTCCCACCATTTCTGTCGGTATAGGCTGCAAGCGCCGGTGCGGAGAAAAGAAGAAGCAAGGTCACGATTGCAAATATCGCGTTGTACCAGAAGTCAGAGAGTCCGCCGTCAATAACCAGCCACTGGGCAAAATACAAAATGAAGTTAATGTATACGAGCGAGTTCGCAAAGTCATACAGCGACCACAAAAATAGGTTTTTCTTATTCATATAGACTCTTCAAGAATAAACCGTGGACGAGTTATTCCGTCTGGCCACTCAATTTCTTCAATAAATTCTTCGAGCGGACGGTGATGCACGATGCCGTAGGTTAAAGAAAGGTAGACGACATACACCCCGCCATCGCGTACATTTGTTGACTCTATCGACATATGGAGAGGTACATATCTCCCGCCTTTGTAGTGCGTATAGACTTTTCCGAGTTCAATAGGCGATTTTGACATGAGTTTACGGTAGCATGTTTAAACGGCTTACACCCCGGCCCGAGCTGTCCTATTTTCTTATTGTCTAATTCGCGCGAATAGGAAAATAACAACAAACACCAGAGTCGGGTTATCCACTTTATTTTGGTTGGCCTAAGCCTTCTAAAACCTGCACATTTGGCAATGAGGCGAGGAATTTGCCGGAGACTACCAATTTTGATTTTCTGACTCCACTCCCTATAGTCACGTATTCGGAGTCCACAACCGCCTTGTCTATGATTACAGACCAGTTCGTCGGGAGCCCAACCGGCGTTATGGCGCCATATTCCATCGCTGTTTCTTGAACCGCCTTCTCCATTGGGGCGAAAGAAACTCTCCTAGCGTCGAGAGTGCGTCTTGCAAGGCCGTTTATATCTGCCCGCGTGCTCCCCAAGATCACACACGCGGCAAACCAAGTTTTGTCCGCACGTTTTGCCTCGAGCACTACGCAATTTGCCGCTTCGTACATCCCAACCTTGTAGTGCTCGCAAAACGCCGCAGTGTCGGAGAGATTAGGGTCGATTTCTGCCACCCCCACTTCCCCGCTCGGCAAACCTTTAAGCGCCTCGAGCACCGGCTTTGCAACCAGGTCCGGCCGCTCACCAACAGAAACAATTTCAAGAGTTCCTAGGTTCATATTGCTTTTTTAAATAAAGCTTTAATCCGAGGCCGTCCAATAACAAGAGCAAGCAGCATGTTGATTAATACAAGGTAGATCGGAAAACCATACTCTGAAAAGCTCCACGTTTTTATTGCCGCAAAGCTGGTGAGAGAATTAAATAGTCCTGTTGTAAACGGAGCCATATTTTCTGTCTCTGGGTACTTCCAGCCCTTGATCAGAGTCGGTACTGCAGCAAAACCGTCACTGGCTATAGCAAAAGCAATTGCAACCATCGGCTCGTTTGTGATAGCCCATAAAACCAAAGCGAGTACGGAAAATATTCCGCAAATATAATCAAACCGCTCTAACTTCCAGTATGCATTTGGGTTGATGAAAGAAGCTATAAACACTAGAAGAGGACAGAAACCGGAAATAAATACGGGCAGTACAACCCATCCCACCCCATCACTAAGTGCAGCCGCAGTTGCAATGAGAGGGGCAATAGACCACATCAGCCATGTAACTTTGTTTGGCTTTGTTACTCCTCGAAGGGTGTCCTTTATATACGAAAACGCTCCAAGTAGTTGAACTGCCGCCCCTACAATAACTAGGTATTGAAGCATGTACATATTTACTTATTAAAAACAAGATACTCTCCCTCACTTACGACTTCAACCTTGCCATCTATCACCTTTAAAGCAGACTGGTCGTCAAGCGCATAAATAGTCTCTGGAATTTCTTTTGCACGTTCTTGCAAATATTCTGCTGCAGCTTTTGGAAAATCGGGAGAATTAAGATGAGGTCGGACGTGAAAGTTTATAAGATGCAAGCCTTCCTTGCCTTGGCCTTCGGCGTCTTCATGGGGGAACGGCAAATCTGCCTTGCTACTTAAGGCAAGCGTTGGAGCTGCTACAATACTTCCTGCACTTATTCCTACATACACTCTGGTTTTAAGGAGGTTCGGGAGGAGCTCTGCCAATCCAGATTTTTTAAGCCAATACAAAAGATGCGGGGTATTCCCTCCGCTAAAGAAGAGCACGTCAGCCGCTTCAAGCCGCGGAAGCCAGACGTCTTTAGGTAATGCGGAAATATCAACAATATCAATGCACTTTAGATTTTGCTTTTTAAGATTACTCAAATCATCAATAAACCAACCCTTATCCCCCTCTTCGGCATTGGCGGCAGTAGGAATAAAAGCGACTGTAGCTTCTCCAGCTGGTTTACCGATAAGCTCCAAAAATGCTTTGGCTATAGATTTATTTGTGATTCCGCCTGATGTGAGAAGCAGTTTCATATCCATTTTGCCATCTTTATCACACTCTCAACTACATCAGGAAGTTCGGTGCAGGAATCTTCTTTGTCTACCGGACCGGAGAAATGCTTCATACCGTGCTTGATAATCAATTCGGCTCCAAGTTTTTCTTTGAAAATATCCCCGTATTTTAGGGATACATACGGGTCGTCATCTGAATTGATGGCAGCAAAATGTTTTGCTTTTTGTTTAATGTCTTCAAACGGAATATCAGTAGTAAAGAAATTTTTAAGCTCTTCAAACCCCAGATCATCAGTAAATCCGGCGACAAACACAGCACCCCCTATTTTTTGTTGAGATGCAAGACTTTCGAGATACCTGAGTATTGTCGCACACCCGATGCTGTGTCCGATTAGGTACGTATCTTTGTCAGGAATACCAACAGCTTCCTTCAAAACTGGAAGCCAGTTTACTAATTTGGGTGTATCTGTCTCGGGGAATGCCGGCACTATGACCTCAAACCCCTTGCCCTCAAGTCCCCTTTTTACATACGGGTACCAGCAATATTCTGGATTTCCGTCCCAACAATGGATTATAATCGCGCGTTTCATATCGTAAGTCTTTTTATGTCTGCCACAATTTCTGGAAACTCCATTACATTAAAATGTTGGCGGTCCTCAAATCCCTTAAAATGCGCAGAGGGCAGTTCAGATTGATATTTAGCAGACTCGGAGAAATTCACTATATGGTCGTCCTTGCTGTGATATAGAAAAATTTCCCCGCCCTGTTTCTGAAACTTCTCGAGTGAACTAGGTAATGCAAACTCGGCCATTTTTCTTGCCCACTCCCCACTGCCTCCCTCATCAAAGGGTGGTGCAACCAGAAATGTTCCTCGTATTTTCTTAGGAAAATTTTCCTCTGAGAGATATTTTGCAAGAAAAATGGCTCCGAGAGAATGGCCAATAAGTATAATTTCCTCTTGCATAAAAGGAACAAACTTCTCGAACCAAATTTTCCATTCCAAGTATCGCGCATTTTGACTATTAGGCATCCGAGGAGAGACAACCTCATATCCCTCTCCCAGCACTTTGGGTAAATTAGTCTTCCAGTCCTCGGAATTTTTAGACTTTTCAAAATCAACCGATTTGTTTTTCAGGTATGTTATAAACTCCTGATAATCTGCAAAAGCAGAGGTGCCTCCATGAATTACAAATATCTGTTTTTTCATATTTTTGATGCCATTATCTTTTCAAACTCTTCGATAAGCGGCAGTTGGTACGTGTAAATTTTGGTTTTGGCCTCCTCGATCGTAAAAAACGCGCCTTTATCGACCTCCGGTATCTCAATTTTCTTCCCCGATCTTGGCGGCCATTCTATCTCTATCATATTGCCTTTAATCTGCGCGGGGTCGCAATCGCCCTCAAAGTACCACACGTGGACATCCTTGCCAGGACGCCCGACCTTGGTTAGAAATACAAACTCCCCTTCGGGCTTAACTCCTGTTTCCTCCTCAAACTCGCGCTTTGCCGTCTCAAGAAGATCCTCCTCCCCCTCATCCACTACGCCTTTTGGCACACTCCACGCGCCTGCATCCTTTTTTGCCCAAAAAGGCCCGCCGAGGTGCACCAAAAGCACCTCGGACTCACCATCCTTCAGTCGATACATAAGGAGCCCTGCAGCCACCTTCTTCATCCCTATAGAGTACACCACGGGAGTACTTTTATTTAAACTCAAACAATGTATCGCGGAAATTTTTGATATAGCCTTTTTCGTCTACCCCTATCTTTTCTTTTTTGTATTTTTGCATCCGCTCCTTTTTATATCGAGCGCTCATCCAGACCTTCCCATCCGCATACACAATCCTGTGGAACGGAATTTTCTTCTCTCCAGCCTCCCATGCCTTGCTAAGAATGCTCGTGATACTTTGCGCGGCCATTCCTCCCCCACCCGCGGCGCGCGCAATATTTCCGTAGGTCGACACTTTCCCCCTTGGGATAGAGAGCGCAAGTTCTATAACCCGTTCGCTAAATGTGCGCTCAAGAGTATTTCTATGCTTCATTCTGCGCTTTGTGGATTTGCCTTGAGGAGCTTGGCATAGTAGACCAAGTTTTTGGCTGTATTTGCCGCCATGTGCTCCACGGCTTTGTTTTTCCTCCTGCGCTCGGCGTCGGTCTTATAATCCATCCCGACTTCTCCAACCCAGTACGTGCAGCACTGGGGCGGCAACGTAAAATTCATAAACGACAGAACTTCCATAAGATGCGCCATGACATTCTGCGCACCATCTTCGCTCCCCGTAATAACAATCCCTGCGACTTTGTTTAAGAGGGCGCTTCTTCCATCCTTAATATATTCCTCGTCGAGCGCATCCATACGCTCAATAACGCGCTGCATCAGGCTCGACCTGTTGCCCCACCAGATTGGTGTTGCAAATATAACGATATCGGCGGACTTCATTTTTTCGACAATATCCGGCCACTCATCGTCATCGCTTTCTTTAAACCCGAGGCCGACCGGAATATTTTTGTCAGCAAGCCGCACAACTTCTGACGAAATTGTTGCGTGCTTCTGCATCTCTGCAAGCACCATGTCGGTTACCTCCCCGGTATTTGAGGGTTTGGGCCCGTGTTTGAGCGACCCGTTGAGCACGAGTACCTTGAGATCATTTTCCATGCAAAAAGTATACCACCGTATTTAACACCTTTTCCTTTTACCAAATTACACGTATTGTAAATCCGCTATGAAAGCTCGGGCCCCCGAGAGCAAAGACCCCTATCCGATGCGGATAAATAAATATCTTGCCTTAAAAAAGTATTCGACTAGGCGCGGCGCGGACGAGATGATCAGGAAAAACAGGGTGCACATAAACGGCAAGCTCGCCGCCCTAGGAGACAAGGTTCAGGAGAACGATACTGTTGAGATACAGGGGTTCCAGAAAAAATACCGCTACTTTGCATACAACAAACCCCGCGGCGTTATCACACACTCCCCAGGTGATGAGGAGGAGTCAATCGAGGACATTCTCCCGCTTAAAAACGTCTTCCCTGTCGGCAGACTGGACAAAGACTCGTACGGTCTTATTATCTTGACCGACGACGGGCGCATCACCGACCCATTACTTAACCCGAAGTATGCGCATGAAAAAGAGTATGAGGTTGTGTGCCTTGATGCATTGCCCTCAAATTTTAAACGGAAGATGGAAGGGGGCGTAGACATCGGTGGCTATATAACCAAGTCGTCCCGCCTCACTATACTCGGAAAGCATAAATTCTCGATCATTCTGACAGAAGGCAAAAAACATCAGATTCGCCGTATGTGCGGAGCATTTGGCCAGAGTGTGGTCAAGCTAAAACGCGTGCGCTTGATGAATATCATGCTTGGCCAGCTAAAATCGGGAGAATACCGCGCTATAGAAGGGGCAGAGCTCAACACATTCCTGAAAGCTCTCGGCATCTAACAAGGTTTTTTATATTCATTTTTTTCTAAAATTTGCCTTTGCGGGCAAGTATAAATATAGTCATCAGAATGTTGGTCGTGATCATTGCGATTGAATGCAGAGTCGTGGCGATGTTATATGCCTGGAGCGAAAAAAGAGCGAGAATATGTCTTAGTACATTGGAGCCATATAGAATGGGGGTTTCCGTCTGTGGATACTGCCAGGTCTTGCGAAGAGTCGGAACAAAAGCGATAAGATCAATACTGACTGCGACTATGACAGATATGGTGGGGTCCTTAGTGAGAAGCCAGGGGATAATGCCCGCGAGTGCGGCAATAAGAAACGCCGTATCAGTCTTAGTGATGCCTTTAAATCCATACTTGAGAGAAAAAAGAAAAATGATGAGAGTAAAAATCTCTGACGCTGCTGTTGGTAGCGCCCCTATGCCTGCGCCCTTTGCGACCTGACCGAAGAAAATTATGCCTGACACCATTGTCCAAACCAGCCACGTGTAAGGGTGAGGTTTAACTCTACCTTTCAGTATGTCCCACAAATACGGAAGATTGCCTGCAATAGCGAGAAGTGCTGCGGTAATCGCAAGTATTTCTTTCACTCTGTCAGGTTACCACGTGCCTGCTTGATACTCTTCGGAATGGGCCCGCGATAAGAACATTAACTTATATATGTTTTTTATTTTCGGACAGTTTATTTTTTTCTGCGACGATAGCTTTGCGAGCGTATACAGGAACGGCCGAAGCGTGGTTTGGTACATGCCAAGTTGCGACAGCTTGACCGGCGGCGCGAGCCGCAAATCTCGCAGCGTCTGACTTTGCTTCACGGGCCGCCGCATGGGAGCCGAGCGAGAGCTTGCGTACGAGGGCCATGCCTAATTCCGTCTTTCCCTGCGCCCACGCTCTGAGTTCCTCTATTGCTTCACGCGGGCGTTTGTCTTTCGGGTTTTCCTTTTCAAAAATAGGTAGGACGCGTTTTGCTTCCTTGGCGGCTTTGAGCGCCAATAACCTATGCTCGCGTGAGTGACGCACCACAAATCGATAATCCTTAGGTTTTGGGGCTGTTTTCGCTTTCATTGTTGAATTTAATATGGTATCCAAGTTGAGAGTCCGAACCTACCTCAAACTGGCTGGGCGTCTGGTACGATGCGCCCGATTTGCCCATGCTTTAGCGTGGCTGCAAATCGTAGTCCTTGGGGTGTTGGAACCTTACTGGAGTCTAAATGCCCTTATTTTGTAAATTGTCCTGAGGTGCTGTAAAATAATAGCGTAAACGAACATGATACCGAAAAATACAATTTGCCTCTGGTTTAATAAAGATGCACACGACGCAGCGAGCTTTTACGCCGCTACTTTTCCCGATAGTAAAGTAACCGCTGTTTTTCATGCGCCCAGTGATTTTCCGACTGGCAAGAAAGGCGACGTACTCACGGTAGAGTTTACCGTCTGCGGAATTCCCTGTATCGGTCTCAATGGCGGCCCTGCGTTTAAACAAAGTGAGTCATTTTCCTTTCAGATTGCAACGGACAATCAGGAAGAAACGGATCGCTATTGGAATGCCGTCGTTCAGAATGGCGGTCAGGAGAGTGATTGTGGCTGGTGCAAGGACCGCTGGGGAGTATCGTGGCAGATTACGCCGCGTACACTGATTGAGGCACTTGCCGCTGGTGGCGCAGAAGCGGAACGCGCTTTTAAAGCGATGATGACAATGAAAAAAATCGACGTCGCCGCTATTGATGCAGCGCGACGGGGTTAAAGGGAGAACTGACCCGTTTCAGTCACTCGATACTGAGTACAAGATGGCTGGCCGTCTGGGCGACCTGATTTTTAATGAACAAAGTGAGTATAAAAATGGAAGTACTCTTGTGGTGACGATGCACCCGATTTAGTTATAAATCGCAGTTCTTTAGGGTTGGAACGATTCTAGCACAACCAGGTTAATATAACTTGACAGTTTAAAGTACAAATGTTTTGTTATAAAGCAGCTGCGATTGGCTCGAGGGGGAACTGAAAATGTTCATAGTGTGGGTACTTCTGTTCATCTTGGTTCTGTGGATTCTCGTCTGGTTCTTGCGGAATCTAGAGAAACACAGACACAAATGTCCTTCGTGTGGGTGTGTATGGGAGCACCGGGCTGCGCTCGTTATCTTCAGTCCGAGTGCCCATCTTTGTCCCAAGTGCGGGACAAAGCAGCTGTGGTGGTACATCGAGGATGAGCTGCCATCTCATGAGGTGTGACTCGGAGAATGTGCTGGATCATCAAGGCTGTAACTTCGGTTACAGCCTTGTTATTTAAAAACGCTAGCTGGCCGACTTGAGCTGGAACCGTGGTCGGCCATAAGTGTTCCCTTACCTGCAAGGCGGATTAGCTACATTTTACACTAGCTAGTCGACGCGACTTGAGCGCTTGACTGGCACTTGTGATCATTGTATTTTGGTGTTTGCTGTGGCAACGTTGTAGTACAGCAATGCCCCAAGTGCCAACACGGCAACAGCTCTTTGAAGAAATAGGAGTTGACCATGTCCAATACAGACATGCTCGATAGCCCTGTCGGTGGAAACCGCCTCGGCCTCGTCCTCGATTTGATCACCAAGTATCACAATGGGACGATACCCGAAGACGAGATCATCAAATTCACTCGTGGCGAGCCTACCAAAGGATCAGAATTTTGGTTCGTCGGCCCCGCCTCAATCAGCTTTGAGGTCACAAAGAAAGGGTACGCCGCAGAAAAGGAGGCGCGCGGGCAGGCAAAAATCCTGCGCGTCGAGGGAGACGCCTTCGAGCAAAGACTCTTCGAAGTCCGCAGGAGTGTCAAAGCAGGTGGAATAGAACTCTGCCCACTGCGCAGGAGATCTACCGACGCGGAAGTCCTTGACCGGGCGTTCATTGCTCACGAAGGACCAGGCTATCTTGCCCTGTCTGATTTCTACGCCACCCTTGCATGGAGTCAAGACAGGGGCAAGATTCACCTATTCACCATTGTCGGCTACATTGCTATTGAAGGGAAGTTGTGGGTGCTAAAGGCCGATTGGGAATTCGTGGGGCTAGACGGAGGAGGCTGGGTCGTCCAGAGCTCGCTGTTTGACCCCAAGAAAACGAGGCCGAAAGGCACTGAAATCGTCCGACGAAAATTCTGGAGCTGACCAGTGCTCAGCAATGTTCGAGAGCTCGCGCTGCGGCGCGGGCTCTTTTTTATGAGAACATAATAAAACGATGCGACTCGAGCGCGAGAACCTAGCTCTTGTTGGCTGGGGGACTTTAGGAATCTTACTCCTGAGCCTGCTCAGTAGCTAGCTACTGAGCAGGCTCTTTCAAAACCCTCGGTTTTGAAGGATTCCGACACGGGAAGGCCCTAACGGTCCTTCCCGACCCCATCCCGAGTCCGAGTCCTACCGCAAGCTCCGCTTGCTGTCCCCCAGCAAAATTTTGCCGGAATTAAATTTTGCTGGGGGACTAGGACTCGAACCTAGATACTGTGCTCCAGAGGCACATGTCCTACCATTAGACGATCCCCCAATACCGCACTACTGTAGCGCAAAATAGATAAATTTTCTAGATTTTATTTCTTCTCGCTTGCCGCCTTCACAAACGCCATGAATAAAGGATGCGGCGAGAGCGGCCGCGAGAGGAGCTCGGGATGAAACTGTGTCCCGAGGAAGAACGGGTGAACGTTTTTTGGAAGTTCGGCTATTTCCATGAGTACCCCCGACGGCGACCTGCCCGAGAATACTAGACCGGCTTTCTCTAATCGCTCGATATATTCCGGATTGACCTCGTAGCGATGGCGGTGGCGCTCGCTTACTTCGTTCTTTCCATACGCCTCGCGCGCGATCGTGCCTTCTTTTAAGACCGCGGGGTACGTGCCTAAACGCATCGTGCCGCCAAAGTCTGCCTTTATTATTTTTTCCTTCTGGTCCGGCATCACATCAATGATGGGGTGCGGTGCTTTAGGGTCGGTCTCAACCGTATTTGCGCCCTCGAGCCCTACGACGTTGCGCGCGTACTCGATTGTTGCCAACTGCATACCATAACAAAGACCGAAGTAGGGGATCTTGTTCTCCCGTGCATAGCGGATGGCGGATATAATCCCCTCTATCCCCTTCTCGCCAAAGCCGCCCGGCACCACGACGCCGTCAAAATTCTTCAGTTCTTCAACACTGCGTGTGCCGCCCTCGATGTCTTTTGAATTTATATACGTTATCTTTACCCTGGTACCCTGATGGTAGGCCGCGTGCTTGAGGGCCTCGAGGACCGAGATGTATGAATCCGCAAGCGTAAATTCGCCGGAGTCGAAGTATTTGCCGACGACCGCGATAGTGAGCTCGCGCGTCGTATTCTTTGATTTTTCTACAAATGTCTCCCATTCGCGCATGTCGGTCGGACGCCTCTCAAGCGAAAGTACATCGCACATGATATCTCCGAGCCCATCCTGCTCGTATTTGAGCGGTGCGTCGTAAATACTCTCAAGGTCGGGCGCCGAGATAACACGCTCGGGAAGTATGTTACAAAAAATTGCAATTTTTTCTTTGCGCTTTTGGTCTATCGGCACCGTCGCACGCGCAAGAATGATGTCCGCCTGTAACCCGACCGAGTTGAGTGAGCGCGCGGCATACTGGGTCGGCTTGGTCTTCATCTCGCCGATATTGCCCGGTATCGGGACGTACGAGACCATGACAATCGCGACATCAGGCGGTCGTTTTTGCTTGAGCATGCGGGCAGCCTCGAGAAAAATAATGTTCTGGTACTCGCCAATGGTGCCGCCGATTTCGATAAGGGTGATATCCGCTTGCGCCTTCTGCTGTGCAGCCTCAATACGACGGATAACCTCAAGCGGAATATCCGGCACAACCTCAACATTCTTGCCCTTATATTCCAGATTGCGCTCGCGCCGTATAACCTCCTGATACACCCGCCCCGTTGTCATGTAGTTGATCTCGGGGAGCGATTCGCCAAGGAAGCGTTCGTAGTTGCCCATGTCCTGATCGGTCTCGTAACCGTCCTCGAGCACGAACACCTCGCCGTGCTCGGTCGGATTCATCGTGCCGGCATCAACATTGATATACGGGTCTATCTTTATAGCCGTTACTGTAAAACCCTTGCTCTTTAAAATGCGGGCGATACCCGAGGTTGCGACACCCTTGCCGATGCCGCTCATGACACCGCCGACGACGAAGACGTATTTGGGACCTGCCTTGCCGGCAGGCAGGTTCGTCTTCTCTTTATTGAAGATACCTAGCATGACTTACTATAACCTAGTGGAGCGAGGAAATAAAGCTTGTTTTGATTTCCGAACGGAGCGACGGTTAAAAGATGTTTCATCTTATATCTTAAGATAGCGCCGGACCGCAAGGAAGCTTGCCACCCCGCCAAGCAGCACGCCCGAACCCACGATAACAAGGAAGAAGAACGGGAAATGGGAAAGGTAGTACGAGAAGATATTGAT
>CAZRJD010000008.1:0-21996 GCA_964600495.1 uncultured Candidatus Saccharibacteria bacterium
TTACTCCACTGCGGGGCTTTGCGGGCTTTTTTGAGGCCGAATTTGCGGCGCTCTTTTGCTCTAGGGTCGCGCTTCAAAAATCCTTCCTTCTTCAAAGGACCACGCAGGGTGTGATCATACTCGACAAGCGCACGCGAAATAGCGTGGCGCACCGCTATTGCCTGCCCTGCGATGCCGCCGCCGCGCACCACCACTTTGACCTCAAACTGGGTCGGGAGTGAGACCTTAAGAAACGGTTCGAGCGCCGCAACACGCAGTGACTCAGTATGAAAATACACGTTTGAGTCCTTGTTGTTGATTATGACCGCGGTTCGGGTACTCGGCGTCAAACGCGCACGGGCAATTGCAGTTTTTCTGCGGCCGACCGTCTCAATATATTTTTCGTCTTTTTTAGTAGCCATTTTGATATTTGTGGTTTGTAGCTTGGGATTTACTTCTCTATCTTCAAAAGTTTGATGCGCTTTGCCTGCAGACGATTTTTCGGGAGCATACCTAACACTGCTCTCCGTATTGCTTCCCCCTCGCCACGACGGGCTGAAAGCATACCATAGGACTCTTTTTTCTGCCCCCCGGGGTAGCCGGAGTAGCGGACGTACTTTTTTTGTAGTTTTTTGTTGCCGGAAATGCGCACCTTGGACGCATTCGTAATAGTGACTTCCTCTCCCATAACCGCATTCTTTGCGAATGTCGGCTTATGTTTACCGAGCAACACCTTCGCCGCCGCTGTAGCAACGCGTCCCAATGTTTTACCCTGTGCGTCGATAGTTATCATAATTATACAAACTCGATTAATGCCATCTTGGAGGCGTCGCCTTTGCGCGGGAGCATCTTTACGATACGGGTATATCCGCCTGCGCGACTCTCGTAATTCTTCGCGGTCTTGATGAGTTTGTCTGCAGTTGCAGCATCACCGAGCTCGGATATCAGGATGCGACGATTGGCAAGTGTCGCCGTCCTTCCTTTTGTCAGGAGTTTTTCAATCGACGGCCGGAGCTCTTTTGCCTTGGCCTCGGTCGTGGTGATTTTTCCTTTTATAACAAGGGAGCGCATAAGAGAGTGCATGAGTGCTTTCCGTTGCCCGCGTTCCCGCCCAAATTTTCTGTTGTGATTGCCGTGTCGCATTTTATTTTAGTATGATGCCAAAGTTGGCAAGCGCGCGCTTTACCTCCTGTATCGACTTGGGTCCCAAACCCTCTACTTCAAGCAGGTCATTTTCTTTTTTGCGGGCAAGCCCGCCGACTGTCCGGATATTCGCCTTCTCAAGCGCACTTATCGTGCGGCTTGAGAGCTCAAGGTCTTCGATACGTGTCTTCATAACCTCTGCGGTCGCCTCTCCTGAAGTAGTAGCGTCGGCGGGAGACGGGGTGCTCAAGTCTTCCGATGCGACGATCTCCTCCTCCCGGAAGCCGACAATGCTTTTGAGTTGTGTGATCATTATTTCTATCGCACGCTCAAGCGCCACTTTGGGGGTTATCGTGCCGTCGGTCTCTATCGACATGCGGAGCCGGTTGAAGTCCGTCCTGTCGCCGACGCGCATATTCTCAACCTCGTAGTTAACGCGTCGCACCGGCGAGAAGATCGCATCAAGGGATATCTCCCCAATCTCAACCCGATCCTTTTTCAAAGCCTCGCGCGGCACATACCCAAGACCGCGCTCGATGTGGAACTCCGCACGGAACTCTGTTTTGCCGCTTATCTCGCAGATGTAGGAGTTCGGGTTGAGGAGTCGCATCTGGCCGGGGACGGAGAGATCAGCGCCGGTTATCTTCTTCGGACCTTTTACAGAAAGCGTAACGGTCTGAGAGTCGCCGCTTATGATTTCAAAACGGAGCTTTTTAAGATTAAGAAGTATCGTAATAACATCCTCTTTAATACCGTCAATTGTCGAAAATTCGTGCTCAACCCCCTCTATTTTGATTGAGGTTATGGCAGCGCCAGGGAGCGAAGAAAGAATAATACGGCGAAGACTGTTCCCAAGCGTGTGACCGTAGCCCGGGTAGAGTCCGTCTATCTCAAATACCCCCTCGCTTTCCCCCTCTGAAACGATACGGGGCTTACTAGGCAATGTTATCGAGTACTCCATCATACAAAAATAGTTATCTTTTTAACGTTTGATAAATAAATGTTAACGGCTGTAGAACTGGATGATAACAGCCGGACTCCACGACAACCCCGTCTCCTCGACAACAGGCTCGCTTACAACCTCTGCAGAGAGACCGTCGCTCCCAATACTAAGCCAGTCCGGGGCCTTGTGTTCGAGCATCGCTTCGCTTCGGTTTGCAAAGAGCGGGCTCGACTTGCTTCCCTCGCGTACCACGATTTTGTCGCCGACCGAAACCAAATATGAGGGAATGGTCATGCGCTTGCCGTTAACCAATATGTGCCCGTGGGAAACAAGCTGGCGGGCGGCACGCCTTGTTTTAACGAGCCCCGCTCTGAAGACAGTATTATCGAGACGGGACTCGAGCCGCGAGACGAGCCCTGTCATCGCCGATATGCCGTGAGCCGCCATTGCTTCGTGGACATAGCGGGAGAACTGTGCTTCCGAAAGTCCGTAGGTGAAGCGCGCCTTCTGCTTTTCCAAGAGTTGCGCGCCGAACGCGCTCCCGCCCCTGCGCGCAGTGCGACGGGGAGCACGTGTTTCTGCGAGCTGGAATTTTTGCGTCTGGCATTTCTCAAATACAGAGGCGCCGAGACGTTTACAAATTTTATATTTAGGTCCCACTAACATATAGAATATACGTTAGTGAAATAAAAAAGACATATTTTTTGGTTTGATTTTATCATAATGGTTTACACCCTACGTGGCTTCCGTGGCCGCGGACCATTGTGCGGCACCGGAGTTGTGTCTTTTATAGAATTGACGTGGATCCCTTTGGTTGCAAATGCGCGTATCGAGGATTCTCTTCCGGCACCCACTCCGGAGACGATGACATCTACACTCTTCACTCCCATTTGCGAGGCTTTCTCTCCAAGAAGTTCGCCAACTTTTGCCGCAGCGAATGGGGTGCCTTTTTTAGCGCCTGCAAAACCGAGGCTCCCGCTTGAAGACCATATAACAATATTACCGCTCCCGTCAGCGAGAGAAACCTTGGTGTTGTTGTAGGTCGCCTCGACATACACGACGCCCGACTCCATTTTGCGTTTTGGCGAACGCGAAGCGGTTGCACGAGTGCTACCCGCCTCCCCTTCCCCCCCTTTTTTGACTATTCGTTTCTTACCCATAGGTGTAGCCGTCAAATACAATTAAATAGTATACAATATATTTTATGTTTTCTCAACTTTTCGGCGGCCAGACCCCATCGTCTTGCGCACATTGCCGCGTACCGTCCTTGAATTTGTTTTGGTCCGCTGTCCGCGGGTTGGAAGCCGGCGGGTATGCCTGACCCCCCGATACGCCCCGATGTCTTTCAGACGTTTTATGTTTCCGGCGACTTCGCGCTTCAGGTCTCCCTCCATCTTCATGCTTTCAATGATGCGGCGGATGGCGTTCTCTTCGTCGGCGCTCAAATCATCCGCTTTTTTCATCGGATCGATCTTTGCCTGTATACAAATAGTTTTGCCGAGCGGTATCCCAATACCATAGAGCGTCGCAAGCGCGTATGGAAGACGTTTATTTGGGATGGTAATGCCTGCAATTCTCATATCTCTTTTTTATATAAAGCTCGATTTTATCCCTGGCGTTGCTTGTGGCGCGGGTTCAGGCAGGTGACATATATCCGCCCCTTGCGCCGGACTAGCGTACAATTAACACATCGTTTCTTGATTGATGCCTTGACCTTCATTATTCTTGTGTTGTCTACAGCCGTCGCGTGATGCGCCCCTTGCCCCCGTACGGGTCAAGCCGCACCAAAACCTTGTCCCCGACAAGGACTTTTATCCGGTGCAAACGCATTTTGCCCGCGAGATACGCAAGTATCAACTCCCCCGTCTCAAGCGTAACTCGAAACAGCGTATTAGGCAGAGCCTCTTCGACTATGCCGTTTACTTCAGGCGTTTGTGTATCCATCAGCTAAGAGCGTTTACTATAGTACTAAAAACGGGCAAAAGTGTCAACAAAGCCTGTTTATTGCGCTTCACCGGCAAGAATAGTTATTTTTTCCGCGTTGCTCGGGAAGGCACTCTTCCAGAAGGGACGCACCTCAGCCTCGGCGCCTGTTATCGCCGGTTCAAAGCCGTTCAGAATTGATTCAAAAGAGCTTTTTTCCTTGCCTATAAGCGCCTGCTTCAGAGCCTCCGCATCATACTGCCATAAAAGTGTGACGCTGCCCGAGAGTCTGAGAGAAAGCAACCCTACCGGCTTTGTCGTTGTCGCGGTGGTGATTGTCAGTGCTGAAGGCTCTTTAAGTGTCACCGCCTCGCCCTTGTACCCTTCAACTACTTTGCGGGCAATGGCCGCGGCAACGTCACCGACCCGCACGATTGCCGCAGACGCGGTCGCGCTTTGCGAAAGCGTCGCGCTGTTACCTGCGCCTGCGGTCTGCGCGATATCACTATAGGTAACATCAAATGCACCTGCTACCGGTGTGAACCCTTCCGGAATTTGCGAGGTGATAGCCGCATTGATACCCTTCTCAAGCTCGGAGCGAAGTAGCGCCTGCGCTTTTGCGAGATCGCTCGCTGCAACAGCCGGCTCACTTCCTACAAAACCTCCTGTTATTGCCTTTCCCTCCGCATAGAAGGCAGTGTAGCGCGGATCGCCTTTGAATCCAGGGATGGTAAAACGTGTCTCAGTGCGGTTATATTCCACACCCGGAGAGTCTGCATATACCGTGGCCGATATTGACCCCGGTGTCAGCGTACCGTTTGCGGCCTTTATCGCCCCCGGCACCGTTATGGAGTCGCGGATGCGGTAGATCTTGCCGTCCTGAGCCTCGAAGCGGGTGTTTGCGATGAGCCGCTGGCTTTCTGTGCCGAACGAGTTATAGATCGTAATAACACCGGAGGCCGGACGCGATACCGGTTTGACGCCCGTTGCCGTGACCGAAGTCGTTGCGGCTCTTGTAACGGTCATCGCCGTATATCCAAGCTCCCCCGCGGCCGGATTTATTTTTGCATCCATGGTCGCGGGCGGAGTTACTTCTGCAGCGCGGGCGTGTACGGTAATTTTTGCTCCGGCAAATAGTGTTGAAAGGAGGAGGCCGAGTACGGCACAAAGAACAACAACACCTACGGCCGCCCACAGAAACCACCCGCGGGAACGCCGGCGATGGTGCCTATAGGGAGGTGGTGGTGACATAGATTCAAACTCCTCCTCCTGCTCATGCACGGGAGCCCGGCGATGTCCGCTTGGAATAGGGATATTGCGTATAGAACGATCGCTGCGGGGTATCATATCCTGCATCTCTCAATTATAAGCTCCAAATCGCGCATCGGCAAAGAGGCTAAGAAGCATAAGTGGGATATCCGGCTTTTCGGCATGCCCCGCAAGATATGGAGCGACATGGTGTCTCCCGACCGTTCGGACCTCCCCTCGCTCGGTAAAAATATCCCCGAGGTCTTTGTGCGCAAGTACTTGTGCCAGCCACTCTGTGAATGGTTCCTCCCCGACGACAAAAACATGCTTTGAGGGGTCTTTATAAAGAAGAGCCCGCAAGACGCTCATAAACTCGCCGAGCATATGCGAGGCCGATGTGTGAAGTGTCTCGGTACTTGCAGAGCGTGGAAGACGGAGCAATGAGTACACCTCCGCCTCCGAGAGTCCATTGTGGGTTTGGAGCGTGCGTATAACCGTATGTGTCCCGAGCGGGATCGTCGCGTAGCCGTGCACACCCGTGCTATCGGTTACAAAAAGTTCGGTGACTTCCCCGCCCAGCATGCATATGACGCTCCTGTCCTCAATATCAAAAAGAGAATGGAGTATCGGCCCTGCTGAAACCCCAAAGGAATGGAACGACGTAGGAAGGTCTCCCAGTATGCTTCCCCCAAGTTGTTTCACTGAGTCAAGAAACGTATCTACCGCGCTTGTCTCCGGACGTCCGGCGTCATTAAAGTCGACATGCACCCAGGGGGCGCGAAGAAATACCGCTCCCCTCTCTATTTTTCCGAGAGGCGCCAACTGTGCGTGGAGACGGACGCGCCCAGCCACCTCCTGTATATGCGCGAGCGCTTCGCCCGCTGCTTTTTCAACCTCCTTCGCGAGAAGCTCGGAGTCATGCGTTTTAGGTATACGCGTATGTTTGCGCACTTCGCCGAAAAGTTTCGGCGCGTGCAGCGGAGAGAGACGCACAAGTCCGGCGCCTACGCTCCCGTTCTCAATATCAAGAAGGAGGACGATTCTTTCCCCCGCAGGCTGCTTTTTCGGAAAGAGCACAGACATGGGAGTAAGTATACCGCGAAGTAAACCTACTCGAGAACAGCTTTGATCCGGCGTACGCCGGCGGAGACCGCCTCTTCTTTCTGGATCCTGAATGTGCCGGATTCTGCAAGCTCTCCCGTGTGTCCGACATGCGGCCCGCCGCAAAATTCTATGGAAAAAGCACTTTCAAGCGGCCCGACAGAATACACAGAAACACGGTCAGGATATTTGGCTCCAAACTCATGCTCGGCGCCAAGCTTTTCCGCCTCTTCTTTATCCATTTCAGTCCGTACAACCGGCAGGTCTTCTTTTATTTTTTCGTTTACGATGCGCTCCACCTCCTTTTTCTGCTCCTCCGTCATCTTTTGTCCGTAGCTGAAGTCAATACGCAATCTTTCTTGAGTGATATTAGAGCCCCGCTGTTTAACCTCCGGCCCTAAAACAGTCTGGAGAGCTTTAAGCAGGAGATGGTGCGCGGTATGGAGGCGTGTTGTCTCTTCACTCGTGTCTGCAAGGCCGCCTTTAAACTTTTGTCCGCTCCCCGCACGAGAAAGTTCCTGATGTTTTTTCAGCAATTCTTTAAATCCTTCGACATCAATTTGTTTTATACCCTTCTCCCCCGCCTCTTCGACGATCAGCTCGAGCGGAAAGCCGTATGTCGTAACGAGTTCAAACGCATCATGGGCGGAGAGATCGCCCTTGCCGATGAACCGCTCAAACTCCTTCATACCCCGCGCGAGTGTTTTACGGAACTTTTCTTCCTCTCCTGCAACAACCGATTCTATCTCCGACGCTTTTTCCTTTAATTCCGAATATTGGTCCTGATACATATCGGCAACCGGCCGCACGATCTCTGCAAATCTGGTTTCAACAATACCGAGCTTGTCGGCATATCGCACCGAGCGGCGTATGAGGCGACGCACAAAATATCCCTGATCGGTATTTGAGGGTTTGACACCGTCGGCAATGAGAAAAACTGCCGCCTTCATATGGTCTGCGATAATCCGGAAACTGCGCATATCGTCGATATATTTTTTGCCTGAAGTTTTTTCGAGATAAGAGATAAGATGTCCGTGCGCTACCGGAAATACATCAGGAGCGTTATTTGCCGCTGCGAGAATTCTCTCTAACCCTCCCCCAAAATCAACATTCTGTTTAGGTAACAGCTTGAAAGAACCATCAGCTTGTTTGATGTACTGCATAAAAACCGAATTGCCGATCTCCATAAACCGCCCACAGTCGCAGTTCGGATGGCACTGCGGCCCAAAGTTGGCATCGTGTTCTATCTCTATAAATTCGTAAAACGTTTCCGAATCTGGTCCACCAGGCTCTCCGGCCGGCATATCTTCAGGAGATCCCGCACGAGACCACCAATTTTTTTTAGAGTTATAGTAACGAATTCTTTCTTCAGGAATACCTAGACCCTTCCAAATTTCTGCAGATTCAGTATCTCGAGGAATAGCAAACTTTTCGTCCCCTTCAAAACACGTGACCCATAGACGTTCTTTTGGCATACCGAGCCCAACAGTTAAAAACTCAAAATACCAAGCAAGTTGCTCTTTTTTAAAATAATCGCCGAGGGACCAATTACCAAGCATTTCAAAAAAGGTCGTGTGGCGGTTGTCCCCCACCTCTTCAATATCCATCGCACGAAAGCACTTTTGCGAGTTGACGAGCCGCGAGCCCGAAGGATGACTCTTGCCAAGGAGATACGGGACCAAAGGCTGCATGCCGCTTCCGGTAAATAGTGTTGTCGGATCGTTTTCGGGTACAAGCGACGCTGAAGGAATGACCGTATGTCCCCGCTCCTCAAAAAACTTCAAATATTTCGAGCGAATTTCGCTAAGAGTCACAAGATGAGCGTAGCGTTTTTACTTCCTCTTCGCAACCGCTTTTTCGAGGGCGACCAGATCCTTTTCAATACTTTTGAGCCCTACGATAAAGATATCCGGCTTATAAAGGTTAAGTCCGAGCTTGCCGAATATCTCTTCAGGCGAGGCGCTGCCGCCTGCGCGCAAGAACTCGTCCACCTTTTCTATAAACTTTGGATCTTCTTGAACTCTTGCCCAAAGCGTGCGCGACACGAGTAGCCCATACGCATACGAATACACATAGAAGAACCTGCGGATATGGCTCCACGCGACAAAAAAATATCCGTCCTCGGGTGTAAGTTTTACCGTAGGACCAAGGTACGACGCCATGTGTTTGTTCATAAGGGCGGCAATTTCTTCTTTAGGAAGTAACCCTTTCTTGCGGATCTCCATATGGAGATCCGTTTCAAAATTAAAGCCCGCAATTTGTCGAAAGACAGTTGCTATATCGTCCTGCAGACGATTATGCATGGCCACGACCCGTTCCTTTTCAGACAAGTTTTCTATAAGCGCACAAAATGCCGCCCGCTCAAAAAAGGTGCTTGCGGTTTCTGCCGTAACGGTCGAGTACTCTTGATATATCGGCCGTTGCCTCCTGCTTTGTTCAGAATGTATTGCATGCCCCATCTCATGTGCAAGTGTCAAAAGAGAATTTGCATCATCAATATGATTAAGAAGTACGAGAGTTGGGGTTGTGACCGTATGTGAGCAATAGGCTCCGCCGGTTTTTCCTAGTTTTGGATACACATCTATCTGTCCCCGCACAAGAAGATGGTCAAAGATCTCCGCGTAATGCGGGTGAAGCTTTTCAAACGTAGCGCGTACGATCTTTGCCGCCTCAGTAAAGGGAATTTTCTTCTTTATGCTTCCAACTCCGACGCTACGGTCAGCATAGGTAAGCGATTTTTCTTTGAGTAACCGCGCTTTGACCTTATAAAAACGCTGCGGTATATAAAAATGATCCGTTACGGTTTTGACCAAGGTAAGCACACTTTCGCGGTTATTTTCATACCCTAAGATTGTTGCGTCATAAGGTGCCTCGAATTTGCGTAACTCATCCAATATTTTTTTGCGCGTAACGATCGCGTTGATCTCTCCTTCCGCGACCTCGGATACTCCTTTGAGTTCTTGCATTACAAGTTTATGCAACGTATGGCGTTTCCGCTTAGACAAGGTTTTGATTTTGTCCGTAGCCTCGTGAAGAGAGACCCTTTTATTTTCAAACATTACCGTCCGGGAGTTCAAAATATTGTCTACAAGTTGTATCCAGCGGCCATGCGACACATCGCCCATGAGCGAAAGTGTTTTTTCTTCCAACTCCGAAAGATCGTGCTTGGCGGTTTCAAACAGCCGATTGAGCCAGTAGCGAAAGTCCTTTAACTCAGGTACCTTCAAAAACTTTTTTTGTACGGAAGACGGCACCTTTGCCAGCTCAAGCCCGAAAAAGATCAGCTTATTGCCGCTTTTTGTATACCGTTCATCAAGTTGGTTAAGAAGTGCCTCGGATTTCTTATCCTTAGAATTGAGTTCTTTGCGGTAGTTGGGATATAAAATCGGTGCGGGGGAATTTTTTAGAATCAGAGACTCATAGCTAGTCAGAGCCCGAGCAAGCGCCTTAGGATCTTTAAGCCACCGCTTGTCTTTAGAATATTTCCTGGCGAATGCATCAACCGCTCTCTCCCCCTTTGCTACATCACGCATGAGGCGCGGATCCTTGAGGGACGTATAGAAAAGCTTTGAGAGATTCCACTGCGTTTTTAGTTTCATTGGTCGCACAATACGCTACTTTTTCTTATCGGACAATGGCCTACAGCCAATCGACCGGTTCCTTGCCATGTGTTTTCAGATATTCGTTCGCCCTGCTGAACGGTTTAGAGCCAAAAAATCCGTGATTGGCGGCGAAGGGCGACGGGTGCGTCGATTCGATAACCAAGTGCTTCTCTCTGTTGATATGGGCGCCCTTGGTACGCGCGTAGTTGCCCCAGAGGATAAATACTATATGTTCGCGGTTTTCTGAAAGGGCGCGTATCGCTGCGTCGGTAAACATCTCCCACCCCCTGCCCTCGTGCGAGTTTGCGAGATGTGCCCGCACAGTGAGTGTCGCGTTTAGGAGCAGGACACCCTGCTTCGCCCAGCGCGTCAGGTCACCGCTCCTACGTATAAGTTTTTGTCCGAGATCACTTTCTACTTCTTTAAAAATGTTCTGGAGCGATGGCGGCAAACGTATGCCTTCTTCAACCGCAAAGGAAAGGCCGTTTGCCTGATGGGCTCCATGGTACGGGTCCTGCCCCAGAATAACCACTTTTACCTGTTCAAACGGGCACAGGTCAAATGCACGGAAGATATTTTTTGGCGGCGGATATATGACGCTGCTTTGATATTCGCTTTTTACGAACTTCGTAAGACCTTCAAAATAGGGTCTTTCAAATTCCTCCCCCAAGTGCTTGCGCCACGACTCCTCGATCCTGACGTCCATGGTGTTTAACGCAATGCGCCTTCCTTGCGCAAAAGTTGGAGTTTCTTTTTTGTTCCACCGCGGTTGTAGTTACCTATGCGGCCGTCGCTCCTTACAACACGGTGGCACGGAATCTTCGGGTCAAAATTTACAGACATCCAATACCCCACTGCTCGCGAAGTGCCGGCGCGGCCCGCTTTCGCAGCCACCTGTTTGTAGGTCATGGTCTTGCCACGAGGAATTTTGCGGACCACCGCGTACACCTTTTTAGAAAAGTTTTGCTGTCGTTTCTTCATGTTTCGCGATCTTTTTAGTGTCAATAATTTTCTGTTTGGGAACCTTGGGAGCCGCGGCCATAAGCGCTTTTCCCGCAGCTTCGCGATACGGGCAATAATCGCACCGGACTCCCCGGTCTGGCACCGCGTCGCTCATGAGACAGTCGCGGATCCTATGGAGCGTCGGTTCAATCCACGTATCGTTTCCTTCGTGCGGGATAAGCTCGACCGTAAATTCCAACTTACTGTCAAATGCTTTTGCATCGCTTTTGCCATTCGCATACACGAAATACGCGGTGTTTGAAACCTTAAAACCGTTGTGGCGGAAGAGCCACTGATATACCTCGGCCTGCCGTTTGTACGCTTCGTAAAGCGAAATCTCGCTGCGTTTGCTTGTTGCTTTGTAGTCAACAACGATAAGCTCCCCGTTTGGTCTCTGCCATATATCATCAATGCCGCCGCGCACAAGAAGGTTGGTCGGCTCATGCAGGAACTGTACGCCACGCCGGAGAGCATCCCTCCATGCATCGAGCTCTTTGTGGGCAAAAGGGACAGCATCAACGCCGTAGGTTTTCATCAAAGGGTGCGGGGTACTGTTCGTGCGATACACGTCAAACTCCCGCTTAAAAAGCTCGTCTATAGCATTGTTGAGGGTGAATGAAGGCGTTTCTGGGCGAGCAACCCCAAAACGGGCTTCCATATAAAAGCAGCGCGGGCATTCCCCGAAATTTTCGATCTTGGTGCGGGAAATCCGAAAAGGCTCTTTTGACAGGGGCTCAAAGAGGCCTTTTTCGCGTACCCTGTATTTGCCCCCGAATTCCATGAGGGGTATTCTATCACTGTTCCGGCTCTTTTTCCGCCGCGAACCGCATTCGCAACCAATTTTCCACTTTCAGCAATAAAGATAAGACAACGAGCGCAATAACGGTAACGGAAAACGCGATCATATAGAGCCCGAACCCGCATGCCATACCAACCCCCGACGCGACCCAGATTCCTGAGGCTGTTGTAAGTTCGGCATGCCCTTCTCCGCGCATAGTAGAAAGCCCTGCACCAATAAAACCTATACCAATGATAACAGAGGCGGCAATCTGGAGCGGATTAACCCCGGCGAAGGAACTAAACTGCAAACTAGAAAGTGTCCCAACAATAACAAAGAGGCATGAGCCGAGCGAGACAAGCGCGTATGTCCGCATGCCCGCCTGTTTGCCTGCAAGAGAACGCTCTAAGCCAAGGAAAGCACCAAGTAGTGCCGCGGCAATAAGGCTTATGACGAGTCTGGTTTCATCTGCTCCTATCATTGATTGATTGTATGTGATCAGCGCACGATAAACGTATCGGCGACAAGATTTCCCCCCGAATCAACAAGCGAAATTTCCTGATCAACCGAGAAGAGGTGGTCACTGTGCATATCCGCACTTTGGCCCACAAAGTAACTTTTGCCGGCTATAGTAGGTCGCAGTAGATCTATCACGACCTGCGATCCGGTTTCAGGGAACACCATTCCCGCACCGAGGATCCATCCGGGCGCGCCATTGTCATCATCATACACAATAAGCCATGTAGGAGTGGTTACTTTTGAAAGTATTGCCTCAACCTGCATACCCGCCCCCTGATCCGCCACTGCAAAGTTTGCAGCCGTACCACTAGGAATAACATTGGATACCTGTGTGTTTGCCGCTACACTGGTGTTTAAAGGTGCTGTCGCTGACCCCTGTGTATTGGTCGTATCTCCCATCGCTACTTCCTGCGCTGTATCACCCAAAGTGAGAGACATGCCTCCCCATGTAAGCAGTCCACCGACAATGACTCCGGCTGCAAATGTTCCGACAAGTCGCGGTGTGTTACCTGCCGCAGTACCCGTAGCCGGTTTCCGCTCTACAGATGTTTGAGCGGGTTTCGCCGCAGTCTGTGCCATGGGTTTTGTTGAAACCTGCGCTGTAGGTTTTGCTGCGCCCGCAGCCGCCACCCCCGCTACAGAAGATGAAGCAGGGGCGCTGTCAGAACGGGCAGGCTGGCTCCATGACAAACCGCTTTGCTTCGGCGCTCCACCTGTGCCCCCGCTCTGCCCCGTATTATTTTCTTGCATATCGATTTACAATCATTAAAAACGTAATAATAGTAAATCCCAGTTGTTTTAATTATATCCCATCGCTTCCCATCGTGCACAAGGCCCCAACCTCCTCAAGAACCGCGTGTGCCTTGGTACCGCGGACTCCGATGTTCTCAAGAACCTCGGTGCGATCCGAGACCGATTTGCAGAGGACGATTCTGCCCTCAAGCAGAGCCCTTTTTTCACGCTGCGAAAGTGTGGTCAATGCGGTTATGGGATACAGGGCCGACGCA
Organism: uncultured Candidatus Saccharibacteria bacterium; assembly: GCA_964600495.1. Lineage (GTDB taxonomy): Bacteria > Patescibacteriota > Minisyncoccia > Phycocordibacterales > SBAW01 > GWA1-54-10. The sequence continues at coordinate 13,246 of CAZRJD010000008.1, forward strand.
TCGATGCGCTCGTGGAGTGTCGACCCATGGGGATAATCCCATGAGAGAAGTTCCAAACCATGGCAACTCGCATACTGGATTGCCTTCGAAGTAAATTTTGTGTTGGTAACGATAAGGCCACGAGCGAGTTCCCCCGCACCGGCGATATCTTCTATCCGCGCCTGCACATAGAGCGCCACTTTGAGGTCGGTTCTAAAGCCGAGCGTATTGTGAAATTTCGCTTCGACATATGTTTTTGCCTCTCCTTTGTGCACGACAACATCAACTTCGTGCTCGACACATTTGCCCCTAATCATCTGGTCCACCTCCGCCGCAAAACCTTCCGCCCTAAACAATTCCGCAATATAAGACTCGAAGGGAAATCCCGAGGGACCGAAGTCGAGTACCGCGCGCTTCAGGCTGTAGCGCGCGGCAACGCCGCGGCGGTGCTCGCGAAGACGTGCGAACGCGCGTCCGTATATCTCCTGCGTCGAGATACCGCTCCAGAGTTCTTTTTCAACATCGCGGGCAATGGTTTCCGCGGTATGCGTGGCGGCACCCGCGCGCTTCAGCGACGAGACAAGTTTTTCAGGATCAAATGCTTCAGTGGTGCCGTCCGCCTTCGAAACTACAAGAGCCATAATCACCACAGTGTAACACTCTCGGATACGCCGCCACCAAGGACTCGCTCCCCACTGTAGAGAACAAGCGATTGGCCTTCCGGCACATACTGCGGGGTCTGAAGAATTACCGAGGGCAGTCCGTTGGAGCCATTCTTAAGGACCGTCCTTTTGAATTCGGCTTGGATGCGTTCCCCATGATAGCGGTACTGCGCCTCCAATGGGCCACTTTCCAATTCCCCGATCCAGTTTGTATTGGACAGGGTGATGCGGGTTTTGCGCACATGTACGGGGAAGCGGTTCTCTGACACCGTGATCGTGTTCTCTGCAGTGTCTTTTGCAACAACAAAGTGAGGTTTGGTTTCCGGTGTGCTCGCAGAAAGCTCAAATCCGTGCCGCTGACCGAGCGTATAAAGTGCTACTCCCTTGTGTGTACCGATAATCTCTCCGGTTTCGGAAAGTACCTCTCCGGCCGTTGGCGAGATCTCGCGCTTGAGCATATCCTCAATAGAAATATCCCCAAGAAAGCAAAGCCCCTGACTGTCTTTGCGCGCTGCGTTTGGAAGGTTGAATTTTTCCCCAAGCGCCCGAACCTCTTTTTTTATAAAACCCCCGACAGGAAATAATGTGTGGTGCAATACCTCCTCCCTTACCATCCATAGAAAATAGCTCTGGTCTTTTTCAGCGTCTTTGCCCCTGTAGAGCTTGCCGCCCTGCGTTTGCGCGTAGTGGCCTGTTGCGACAAAATCGGCTCCGTGTTCGCGTGCAAAACCAAAAAACAACCCGAACTTTATTTTCTCGTTGCAAAGCGTATCGGGGTTTGGAGTACGCCCTTTTTTAAATTCCTCAATAGAGGGCAAAAACACCTCCCGCTCATACTCCTCCGACAGGTCGATCTCAATAAAAGGAATCTTAAGATGTGCCGCGACCCGCATCGCCTCGATGCGGTCCTCTCTTGCCTGGCACGGATAGCCCGAAATCGCAATGCGTATAAATACTCCTGTTACATCATAGCCCTGCTTTTTGAGCAGTGCGGCGGACACGGCGGAGTCTACACCACCGGAGAGGCCCACAAACACTTTCCCCAACGCCTTGGTCGGGGTCCCGACTGAAACGTCGGGATCAGCCCCCCAGATATTTTCTTTTTGCTGCAAGATGTTCCCCATACGTGACACTATAATGGAGATTACTGTGCCTGTCCGAAAGGTAATACAAATAATTTGTTTGTATAGGGGTAGCAGCTGCAAGAATAGCGTCAAGGCTCGGATTTGCTATAGGGCCTACCGGGAGTCCTTTATTGGCATAGGTGTTATAAGGATTGTCGATTGCGAGATCAGCACGCGTCAATTCAAAAGAATTCTTGCCAAGAAAGTACGGAAACACTGCATCGACCTGCAGCGGCATGTCTAGCTCGATGCGCCTCCAGAGGATTCCTGCAATAACTCTTCGATCATAGGTGCTCGGTACTTCTTTTTCTAAGAGCGAAGCCATAATGACTATATCTGAAAGCGACTTGCGTGACCGTTGTATCGCGGCTGCAACATCGGGTCTCGATATACTTTCCTCAAATGCATTCTCAAGCATGGTGAGCACTGTCTCCGGTGTTGCACCCGGCAGTATAAAGTATGTGTCTGGGAACAAATACCCTTCTTTTTCCTTTGCCAATTTAAGAAATTGTATATCATTAAAATCCGGAATCTTTTCACTGAGAAGAGCGGCAATTTCGCGTACCGTTGAACCTTCAAGAATTTTGATGCGTATCGGCGTTATCTTGAAGTCGCCCGTTGCAACGCGGCTCCCAACACTAAAGACACTTGACCTTCTCTGGAACGAGTATTCACCGGCAATAATATTACCACCACGAAGTTGAACCATCGTCTCAAAAAGAAGCTTCGAGCGTATAATCTTGTTCTCTTTAAGCTTAGCTGCAATACTCCGCACACTCTCCCCTTTAGGCACCTTGACGACCATGCCTTCGGGAAATCGCATCGGGGCGGAAAGAAAAACCGCATACAGGAGAAGTACGAGAAAAACTCCCCCGCCTGCGTGCGCATAGGTTCTGTTACGTTTGCTCCTTCTGTACCAGCGGATGAAGCTCCGCCACATTCGTCGTATCCGCATATCTTATGTGGGTAATACGGGAAGATTTGCGGGTGCTTCCGCGCGCTTCGATGCGACCCGCTCGAGTCCCGGGGTTTTAACCGCCGAGTTCGGGAAGTGCCAGAGAGACGCCAGCTCTTCTGTCGTCAGGAATACCTCCTTCTGATCGTACGGTACATAAAAGTAGGCGCGATTTTTGTAGAAAAAGAACTGATCCCGCTTTACACGCGCTTTGCGGATCCCCATAAAATCCTCCCACGGGTAGTCCCATCCGACCATTGCGCGGATACCCTTGAGGTCATTCCATTCCGATTTGTACGCTTCAAACGCGCGGAACAACGGCCCTCCTGTCAGCCCGAAGAACCGTTCTTTTTTGGCGACGTATACAATCCGAACGCCAACCTCAAACAACGGTTTACCTTTTGAGTGGTCGAGAGCTTCTATCTCCTTCTTTTCACCGTCGGTCAGCATCGACATACCGCGCCCCGCGACTTGTGCTTGCTGCAGCTCATCCGCAAGAAGTTCCGTTTTTGCGATTTCTTTGGCCCGTCTTGCCGCATTCGCCATGATTTTCTTGATGCGTTTATCCGCTCCTTCTATATAGCTGTCTCCTCGAAGATAAATGCCATACCATTCGTCTTTTTGCCGCGCTCTTGTTATGAACTGGCACCACAGATACTGGTCCTTGCCCATACCGTTCATGAGTTCAAGCAGGTTGGTCATGGGGTCCACTTTTGTTTCCGGTACGTCGGTATTTTTATCGAGCTCGTAGTCTTTTGCGGTTTTGATAGGAAGCGCCTGCGGGAGTTTCATTTTTTTGTATTCTCCGACCCAGATATCCCACTCACCAAGATTGAAATCAACACGGTTAACATAATCGGGTACCTGCGTGATGCGCGCTTCGGGGTATTGGCCGTAGATGCGCGCCTCAATAAAATCCTTCCATCCCTTCGGGGCCTGAATATAAAAATTTATTTTCCCCTCGTTTGACGCGATTTCGAACGACCAGACCGGACGGAAGCGCCCCTTCCACATACGCTCAATAAAGGTGGTTTCCCTGCCGGTGTTCCAGATGCCGTTAAATACCACTTCCATCGCAAGTGGCGATTTTTCAACTTCAGGCGGCAGCTGTATTTCAAGTATCACCTTTTCATCCGCAAACCAGAAGAGGAAGCGGATGTAGTCTATCCACACGATCCAGAATATGGTTGCAAGATAGATAGGCAGCCATACGGGGGAGAGGAGTGTTATTGCGGCGAGGGTTGCCGAGACAGCTCCCGGATCAACGATATTTGCAATACCTATCAGGATAAGAAGCCAGATGGTGCTGAATACGACTGGCTCAAGCTTCCAGTCGTCGAGCCATTTGGCAAATTCTCCCGCGTTTTTGTGTGAAGCTACTGTGAGTGCGCGCAGCAATAAGTTCTTCTTTTCACCATTCTCCTCTGCCATATGTGGTATAGTATACACTGAAAAAGCGTCAGCTTTAGGTATGGAATATTTTATACAAAGCTTTCTGTATCATCCTCTTTTCTACATCGGGAGTCTGGTTGCTTTTATTGCCGCTCTCGGATTTCTTGTTTTTTTGCGCGGATTTATAGGAGGTATCGGAAATGTATTCACACTTGCGGGCAATGTCGAACATGTAGGGCGCGCGAACGTGCGAGCCGTATGGGGTTTAAGCATCCTTACAACCACGTTCGTGGTGTGGGAAATCCTCCGCCTTATCGCGGGGTGGATGTAGGCTAAGAAAAATCCCGTGTGCAGGAGTGAGGTATATCTCTCCGGAGCACGGGATTTTTCTTAGCTTTTTACTTGACCAAAATGTAGCGTCCGTCCTTACCGCGTTTGAAGTATTTCTGGTTTTGAAGATTAACCGCAATAGTGCCCGGTTTTACGTGGCGTTCTTTGAGCACCTTTTCAATAATTTGTTCTTTTGTGAGCGGGCCGTTCTCGCGCAGCACTTCGCGTATAACATCGCGCACAACGCCCGAAGTGTATCCCCACTCTTTGAGCGCGTACATGCCACGGCCGACAAGCACAAACCGGTCGTCCTTGATGAGCTCATTGTGCGTGGTTGCAACATGCGCCGCGCGGTTAAACATCTTTTCAATCAACTGCGCCACTTCGCGAAAGTGGAGAGGTGAGCCGTGTTTTTTAACCGCCAAGTAGGCATAGTCGCGGACACCTTTTGTTTTGACGTTCGGAGATGATGCGGGACCCCACTCGCCAAGCGGGTTCTTCCCTATCTTTTTTGAAATCGAAAGCCAGCGTTTGAGCACCTCCTGATTGCGGTACTTGTCGTTTATACCCTGAAGTTCCTTAAGAAAGCGGTCTATCATTTCACCCTCGGGGATAAGGTCATCGTCGGAGAGCCCCTGATAAAGATTCTTAAGGGCACTCTCAACCTTTTGTGCAAGATCGGGGTCCACATACCAGCAGCGCTCAACCTCATCATCCTCCTTGCGATATTTAAACGGGTCGCCGAGGACAAGCAGGAAGTAAATATGATTTTGCATACTCCCGTCCTTTGTAATGAAATTGAGAAGGTCCGACTCGCAAACAATGCCGCCGAGCGAATCCACAATCCGCTGGAGCTCCTCAAACGCCCCCTGTGCCTCCGTAAATGCAGGCGATTTTTTAAGCGCCGCAAGCGCATGGTTCTCTATCTGGCGCACCCGCTCACGAGTGATGCCATAGCGCTTCCCGATAGCCTCAAGGGTCACGCGGTCGGGCTTTGTCCCTAAACCGAAACGGGACTCCAAAACAATACGGGAGCGCTCAGGGAGCCCTGCGAGGAGCTTTTTGACTATTGCTTTTGGTTTAAACCCTGTTTTATCCGCTGTCTGTGGCATATAATTTATGTGTTCTAATATATCACACACTATTTTCTTGTCAAACGGGCCCTTTTAGGCCCCCTTGGACTCGACCACAAAACTGATGATCTTGCCGCGAACATACACTGCTTTTGTCTCTTTGCCAAGCGCGAGCCACTTTGCCACATTTGGCTCTTTTCTTGCCGTATCTAGGGCCTCCTGTTCCCCCGTTTCAGTGCTAAGTTCTACCCTAGCCCGTACCTTGCCATTAACTTGTACTGCAATCTGTGCTTTTACGGATAGAACTTTTGACGGGTCAAATATGGGCCAGATAGATAGGTCTACGTCATGCTCATGAGCAAGCTCATGAGCTATGTGAGGTGCAAGAGGAGCAAGAAGCTTGAGAAATTTGCCGTACGCTTCAGGGGTGGTACCCTGCTTCTCAAATTTGTTAAGCAAAATCATAAGCGCAGAGATCGCGGTATTAAATTTGAGCGCCTCGAGGTCTTCTGTGACTTTTTTAATAGTTTGATCAACAGGCACTTCTCCTGCCGACTCTACAACCTCAAGCTTCCAAACCCTTTCTAAAAATCGCCGGACACCCATAATATTCTGGGTATTCCACGGTTTCATAGCTTCAAGCGGCCCCATGAACATCTCATAAAGACGCAGAGAGTCGGCACCGAAGAGCTCTATCACCTCGTCGGGGTTGATGACAATGCCTTTAGACTTTGACATTTTGGTGCCGTCCTCGGCCAAAATAGTCCCCTGATGGCGCAATTTTAAGAATGGCTCGGTAAAATTCACATAACCGAATTTTTGAAGCGCCTTGGTAAAAAAGCGCGCATACATAAGATGGAGGACCGTATGCTCCGCTCCGCCCATATAGAGGTCAACCGGCAGCCATTTTTGTATCGCCGTCTTACTGGCAAACTCTTTATCGTTATGCGGGTCAGCAAAACGATAGTAATACCACGAGGAACACACAAAGGTATCCATGGTATCAACCTCTGGTTTCCATCCTTTGCCGAAAATTTTTTCTGTCCGCTCTAGGAGCTCTTTGCTAGCCCCCAAGGGTGATGTACCTGTCGGCTTAAACTCGACATCGGTCGGGAGCATCCACGGCAAATGCTCCTCGGGTATGGGGTGAGGCTTACCCTCGGGGTCGTAAACTATGGGTATAGGGGCGCCCCAATATCGCTGCCGCGAGATCAGCCAGTCCCGCAATTTGAACCGAGTAACCCACGTCCCCCCAACAAATTCGGTAATCTTTTTCTTCGCGTCTTCGCTCATAAGGCCGGTAAACTCGCCTGAATGTACTAGTGTTCCCGACCCCAAGTAATACCAGCCATCCGTATCGAGTCGGGTTAGGAATGTAGGAGGCTCAACCCCTATTACGGTGCGGAGCGCCTCTTCCACGGTCATCCATATTGGCTCATGTTTTTGCTTTTCTTCTTCAGCTATTTCGTCCTGCTCCTCATCTATAAGTTCAAACAGCATACCTGTTGCATATGCGCGCCGGTTTTCATCCTTATGTTTCGCAAAGTAGCCGGCATACATATCTCCCAATTCTCTTACAAAGCGAATATTTTTATACCCCGTTTCCTCTCGTATCTCTCTTGTTGCAGCACCAACAAGCTCTTCCCCATCTTCTACCCCGCCTATTACGAGGGTTTTCCACCCAAGTTGTTTCCAATCTAGGACAACGATTTTTCCATCAGAGTGCCTCAAAACTCCCTGGATCGTCCGGCGAGGCACATCTTTTTTCCCTTCGCGTGGAGGGTTATTAGTATCTATTTTGTCTGGCACAACGACTTCTCGTATTGGTGCATCAAACTTCTTTGCAAAGGCAAAATCGCGCTCATCGTGCGCGGGGACGGCCATGATGGCACCAGTGCCGTAACTTCCGAGTACGTAATCGGCTACAAAGATTGGAACTTCCTCTTTGGTCGCAGGATTTATTGCACGTACTCCTTTAATTTCGACTCCCGTTTTATCTTTCTCCCCCTCCTGCCGTTCGCGGTCGGTCTTATTTCCCGCAGCTTCCACATATGCGCGCACTTCATCCTTATTTGTAAGTACGTCATGTTTTTCGTCTGTCGCAAGTTTTACCCAAAGATGTTCAGGAGAAAGCACAAGATATGTTGCACCAAAGAGCGTGTCAGGACGGGTCGTAAAAACTTTTATATGAGCGCCGGTATGATCTCCGGGAGCGTCAAATTTCAGCGAGAAGTCTATCTCCGCCCCTTCGCTCCTGCCTATCCAGTTGCGCTGATTTATTTTGGTCGACTCGGGCCAGTCAACCAAGTCTAAGTCTTGGACAAGCGCGTCAGCAAAATCCGTAATCTTAAAAAACCACTGTTCAAGCTCTTTTTGTACCACCTTGGCGCCAGAGCGCTCGGCGGTGCCGTCAGGGAGTACCTGCTCGTTTGCAAGCACGGTCTGGTCAACAGGATCCCAGTTGACCATCGCGGTCTTTTTGTACGCCAAGCCGTTTTTGTAAAGAAAAAGAAAGAACCATTGCGTCCACTTGTAATATTCGGGCGTATGAGTGCCGATTTCCCTGTCCCAATCGTATGAAAACCCGAGATTTTTTATCTGGCTGCGGAATGTATTAATCGCATCAGCCGTAGTTTTTGCAGGAGGAACGCCGGTCTTTACAGCATAGTTTTCCGCCGGCAGACCGAAGGCGTCCCAACCCATCGGGTGGAGCACATTGTAGCCCTGCATACGTTTAAAGCGGCTGTAGATGTCGGTTGCGGTGTAGCCCTCAACATGTCCGACATGCAGCCCAGCGCCCGAAGGGTATGGGAACATGTCGAGCACATAGAGCTTCTGTTTGTCAGAATTTTCTTGCGCGGCAAAAGCCTTCTCTTTCTCCCACTTCTCCTGCCATTTTTTTTCTATTTTTTTGTGGTCGTATGCAGAAGCCATTCATGAATACCGTACCACAAGTTTTCTTTTTTTACAGCGCTCCCGCTTTTGTATATGGCGGGTACCGGTCGGGGTCTATCGTCCGTTCAAAGCAGACACGGCCCACGCCGTGCGCCCACGAGTCTCCCCCGTCTTTGACCCCGTTCGGCACGGCGGGTACCTGTCTGCTCGGAGCGGCCGAAGTAAAGCGGTCCTCGGTATTGAAGGTCGCACACAGCTCGAACGTGAGCGAACCTTTTTTATTGTATTCGTACGGTTCGCCTGTCTGTGGGTCAATCGGCATGGTAAAGCCGGAGATCGGG
>CAZRJD010000009.1:0-21434 GCA_964600495.1 uncultured Candidatus Saccharibacteria bacterium
GCGAAATTGGGTTGAGTGTAAGCCTGCCCTGCAGCCGCGCGGTCGGGTCGCCAAGATAGTTAGCCATGTACCCGTGCGCAACCTCGTGGAGTATGACCGAAAAAATAAGCACGAGGATACCAAAAATCATGTCCGGTTGCATATTAAGAAATTAATGATATCATATTGCGACATTCATATGGCAAAATATTGTCCAGTCGCTAAAAAGGGCTCCAAGGTTGCGGGCGGCTACAGCAACCGTATTCGTGCTACCAAATTTAACCCGACAGGCAATGTCCGCAAGCAGCCGAACATGCAAAAGAAACGTATCTTCATACCGGAGCTAAACCGCACTATTACGGTCAACCTCTCAACCAAAGGCATGCGCACAGTAACAAAAAACGGCGCCTACAAAACCCTCAAAGCAGCAGGGGTTATTTAGAGCGCAGTAAAACAAAGTCTCGCCTCGCGCACATAATTTTCTGCTGAAAATTTGCTATGCTCGGGCCGTCGCCCTGCGCAATGCTCGTCTCAACTTGTTTTACTGCGCTATTGCCGGACAAATTCCCTCCCGTTTGAAATAAATTTGATTGTCCCCTCTAGGTCGGTACGAAGAGTTTTTATATTGTGTGAGGCAAGTGTGTCGAGGACATCCTCGGTTGGGTGGCCGTAGCGGTTGTCCGACCCAACCGAGATTATTGCGACGTCGGGTGTAACGACCGAGACAAACTCGTCATCAGTCGAGGTGCGCGAGCCGTGATGGCCGATTTTTAAAATATCACTGTCTAAGTTTTCCCCATCAATTTCGACCAAATGACTTTCAACCTTTGCTGGTACATCTGCCATAAACAAAACAGTGGTGCTTGCATAGACAAGCTGTGCGACAATCCCTCCCTCGTTTGCTTTGTTTGAAGAAAGTACGGAGACATCAAAATCAGGAGAAAGAATTCGGAGCCGTGCTCCCCCGCCGAGGTCGAGGAGCATCCCGCGCACTGCCTTGTAGCGCGGGATTTTACTTTCATCAACTTCTTCTTCGAGCCTTTGTGCGGTGACGGTGTCTTTATAAATACCGGGCTCGATAAAATTTTTTATTTCGTAGCGGGCAAGCAGGTCTATAAACCCCGCAATGTGGTCGGCATCAGGATGCGTTGCAATAATGGCGTCAACCTCGCGGTCAAACGGCTTCATCACCTTTGGGAGCTCGCGCAAGATGGCGTTGTTCGGCCCACCGTCAATAATAACCTCAACCCCTGTCGGCGATTGTATATAAATGGAGTCGCCCTGCCCGACATCGAGCACGGCGACCGTAAGCACACCGCTTTTGCTTTCCTGCAATACAGCAGCCCAAATGCCGATTGTTATAAAAAGGAGAAGCCCGACCGCAACGTATGCTCTATACCGCAACGCCTTTTCCATCAGGCTTAGCGTATATAAATTTTAGGTAAAAGGAAACGGGCAGCATGGTTAGCTGCCCGTCCGCCCAAATCATGTTGCCGGAGCTATTACTGCGCCGGCGGGACCTGAAGAACGTCCACGCTCGCCTGAAGCGGGAGATGGAAGCCTTTCGGCGATTCGCCCGTCGCAAACGCCGCGTCGTCGAGCCACCAAAGGCTTTGCTCTGCTGCGACCTTTGTGAGGAAGTTTTGAATTGTCCGGTCAGCCATCGGCGCCGCAATTTCGAACGCGACATTGATTCGATCCAAGACCGGGTCGTCGTGCGTCGAGATCGTCGTGACCTCTTCGGCGTGCTCGGCAATCTCCTCGATTGGCTCGTCAACGACGTTCTGCACATACCGGATCTCGCCGGGCAGGATCAGATCCATCGTCTCGCCCGCTTGGCATTTCGCCAGCTCGTCAAAAAAAGGCGACAAGCACGGATTTGCTGCAAACGAGGGCGTCGTCAGAGTCAGAGCAGCCGCAGCCGCCAGAACTAGAATCTTTGTCATGAAACTCTCCACCGGAAGGGCTTTTGGGACCATCCCTCAAGCTGTCTATTCCTTTCTATTATACCATAGGTAGTGTGTAAAAGTCAAGGGTTATCCACATTCATCAAAAAACCCATGTTTTAGGGCTATAATTGCGTATATGGCATACACTGAAAAAAAGTTCGATATCCCCTCTCTGGAGGGCATATCCAAGGAGTCTATAGACCAGCATTTGGGGCTTTACGCGGGATACGTTAAAAATTTCAATGCAATCTCGGCGGCTATGCCGATGTATGCATCAGATCCGGAGAAGAACGCGCATGCACTCGCGGAGCTGGTGCGCAGGAGAAGTTTCGAGTTCGGTGGCATGCGGCTGCATGAACTCTACTTCCCGCAGTTCGAGGGTGGTGCAACCGAACTTGATCCGAAGAGTGCGCTCGCAAAAGAACTCACAAAGACATACCAAAAGTCCGAGCATTTTCTTCCCTACTTCAAAATGATTGCGGGCATACGCGGCCCCGGATGGGCAGTCCTATACTGGGACCCCGAGGCAAAAGAATTCCTCGCAGGTTTTTCGGGCGAGCAGCATCAGGGGCACTTTGTATCGCTCCCTGTCATCCTCGCGCTCGATGTGTGGGAGCACGCGTACATCCTCGACTACGGCGCATCCGGCCGCTCAAAATATATTGACGCCTTCTTCAAAAATCTCAATTGGTCTGTTTTAGAGCATCGCTTCGATACTTTGCAATAGCAAATAACGTAAGTGGCACGTAAGCAATTGCTACAACCCACACAGGGAACGGCGGAATAACTGCGGATGAAAATGGAAGCGATGCGGCGGTTTGTGCCACAAGCATCACGTAGCGCAAAAGAATGTCGGCGATGATGGCAAACGGGGTTGCCACAAGCGGGTGGATGAGCCCAACGAGCCCTGCGAGAAACCCCGCGAGCATCGCGAACGAGATTGTCGGGAGTGCCAAAATATTTGCAGGGAGAGAGACCGCGGACAAGATACCGGTCATATAAAGAAGCGCGGGGAGCACAAATATCTGGACCGCAATAGTTGACGCGGCAATAGAGCGAAGGCCCCATTTCTCCGGCATAAACCCTAAATATTTTTCAACATAAGGCGAGAGTGTAATGAGGCCGAAGGTCGCAAGGACACTTAATATAAATGACGGGTCGTGGAGGATGATGAGCGGATTCCACAAGACCATCGCTGCTGCGGCGATAAGGAGAGCCCGCAGCGCCGCCGCAGGGCGGTTGAGATACCGCGCAAGTATCGCGATCATACCCATAGCGGCGGCGCGCACGGTTGCGGCACCCGCCCCCGCCATAAGTGCAAAGAGAAGAATACCTATAGCGCCGCCCCCGAGCGCGAACGACTTTGGCAAAAATAAACTTAAAAACCGCAGGACATACTCCGACACAATCGCGATGTTGTAGCCCGAGAGCACGACAACGTGTATAAGACCAGAGACGATGAACGCTTGGTTGAGATCCTTGGGGATTCCGCGCCGCTCCCCGAGGAGTATCCCCTCCATGAGCGAAACATCAGGCTCGGGAAGTAGCCGCTCAAGCGAATGTTCGAAGGAATGTTTAAGTGCAAAGAGAGACTTTTGGAGCGAAAGGCCGCCTTCCTCCCTGCCCTCAATCGTCGCGTATCGCGTGAGCGCCACGACTCCTTTTGCGCGTAGATACGCGGGGTAGTCAAAGATGCGGCCGGTATCTGTCTCAAACGCTTCGGGCAGTTCGAGCTTTCCTTTAACTTCAACCGTGTCGCCGTATTGAAGCTCCGCTCCGCGCGGGAGTATCGCAAGTACGGTCCCCTCCGCAGGTTCCGCGTTAATAGTCCGAACCGCGATATATGCATGGAGCGAGATCTCGCGCCGCTCCGGATCATTTACAATTTCTCCCGATAGAACGACCGTTTCTCCGATGTGCCCCAAAAGTAGAGCGGGCTCATCGCCCGCGAGGAAAAAACTTATGCGCAGCAAAAAAACTCCGCAGAAAAGCAATGCCCAAAACAGGTAGCTGCGCGCGCCTCTCATGCGCGGGAGCGTACCCCTATTTTTGCGCCGCGTCTATAGCGTCGTTTACGAGCTGGTCTGCATGCACATTCTTCTCCCTCGGCACGTGGGTAAAAACAATGTTTGGTATCTCGCTCATGCGGAGCATCCCAACGCGCGCAAACTGCTCTTTGAGCCCCGGCTCTTTGACTTTGTACTCACCCCGGAGCTGCCGCACCACGAGCTCGCTGTCCATCCGGACTTCTATTTCCATATCATGCAGTTTCTCTTTATACATCCTCCCAACGAGCTCGAACGCCCGAATAAGTGCCTCGTATTCTGCAAAATTGTTGGTGGTCTTGCCAATATACTGCGAAATTTCCTTGAGCACTTTGCCGTCTCCATCCATCACCACAACGCCGACACCGGCCGGACCCGGATTCCCCCTCGCGCCCCCGTCGGTGTAAATGATGAGTTTTTGCATACCCTAGAGTACATCAACAATTCTAATGCGGGGCTTGCCCCGCCAGTCGTTCTCAACATGGCCGATGATGTCGGCTTTTGTACCGCGCTCGAGCTTTTTTGTGAAGGAATCCGGAGTGGAAAAGAATGACATCCCCGCAACACCATTCCCCTGTGCATCGCTTAATTGTGCCTCAAGATGATCGTTGCCTTTGCCAAAGGCGCGAGTACTTGCAATAAAAATGCCGGAAAATACAAACAGAGGTTTTGTGTTTCCTACTCCAAATGGCGCAAGTTTTGAAAGGTCGCGCAGTGCAAATGGGATCTCAGTAAGACTAAGCTGCCGGTCTATCTGCGTTTCCTCCTGCGGTAATCCTTTTGCGATGAGTGTGTTATATGCGCGCTCCAACTTTACCCCAAGACCATGGACATTTTCTGGAGATACCGAGAATCCGCCTGATGCATGGTGGCCGCCAAACTCGCTAAACACGCCCTGCGCGGCACCCATAAGTTCAACAACACTAACCGTGTTCGAGCGCACCGAGCCGCGGATAGTGTCGCCACCCTCTCTCCCCCACAAAAAAACCGGCTTCCCGTGCGTTTGTGAAAGCGTGTTTGCGACGAGACCCAAAACCCCCGGCCGCCAGTTGGGGTTACCCATCACAATAATCGGACTTTCTACCGAATCACTATCTTTAAGTCTTTTGTTTGCTTCTTTGGCGATTGATGCAACAACGCCTTTGCGTTCGTCGTTGATGCGATTGAGTTGCCGCGCGAGGTCGCCCGCCCGCTCGTGGTTGGTTGTACCAAGGAGAGCCGCCGCAACTTCCGGACTGTCCATGCGGGAGGCGGCATTGATGCGCGGGGAAACCATAAAACCGATATCGTCTTCGGTAAGAGTCGCGGGTTTGATACGAAGCAGATTCAAAAGCGCGCTCAAACCCGGCCGGCGGCCTCTGCGCATGACGCGCAAACCAAAGTGCGCGAGCATGCGATTCTCCCCCACCAAAGGCACCATGTCGGAGAGTGTGGCTAAACCGACCATATCTAAAAACCATTTTTCTTTACCCTCTGCGAAGTCGGAGGGTCTCCCTCTTTGCAAAATCGCTTGCACCAACTTCCACGCAACGCCCGCACCGCACAAGCTATCAAACGGATACTTGCTATCCGCACGTTTTGGATTAATGACCGCAAATGCTTCAGGAAGTTCTGCCGGAGGCTCATGGTGATCGGTTACGATTACATCAATCCCGTTTTCTTTAGCAAATAGAATATTTTTATGTTCGCTTGTTCCCAAATCAATAGTAATAATGAGTTTTGTATTTTGCTCTTTTAGCTCACGTATTCCTTCTTCGTTCAAACCGAATCCTTCTTTGTGGCGGTGTGGGATGTAGTGACGCACTCCAAGCCCGAGCACGCGAAAAAATTCGGTCAGCATCACACCGCCCGGGATACCGTCGCAATCGTAGTCGCTCCAAACCGCGACCTGTTCATTATTTTTTTTGGCATTTAGAACCCGCTCTACCGCCTTTTCCATATCAGGGAGGAGGAACGGGTCGTGCGAGTCGCGCACAAAGTCCGGCTCAAGAAACTGCTTCTGCAACTCATCCTCAACAATCCCGCGCGCGATGAGAAGATCATAGAGGAGCTCGTCGTGCTGCCTCTCCCGCAGGCGGTAGATTTTCTGCATCAAACCAGTATACAATCAAAGCATGCAAGACTGTATTTTTTGCAAAATAGTCTCTGGCGAAATTCCTGCACACAAAGTGTATGAAGACGACACGTTCCTCGCATTTTTAGATATTCGCCCGCTCTCTCCTGGCCACACACTCGTCATTCCTAAAAAGCATTATCGTTGGGTTTGGGATACAGAAAATATTGGAGACTATTTTAAAATCGTACAAAAAACTGCACTGGCACAGCAAAAAGCATTTGGTACGGACGAAGTCCACTCAAAAGTAGTAGGCGAGGAAGTCCCCCATGCGCACGTGTGGGTATTCCCCGCTCCGGAGAAAGCACAAGGCGAGAAAAACGATTTTACAGGGAATGTGGAGAAAATCCGGACGGTGCTTTACAAGTTCTTGTAGCACACCATAAATGTAATCCCTTTCCCTTCCCCACCATATACCCAACTGCTACCGTTCCACGTATATATCGGTTGTGAGCCTTCAAAATACGGGCTAGCTCCTGTATACCCCTGATATCCTTTCCATTCGCAGAAGTGCTTGAGCGAAGCGCTGTTAGGGGCGATACGCTGAGAACCATTCGGCAGAACAACCGAAAAGAATTGGGTTGCTATTGGCCCTCCGCCGCCACTCGGCGTCTTCCACGTGGCATTTCCGCTTGCGTCTGAGGTGAGTATTTTGTTTGCTCCCGCGCCATTGCCCGTGAGCCGCAGGGCTGGCGTAATGACGATGTCGGGGTAGATGGACCCGTTCCTGATGATGGTATTGCCGACAGTATTGTTGCCGATGATGAGGTCACGGGGTGCGGCGACGGTTGAGCCGGCGCCCACGGTTAGAGTGCCCTGTTTGGTCTGGGTGGTGAGGGAGACGTTGAGGGGGGAGTCGCAACCAGGATAACCAGCGGTACAATTAGTTGGTGGAGTCCCGGTGGTGGGAGGGCCCTGCCATGCCGCGAAAGCCATATTTGCAGACAACACAACTCCAAGTGCAACAACTGAAATAATAAACTGGCGGAGCATGTTCATATCGTACCGTAAAGTATAAAGGCTAATAAATTTATGGCGACCTACGTATGGGGGTTATATCTCCTCATAGACCGGTATAGGGGTTACGCTGACCACGGCATCGTCTATCTTTGCCGGATCCCCGCCGCCCTGCGGCTGACACCAAAGTACAAAAGTCGTTTTAGTCTGGATATTGTTTGCCACAATACCTGTCGGGTTGTCCGCCGGCAAGGTAGCTACCGTGGGAAACCCTGTGAGAGCCTGGTCGGCGAATATCTGACAGGTACCATCCTCCGCGTTGGTGGTCGACCATGTGAGATTGGTGTTTCCGCCTTTTCGTAGAGAGGTTGGATTCGTGTCGAGATTGCCGGTAGGGCCAGGAGGAGGCACGACAGTATCCCTCTCGTCGTCGTCTTCCGGGTCGTAGGCGCCGGTAAGAATGTTGCCAACATGACACCCGGGGTCAAGAGTATCAACTAACGCATCTTCCGTGTCAGCATTATCATCTCCGTCAAAACATTCTTTATAGTCGAGCGTGACGTTTGCAGTGCCTTCACTGTACGTAATCCACCCGACCACATCGCTCCCCCATGCATACCCGTTCATATCTATCAGCCCCCCCGGAGTTACGGGGGCGGTCCCTGCATCAATTGATTGATCCAATTTTATGCATCCGTCCCATCCACCACCATTTACAAGTGCTGAACGCGCCAACGCCCAGCCGGCTAGATTGGGTGTTTCTTTTGGACCGGCTAAAGATGCAGGCGAACCAGGACAGGTAGTTGTATTAAAGTCTATCCACCCGATACTGTCGCTCCACGCATAGCCGGTCAAGTCTGTCCCGTCCGGGTTTACATACACACCGTGGGCACTTGCGCCACTGCCGCCTTTAAAACTTATCCAGCCAATATTGTCGCTCCAGGCATTGCCGCTCAAGAATCCTACACTACCGCTCGGCCCCTCTTGCGCTTGTGCAGAAGGCTCTGGAGAATAAAGGACGATGACGCCAAGCACTACTATTGCCAGCGCGAAGCTGTAAGAAAGAAGTGCCGGTTGGAATTTTTTCAATTGTTGCATAAAATTATTCTTCCGGTGCTGTCTCAAGATATGTCGCTTTTTCTTCCGCGGTCAGAGTAGGTGTAGAGTCTTCTTGCGGCATTGATTCGAGGTATGTCATTTTTTCTTCCATGGTGAGGGCGGATGCGGAGTCTTCTTGCGGCATTGATTCGAGGTATGTCATTTTTTCTTCCGCGGTCAGGAGCACTGAAGCCGCCCCCTCTTCCGTAACGCCAGTCTGTTGAGGAGTAGGTCGTGACAACCCGAACCACGCGGCAAGCCCTATACCGACAAGTGCAAGTATCAGGAGGCCGGCAAAGACCTCTTCACTCCACGTCAATTTTCTTTTGGAAAAAGGCATGTACCTTCCTTATATACTATCACCTGCGGAGGAGGTAAAAACTTTGTCTACCTACACATGTGGAAAAAAGCCTACTGTTTAAGGGCCTCGATACCCTCGAGTGTGCCGCTTACAAGAAATTGCAGCATGGCACCCCCGCCGGTTGAGATAAAAACGCGCTTAGGATCAAAAATAAACTTTGAGAGGGCTGCGATGGTATCGCCGCCACCGACAACCGCCTTGCACTGTGCTTTTGTGAGCGCGAGAGCCAACCCCTCGGTACCCTCCAAGTAGCCGTTTTCGTACATCCCCACAGGGCCGTTCCATAGCACAAATGATGCTTTTTGGATCTCGGCTGACCAGTTTTCAATAGTCTCTGGCCCTATATCAACGATTTTCTCGCCTGCACGAACATCCGCAGTATTTGTTGTGCGACCCATATTTGTCTTTTCATCAACCACAGCGATATCGCCCGCAACTATAAGGCGCTCACTCCCCGCGATTGCGGTCGGTACCGGTATAGAAGACACAAGGGAGGCGCCGACCGGCATACCACGGGCTTTGAGAACATCACTTTGGAGTGCACCGCCGAGGAGCATTTTGTCATAGATAGTGAGAAGTTTTTCTATAAGCGGCTGCTTTGTCTCAAATTTTGCCCCGCCCAGTATGACAGTCGCGCCTTTTGGCGGTATCAGCGCTTCTGACAAATTTTTTACCTCTTCTTCCATGAGCAACCCCGCGTAGCTCGGCAAAAATTTAGGGATCAGGGCGATAGACGCATGCTTCCGGTGTGAGTCGGCAAAAGCATCATTCACAAAAATATCCCCGAGGCCTGCCAGCTCTTTTGCAAACTCCTCATCATTACTCTCTTCACGCAAATCAAATCGAAGATTTTCCCGCAGTTCAAACGGGGTTTGTGTCAGCTCTCGCAATCTTGCTTCAACGGGTGCCACACGCAGGGTTTCATCAATTTTACCCTGCGGCCGTCCAACGTGAGTGAGAATAATTATTTTTGCCGCACCCTGTTTGTGCAATAACTCGAGCGTTGGAAGCGCGCGTTTGATGCGCATATCATCGACAACTTTCCCGTTCTGTATTGGGACATTGAGCGTTGTACGCAAAAGCACACGCTTGCCGCTCACGTCTGCGTCCCGAACTGACCTCATTTCCTGCATGCTTTGATTATTTCAAGAAATTGTTCTAGATGTTGGCTTGCGTGCCCGACCAAAAGTCCGCTCACTCCACCTTCGTGCAGTAAATTTGCTGCGTTATCAGGTTCAGCCGAACCGCCGTAGAGGATAGGTACCCTCACCGCCTTCTCGCGGTCAAGAATATCGGTCAGAATCTTCCGGATGAAGATCGTCATCTCTTGTAAGTCCTGCGGTTTCATCGCCTCGTCCGCGCGCTTCCCTATCGCCCACACGGGCTCGTACGCGATGATAAGTTTTGAGAGCGGGTGCGGAAAACTTTTAAGCGCAGAGAAAAGCTGGTTCTCCAAAAATTCAAAATGTTCGCCCTCTTTGTCGCGCTCGCGCTCGCCGATGCATAGCACGGGGGAGAGCCCCGCCTCAATTGTGCGCTCGAGGCTTGAGCGCACGGCATCGTTGGTGTCGCCTGCGATGCGCCGCTCCGAGTGGCCGACTAAGCAGAAATTTGCACCAACCTCCTTGAGCATCACTGCCGAGATGTCGCCTGTGTGAGCGCCTTCAGCATACGGAGAGACACTCTGCCCGCCGACTTTTATTGATGAGCTTTCGAGCACATGGGCAACCGCAGGGAGAAAAAGGGAGGGGGGTGCAAGCCACACCTCGACCCCCGCAAGGCCGCGTGCCTTACGGCGCAGGTCGAGCGCGAACTTCCGTGCCGATGTCGCGTCCTCTATATACATCTTCCAGTTGCCGATAATAAGCTTCTTCTTCACCCCGCAAATATACCATTTTGAAAACCAAACGGCCCACCCCTGAGGGGTGGGCCGTTTGTTGATCGCCATAGTGCTATGAATGGAATACGTTCAACCGAAGTTAAGCGTTAGAGGATCCACTCACAGCACTACAGCGACCAACCCTTTCAAATTCTCTACGCCCTGGGCGTAAAGCGCTTGAAAGGGGCGGCGACGGGCTCGAAAGTCCGTTGCCACCATTGTCGCTCCTACGAGCGACGTTTCTTGTTTCTGTATCTCTTGCGGAGATCTTTTGCATCCGCCGGAAAGCCCATGTTTTCCAACATTTTGGCAGCGGCCTGGATTTGTTTCCTCGTGCGGGGTTTGCCCTGTGGCAAAATCTTTTTCGTGCAGCAGGCGGGAGCAAACCCGTCCGTCCATGAAAATGTCCCCTTCAGTCGGCCTTTTTCGTCAACCAAAAACAGATGTTCGCACATTTTCTCTCTCCTCGCATTAAACTTCGGATCACCATGACCCGTTCAAAAGCTCGACTGTCCAAGCGCTTGAAAGGGTGCCGGCTCAAGTCCGGCACGACCGCAGTTTTTTCCGTGGGAACATCCACCGTGCCCACGGGGCTGGAACGATTTTTATCGTCCAGTGGGCTGTCAACTCAAACCTGACCAGAGTCAGTAGAGCTGCCGTGAAGAGGCAATAGACTGCCCACCCGGAGCCGAAGTGAACATAGACTTCGCCAGCTCCGTATAGATTGCCGCTAACTATAACCATAAGTTCAGCGGCGGCTTGAATTCGACCGAACATTGTTATCTCCATGTTTTCGCGCAACTCCCTGCGCGGATGGGTACAGACCGAAACACTTTATTACGGTCCTTCCTGCCATACCCAGGGTTCGAGTTTTTTATCCGGCACTAACAGATAGCTGGATGAACTCTCACCCTAGAGTCTGGCGAAGAAGAACAACAATTTGGAGATTTCTCTCCTGTTATTCTTTTTCGACTATTCTTTTGTCAACGACCAACCGAAAAAGCGGCTAAGATACTCCTTCTATATAGAGAAGAAATGCCTTAGCCGCCTTTTACAAGCTGCCTTGGGCGCCTCCTCCTCTAAAAGAGTGCCAAAATCACTATTTCAAGCGTACCTATCCATTATACACCCAAATAGACTTTTTGTCAAGTCTATGGGCAAATGCGCCAAAAAACCCTTTGTTTTAGGGCTCCATTGCACGAACCACCTCTTCTATACTTGTTATGCCCTGCGCGGCCTTAAAAAGCCCGTCTTCCGCGAGCGTAAGCCCCATGTCCTCCGGATTAGGCGAGGTAAATGCACTTTCTTTTATCAAATCTTTTGCCCCCATGGTTGGTATGAGCACCTCCTGTAGTCCTGTCATGCCTGCATATCCCCCTTCGCACTCGCCACACCCGACCGCGTGCGGGAACATGATGTCTTTCCAATGTATGTCGTTCGAAACTGCTCCCTCTTCTTTAAGCATTGCTAATATGCGGCCGAAATTTGCTCTCCTGCCGAGCGGTTCCGCCTCTGCGCGCGAAAGACGATATTCTTCTTTACACTTCCGGCACACCTTTCTTGCAACTCCGACACCGACCGACGCAAGCAAGACAGAAGCAAGGAGCTTGCCCGGCACCCCAAAATTTAGAAACTGATTTATCGCCTCTGCACTGCCCTGCGCTTCAACCCCTGCGATGACAAGCACGCCGCGTGAGGCGGCGCTAGCGGCGAGCATCGCCGTTTGTGCCTCACTCACACTGTCTATCATTACAATGTGCGGATCTTGTTTAAGGAGCGCTCGCAGAGCGGCAGGCATCGTAAGCCCTACTTCCCCCCGCACCTGTGTTTGCGCTATATGCGGTAAGTGCTGACCGATATGCTCTTCTATTGTTGCGGCTGATGTGTGGGGGGACGCGACCATGTCGAGCATGGTGTAGAGGGTCGTTGTTATGCCTGCCCCGACCGAGGCAATGGGGCCAGAGCCAGCCTTCCCCGCAATGAGTACAAGGCCCGACTTCTTTTGAAACACCGTGTGCATGCGTTCGAGGCTCCCGCCATGAAAACCGAGGCTCTCCAGAGTAAAACCTTTGCGCGATATGGCTCCCCCCTGCGGGTTGAGGTGCAGTACCATCCGCTCGCCCTGTACGCTCGGGGCTGTTGATACGCGCACACGCACCTCCTCTTCGCCCTGCAGAAGTGCGCGGAAGCCCCCTTCCTGCGGCGCGGGCATAGTAAAAGAAATATTTGCGAGTTCTTTGAACCGGTGCACGATAGCTCCGGCCTCGCGCGGAAGCGTCATTGCGTCAAACATATTTCCCCCGATCCGATACCTCACCAACAATTCGCCTTGGCCGGAGAGAAACTCCCTCGGAGAGATATGAACGGCGCCTGCGCGATGCAAGAGCGCGTGCGAAAGGAGCGCGTCAGCGGCGTTTGCGGGGTCGCTCTTCCCTCGCAGCGTATCCCCGAATGTTTCTTTAAGGTGTTTGTGGTAGATAACGAGCGCACGTTTTAGAGAGTCTGCGTTCGTGAGACGCGGGAGTATACGCACCCCCTTCTCCGCTTCAAGAAACTCAATAACGTCGAGGTCATCAAGATCAAGAAGTGCAACCTCGAGCGTTCCCGCAGTCAGGCGGAATCCGGCAATGTTGTGCGTGCGGGCAATGGGCTCCGGTATATAAAGGAGTGCTTCAAGTGCAATGTCATCGCGCTCGAGCACGACAAACGGCACGCCGCAGACTCCTGCCGCGGCACGTCGGAGCTCGTCGTGCGAAATAACCGCGCGGCGCGAGAGCGCGTCATAGAGCGGCCCCTCGTCCACCCCGACTTGATCGAGCTGCCGGCGCGAGAGTGCGCCGGAGTCAATTAAAAAGTCCCTAAGCCCCGCATCATCAACCTGCATTGACACTAGTATATAGCGGGAGTATACTGATTGCATCTGAAACCGCCCTGAGAGGGGCGGTTCGGTTTTTAAAAAAATATCTTAAAACATCATGTTTGATCTAAAAGTAATGAATTCGGTCTTAGGCGAGCTCGAGGAGGAGCGCGGCATCCCGCGCGCCAAAGTCATCGAGGCCATAGAAGCCGCGCTTGCGACCGCATATAAAAAGGAGTACGCGAAGAAGGGGCAGATAATCCGTGCGCACCTCGACATGGACACGGGAACAACACAGTTTATGCAGGTCAAAGAAGTCGTTGACGAAAACACCGTCCGGTTTGTTGCAGAGGATGAGGCTATAACTTCGCAAAGCGAAGTTCGCCCAACGCATTCTGATGCGTCTAGGGAAGCGCCGCGCGAGGAACAAAAATTTGACGAAGACGGAAAGCCAATACTCGAACTCCCCCGCTTTAACCCAGAGCAGCATATTATTCTTGAGGACGCTAAGCTCATTAAGCGCGACACGAGCGTGGGGGATGAGCTTGTCTTCCCGCTCGAAAGTAAAGAGGACTACGGCCGCATCGCCGCACAAACTGCGAAGCAGGTCATCATTCAGAAAATCCGTGAAGCGGAGAAGATCTCGGTTGTTGCCGAGTATGGCGCGCGACAGGGCGAGATTGTTTCGGGCACGGTACAGCGCATGGAGCGCGGCAATATTTACATTGACCTTGGTCGTGCGACCGGCATCCTGCCCTACGAAGAGCAGATCCCGGGCGAGCGCTACCGGCAGGGCGAGCGCATCCGCGCACTGCTTTACCAAGTAGAGGAAAGCCCTCGCGGGATTTACTTGCGCCTTTCGCGCGCGCATCCGAACTTTCTTGCAAAATTGTTTGAAATGGAGGTACCGGAAGCCGCGCACGGAACAGTTGTCTTTAAAGCAATTGCGCGCGAGGCCGGCAGCCGCTCAAAAGTGGCAGTTGCCTCGACCGACCCGCATGTTGACCCTGTTGGCAGTCTTGTCGGTCAGCGCGGCGTACGGGTTTCGACCGTGACATCAGAGCTTGGCGGCGAAAAGATAGACATTGTCGAGTGGTCGGAGGAGCCGAAAGCATTCATCGAGGAGGCACTCTCCCCCGCGCGTGTCGTATCAGTTGAACTTAATGAGGGAGAGAAAAAAGCGACTATAAAAGTTGCAGAAGACCAGCAGAGCCTTGCGATTGGTCGCGGCGGGCAGAACGTGCGCCTCGCTGCAAAATTGACCGGCTGGAAAATAGACATCCAGTCTGTCGGCGGCGAAACAGTCGCAAAGGCTGACGAAGCAGGCGAAGCTGCCACCCCCGCCGAAGTAGAGGAAGTAAAAGAACCGGTTGAAGAAAAGAAGGAAACCGAGTAGAGTTTAAACAGAGAGGAGAAGTTGAGATGAACGCAGAAGAATCAGCTCTCTTGGACGACATCGACCGTCGACTAGAGGCCTTGTCGAGACGAGGCTTGTTGCGACCTCAGCTAACCGCTGGTGCCGACGACGATACCCCCTGCGTCCACGCAATGTCGGACAGTATCGAGCGTGATGGCGAGACCTGTTACTGTCCAATTTGCGGGCAGTTTTGGATTGAGAAGTCCTGAACGTTTGAAAAGCATCGCCCGCCCCGCACAACCTGTGCGGGCGATTTCTTTTACATCTTTAGCGCAGGGAGGATCTGTTTTTTGCGGGAAACAATGCCGGGGAGGACCGTCGTATCGCCTGAAACGGATACGCCAAACGAGGATCCGATGACCTTTGAGGTCAAATCATTGTGTGTAAGCACCGTCGCCTCTTCTTTGAATATATCCACGATAAAGAAAAGCACGTCGTCCGTGTCCGGCTCCTCCGCCACAATTTCCTTAATTGCGGCTATGAGACCGTCTTTTCTTTTGAGAATCGAATCGGGCGTGGTGGTCTCGACGACCGAAATACGTATGTTTTTCCCGCCCACCTCGTATTTTTTGCTATCCATGTGTATGAGCCCAATGTCGGTGTAGTCGGACACGTCGGATTTAGCCGCGAACATCTCATTGGCGTAGTCAGAGATACTGACCTCCAACTTTTTCGCCAATTTTTCTGCAACATCTTTGTCGTGCGGAGTTGTCGTAGGAGAGCGAAACTCAAGTGTGTCCGAAAGGATGCAGGAGAGTATGAGCCCTGATATATCTTCAGGAAGAGAGTCTGCAATTTCGCCCATGAGGTCGTACATGAGAGCGGCAGTCGAGGCAAAAGGCCGCATCGTTACGGTCGGCGGATTTTTGGTCGAGAGGCCTCCGACTAATTTGTGATGGTCGATAATCCCTAAAATATTGCACTCGTTTATGTTGTCCGGCAGCTCTTGGGGATTGTTGGTATCTACAATAATGACCTCGTCCTCTGCCGTAAGAGGCTCAAGGAGCGCAGGTTGCTCAACCCCCCAGCGGTTGAGCACGAAGGATGTTTCCTTATTAAGCTCTCCGAGCACGAACGGGGCCGCTTTTGTAGTGGTGTGCGTATTGAGGTACCAAGCCCACACAATAGCGGAGCACGTCGTGTCCGTATCGGGGGCCTTGTGACCAAAGACTTTAACCATATCTGCCATACGTGATGATTAGCCCAGTATAGCCGCATTGCTCGCAAATTCAACTGGAACTTTATAGGAAATGATACTATAGAGGCGTATGGATTCTCCTCCTCAACATACAAAACCGGAGCCGGTTGGGCCGATGGTCGCTATCGTGATCATTGTTCTGGTGTTTGCTCTAGGTGGGCTCTACTTTTTTATAAAACAGCAGATGGAGCAACAAGCACTTCCGCAGGGGGAAACGCCCGCCGCAGAAAGTGAGGTAAATTTGTAACACCTGTGGTACTATCCCGTGATGCAAAAACCGGATTTTGAAGCGATCGCGAAATCTTTTTCGCGCAAATCACTCCCCGACTCTGAAATGGAACTTTCGGGCGAGGTTCCCCATGAGGCGGTCGGTGCGTACCGCGACGAGGCACTCCTGCATATTGCGGGGCGGGTAGAAATGCCGGGCTTCCGGAAGGGTAAGGTGCCTGCGGCAATGGCGCTGAAGCAGGTGGGCGAAGCGGCTGTGCTCGAAGAGGCGGTAGAGCATTTTATGCAGGAGTTCTATCCCGTACTTCTTGCGGCGCAGGGCGTTGATGCGGTCGGCCGGCCTGAAATAAAGATCACAAAACTCGCACCACAAAACCCTATTGGGCTTGTAGTGCGCGCGGCGGTTTATCCCGAGGTAGTGCTCCCCAAAGACTGGAAAAGTTTTGGGGAGAAAATTGTTGCCGAAGCGACACTTCCCGCCAGTGACGAGGAGGTGGATAAGACAATTGAGGGCTTGCGGCAGTCCCGAAGAGCTTCCAACCAAGGCCCGGCCTCGGTACCCGGTACCGAGGCCGGGCCTTTGCCCGAACTCAACGATGAGTTTGCCAAGTCGGTCGGCGCGTTCGAGACACTTGATGCACTCAAAGCGCAGATCAAAAAAGGTATCGGCGAGGAGAAAGAGCGCGCTGCGCGGGATGCGCGACGCGGCAAGATAATCGATGCTCTGCTTGAAAAAACAAAAGTTGAAATCCCTAAGATTTTTATCGAGAGCGAGCTCGAAAAGATACTCGCACAGATGAAGGACGACATCACGCGCCTTTCCCCCAAAGGTGGATCCGTCTCCGGTAGAAATATCTCATTTGAAGATTATTTAAAACAGGTCAACAAAACCGAGGACGATCTGCGGAGTGAATTCCGTGAGCAGGCCAAGAAGCGCGCAAAGCTCCAGCTCACTTTAAACAAACTGGCCGATGAGGAAAAGGTTGAGGCCGACAAAGAGGCGGTGGAGACTGAAATCAAGCACGCCTTTGAGCACTTCCCCGACGCGCGCCCCGATTTGGTGCGTATCCATATCGAAACAGTGCTGCGCAACGAAAAGGTCTTGAAACTTTTGGAGGGGGAAGAAGAGAAAAAGTAGACACAAAAAGGGCCAGGACAAGTCCCGGCCCTTTGGCGGCATGTGCCGCAAGTTCTAGTGTGCTGGTCTTCTTGTGCTTCGCAAGACTGCGTTGACCAAGCGGGCCGTCTCTTCCTCTTCTCGCTCGTGATCAGTCTTTTTCTTCTTCGTGCCGCCCAGAAGCACCTTGCCGAGGGCGACGAGGACCACGGCGGTAAAGATGAAGCCAATGGCATTATCCCTCAGGCTCCCGAAGCTCGGGTAGCCCCCCTTCGGAAAGTAAAGGGCGAAGAGAACGAAGGCGAGGGCGATAACCGCACCTCCCCCGAACGCTCCGGCTTTTTTGATGCCGGACTTCAGGTTTTTGGCCACCAAGCCGATCAGGAACCCGAACCCGATCATGAAGCCGCCCCCCAGCATCATTGGCTCGATGGGCCTATCGGCGAAGGTGCACGACATTGCTGACGTGCCGTAGAGCCAGCCGAGGGCGAGCAGGATCACGCCGATGACAACGCTTCCCCATGCCACCACATCCACGGCGTGGGTTCCGCGACCGTCTTCGTTTTGCACCTGCACCTTCTTCCGTCGGAAGAAGAGCGCTGCAAGAAGGCCGATGACGACGACAATTCCGACGCTCGCCAACCAGGCGGGAGTGGAACCGTCGAGCCACGGGAACATATTGCAAAACGTAAAATCCCCTTTCATGAGATTCCCCTATGTGTTGAACTTCTAGGCAGCCGAAGCCACCTTACCCTCTATTATATCATACATAGTACCCACTTGTCAAGCTTCAAAAATGGCTCAAAATATGCATAATAAAGGCATGCAAAACAACGAAATGCGTAATCAGCTTGTCCCGATGGTGGTAGAAAAGTCACCCTACGGCGAGCGGGCATTCGACATCTTCTCGCGCTTACTGCGCGAGCGCATCATCTTTCTCGGCGGGCCGATTGAGGACCACACGGCAAACTTGGTCATCGCCCAGCTCCTCTTTTTGGCAAGCGAGGACCCCAAAAAAGACATCCAGCTCTACGTCAACTCCCCCGGCGGCTCGGTTACAGCAACGCTTGCCATGCTCGACACCATGAGCTACATAAAGCCGGACGTTGCGACGGTATGCGTCGGCATCGCGGCCTCGGGCGCCGCAATACTTTTGGCCGGCGGCACCAAGGGCAAGCGCTACGCGCTCCCCAACGCCGAGGTCATGATCCACCAGCCGTGGGGCGGAGTGCAGGGTCAGGCAACCGATATCGAGATAACCGCAAAGCACATCATCGCAACCCGCGACAAGCTCAACAAAATCCTTGCCAAGGCGACCGGCAAACCGCTCTCCCAGATAGAAAAGGATGTCGAGCGCGACTACTTTATGGACTCGGAAGAGGCAAAAAAGTACGGCATCATTGACGACATTTTCTCCCAAAAGGGGATGAAAAAGTAGCTCCGCTTGTGCTGCAGCGGGTTTGCTGGTATTATTGAAATGTTCGCTTTAGGGTTTCAACAAAATTTTAATTTTTACATGTTTTCTCCCGCTCTTGCTTCTACATTGACGTTTATTTCTGTGACCCGACACCACAGCGGTTTTCTCGCGCGCTAATCACAGCGTATCCATCAGGTTTAGGCACTAGCGGTTGAAACAAATCGCTTATGTCACTTACATACGCATTCATCCTTATGGGGTTCGCAGGCCTCGGAGGCATCCTTATCGGATATGTCTTCCGTTGGCTCTTTGTACTTTCCCGCAAAGGTTCTATAGAGCTTGAGGTCAAGCAGATTATTCTTGGTGCGCGGGAAGATGCGAAGCACATAACTGTCCTGGCGGAGACGCAGGCAAAAGAGGCTGTTGTGACCGCCGAAGCTACACTCAAGGAAAAAGAAGACAAGGTAACGCGCGCGGAAGAGCGGGTTTTTAAACGTGAGGAATCGCTCGACAAAAAACAAACCGAGCTCGAGAGCGAAATAGAGGGCGCTAAAGTGCGCATCGAGGAGATAAAGACAATAAAAGAACGCGCAGACCTGATGATTGCACAGCGTCAGGAGGAGCTTGCGAGGGTTGCTGGCCTTACCAAAGAAGAGGCAAAGGTGCAGCTTATGCAGGAGCTTGAGCGCGATTCTGATGAGGACTTTATGGTCAGGATCCAGAAGCTTGAGCAGACCAACGGCGAAAAACTGGAGCGGCGGGCGCGCGAGATTTTGACAACTGCGATACACCGGCTCGGAAATTCGGTGGCAAGTGACACCATGGCAACGGCCATTACAATCCCGAACGACGATATCAAGGGAAAAATAATCGGCAAAGAGGGCCGCAACATCAAGGCGTTCGAGCGCGCAACAGGGGTTGAGGTCATTATTGATGACACGCCCGGTTCTATCGTGCTTTCCTCCTACGACCCTATACGACGCGCGGTTGCAAGAGTCGCGCTTGAAAATCTTATAATTGACGGCCGCATCCAACCTGCAAAAATAGAGGAGGTCGTCGAGAAAGCAAAAGGCGAAATAACAAAAATAATCAAAGACAAAGGGGAGGCTGCCGCATATGAGGCAGGAGTGCTTAACCTGGCGCCCCAGCTCACCCAGATTTTAGGGCGACTCCACTTCCGCACATCGTATGGCCAATCGGTCCTGCAGCACTCGGTTGAGATGGCGCACTTGGCCGGTATGATCGCAGAAGAACTGGGCGCGAACCCGCAAGTTGCCCGCGCGGGAGCATTGCTGCACGACATCGGGAAAGCCTTGGACCATGAGGTGCAGGGTACGCATGTTGAAATAGGGCGCAGAATTTTGCAAAAATTCGGTGTGTCCGAGGAGGTGGTCAAGGCAATGCAGGCGCATCACGAGGAATATCCGTACGAAACAGTCGAGAGCATCGTTGTGCAGGTTGCGGATGCAATATCGGGCGGCAGGCCGGGAGCCCGCCGCGACAGTGTCGAAAATTATCTCAAACGTCTTGCTGACATTGAGGGTATTGCAAACTCATTCCAGGGTGTTGAAAAATCGTACGCGATTTCCGCAGGACGCGAAGTGCGTGTTTTTGTGAAGCCGGAGGAGATGAGCGACATGGCGGCGCGCGATCTTGCGCGCAATATTGCCCTGCGTATCCAAAATGAGCTCAAATATCCGGGCGAAATAAAAATAGCCGTCATCCGCGAAACCCGCGCGATAGAGTTTGCAAGGTAGTCTAACCTAGAGCCTCTGCAACAATAAAAGAGGTGTAATTGAATTTAAGGTCCTGTATAGACTCCTCAAGAATATCGAGCTTGTTGAGCTTGGCCGCACTGCTTGAGGCAATAACTGCCGTGGTTTTTGGGAGTATCCCCTTCCGTAGGTCCTCCGCCGCCTTGGCGGTATCAACATACTCCCCTACTTTTACCTTGGGCCATATGCGTTTTAGATACATCCGGCACTGTTTTATAGCCTGATCGTGGGAAACTATCGCTCTGACTTTGTCCGGTGTAACGCCTTTTTTGACCAGTAAGTTCTGATGCACATCGATTTCAAAGATCTTTTTGATTGAAAAACGGTGACGCGCCATTGCATGGACCGCTTCTATCACAATGCCGCCATTACTGTTCTCTATAGGGAAGACTCCGAGGTCAATGGCACCTTTTTCAAGCTCTGCGAGAACATTTTCCACAGTTATAAGGTAAGAAATATGGATGTTTTTAAGGCCTTGCTTCCTTGCATAGGTTCGGGCTGCCTCCTCAGAAAAGCTCCCCGCAGCTCCGGAAACCCCTATTTTTAGCCTTTTTTTGGATTTTTGCGGCATAGTGGCTTCAAAAATAACACACTTTGCGAAAAATAAGAAAATTTACAGGCATTTTGTCAATTTTTTCCATGAGCGTGGCTCTATTGCAGGGTTTTTTGGAAAGTTTATACTAAGGCGCAGGGCAAACCATATTATCCACTAAAATAACGGCGTTATGAATAAGCAGGATCTCGCAGAAAAAGTCCAGGGCGTTCTTGGTTCGACCAAGGCGGACGCGGAGCGAGCGGTCGAGATGGTCATAGAGACCATTGTCGGGGCTCTCACAAAGAACGAGGAGGTTTCTGTCGCAGGCCTCGGCATCTTCAAGACAAAGATGCGTGCGGCCCGCACAGCGCGCAACCCGCGCACCGGAGAGACCGTACATGTTCCTTCTATGCGCGTACCAAAGTTCCAGGCTGCAAAAGCCTTGAAAGAGGCCGTCAAATAACTAAAGTTATTTGAAATATAAGAAGAAGTAGGTTCTGATCCCCTCG
>CAZRJD010000010.1:0-21078 GCA_964600495.1 uncultured Candidatus Saccharibacteria bacterium
TCGATAAGCGGCCGGAAGTGCCGGTAAAGCAGGGTCAAAATGAGCGTGCGGATATGCGCGCCGTCAACATCGGCGTCGGTCGCGATTATTACTTTGTGGTAGCGGAGTTTCGAAATATCAAACACGTCGCCTATCGCGGTCCCAAGTGCCACCACCAAGTTTTTGATCTGCTCGGATGCTATCATCTTGTCGAGACGCGCACGCTCGACGTTGAGGATCTTTCCGCGCAATGGAAGAATCGCCTGTGTGCGCCTGTCGCGGCCGGTCTTGGCGGTGCCGCCTGCGGAGTCCCCCTCTACGACAAACAGCTCCGACTCAGATGCATCTCTGGTCTGGCAGTCGGCGAGTTTGCCGGGGAGCGACATGCCCTCGAGCGCGCCCTTGCGCAAGACCGAGTCTTTGGCGGCCTTTGCCGCCTTGCGTGCCTTAAGTGCCAATACCGATTTGTTAACAATAGAGCGCGCATCATCGGGATTTTCCTCGAGGAACATGGTAAAGGCTTCGCCGAAGGCCGTTTCTGTCGCGCCTCTGGCTTCAACACTGCCAAGCTTCCCCTTGGTCTGACCTTCAAACTGGATCTCGCGCATTTTTATCGAAATGACCGCAGTCAGACCCTCAAGCACATCGTCACCTGTAAAATTCTCCTCACTTTCACGCAAACCACCGCTCTTTCTTGCATACGCGTTGAGCGTGCGGGTAAGCGCGGTACGAAAGCCTGTTATATGTGTGCCGCCCTCGGTGTTGTAAATATTGTTTGCGAACGCCAAGACACGCGGCGTAACGTCATCGACATACTGGAGCGCGACCTCAACCGACACATCATCAACCTCACGCTCGATATGGAAGATATTTTTATGAACGGGCTTGAGGTGGCGATTGTAAAAGGAGATGAGCGAGCGCAGGCCCCCCTCGAAATAAAATGTTTGCGACGGACTCTGGCTTAAGTATGAGCGGATGTACAGTTCCTTCCCTATCTCGGTAAATTTGATGCCGCTTTCCCGTGCATCGATTATGGTGATGCGAAGACCCTTAACCAAATACGCCTGCTCACGCAAATGAGAAACAACTTTGTCGAAGTCGTATTTAATGATGCTAAATATTTCCGGATCAGCGGAGAATGTGATTACGGTACCGTGGAGTTTTGAGCTCCCGACTTTTTTGATAGCGGCTTTCTTCTTGCCC
Organism: uncultured Candidatus Saccharibacteria bacterium; assembly: GCA_964600495.1. Classification (GTDB taxonomy): domain Bacteria; phylum Patescibacteriota; class Minisyncoccia; order Phycocordibacterales; family SBAW01; genus GWA1-54-10. Next base: position 1,183 of record CAZRJD010000010.1, read on the forward strand.
TTTGCATATTCCTGCATGTACGCCCCCCCATCGCGATGCACTTCTGCAATAAGCCGGGATGAGAGCGCATTTACAACCGAGACACCGACCCCGTGGAGCCCGCCCGAGACTTTGTATCCCTCGCCGCCGAATTTGGCTCCGGCGTGGAGCGTTGTCATCACCGTTTCGAGTGCCGAAACTTTAGTTTGTTTGTGGACGTCAATCGGAATTCCGCGGCCATTGTCGGCAACACGGATGATATTGTCGGGGAGGAGCACGACCTCGATGTCGTTTGAAAAGCCACCCATCGCCTCATCCCGCGAGTTGTCAAAAACCTCCCAGATAAGATGGTGGAGGCCATCGACACCGGTCGTGCCGATGTACATGCCGGGGCGGCGACGCACCGCCTCGAGCCCCTCAAGTACGGTAATAGCATCAGCCCTGTAGCTCGCCCCGACCTTCGCGTCGGGGGAAGACTTTGGAGCCTTTTTTTCCTCTCCTTTTGCTTGTTTCTTTAGCTTTTCTTCAGCCACAAATGCTTGTTTTTCAACAGATAAAGCCCTCTCGGGCTGTGCCTATATTCTACCAGAAACAAGCCCAAAATGGAAGGTTGTGAACACCCAAAATAGCTTGCAAAACAAGGCTATTGTGCTAAGGTGTGGGCAGGTTCAACAGTCCTTTTCGGACAGGCAGCAAGAAGGAGTTTACGGATGACGAACATGTTGGCGATGGGCAAAGCCGGCCAAACGGCTTCTTTCGAAACAGTGCTCGCCACAGCCGGCGGACATAACTGGTCCAAGGAGGCAATCGAAGTCTACAAGGCCAAGATTCTCCGCGAGGAACCGATCAATATTGAGTGGAATGTGTTCAGCAAAAAGATCAACCGTCTTGATGGCATCTTTGACAATTCTTTCCGCATCACTCTCATTGGAGTTCTGGTATTGTTGCTCGTTGCCACAGTAGCGGGAGCCATGTGGCTCATCAACTTTGGCGCTCACACGTTCTTCGACTTGGCGTTGGTGTTGCACATGCCCCACTGGGTCTTTGGTGTGACGGTCGGCCCCGTCCTCCTGGCAGTGCTCGTGATGGGCCTCATACAGATCCTGCGGAATAACCTGTTGAAGACCTGTCCAATGACGAGACGGCTTGGGTGGGAGTGTGTCTCGGTCAATATGTATCACGAGCGTCATGGTGCACTTCCCGAGAAAGTCGAGATAACCATGAGGAACGTTTCAACACTCCGACCGGGAACACAATTCGAGGTCTGGGTGCTCGGTGACGATCCGATCCTTGACGCGATCGACATGACGGTCAGCGACCCAACCATCTGGAGACCTCCGTTCGGCCATTCGATCATGGTGTGGGACAAGGACGGCAAGATCGTCCTGCCACCCGCAGCCTGACACACCTACACGTGGAAACAAAAATCGCTCGCCGGCCCCGAAAGAGGCCGGCGATTTTTTTATCGGATTTCGAAGCCTTTTGCTTTGAGGACAGAAGAGATTTTTCCCATTATAGGTGAAAATTGGTTGCAAAATAAGCGTAAAATCGTATAGTGTAAAGCGCATGGAATATACCATCTCCAGAGATGAGGAAAAGCGCGTTATCGCGGCGCTTGAAGGCCGGACAGACCCCGAGACCCTCCGCATCAAGCGCTATCTCGCAATGCCAGACCTCGCGCGCACGCCGGGGAATCCTCTGTATGAAATCGTCGAGTGTGTAAAGAAAGTTCCTTCCTTTGCCAACTTTGATGTCATCGACATTCCAGAGATAGTTCCGGCGTCTATCTCCTTTGATCTCTTCGACTTCCCTGCCGACCATCCGGCGCGTTCGAAATCGGATACCTACTGGACAGACGCGGACACTATACTAAGAACACACGACACGGTCTTTTGGTACTACTACCTCAATCACCCGGAGGTGAAAGCGCGCATCGCTCGCGGGGAGGCGATGGGAGCGCTGTGCTACGGCAAGGTGTACCGCAAAGATGAGATAGACAGCCGGCATATGAATGTCTTCCACCAAATGGGCGGTTGGTACATCGTGCCACAGAGTCAAAAACTCGGGCCTGAAGATTTAAAGCAGGCGCTCGGCGACATCGTGCGCGCGGTCTTCGGACCCGAACAGAAATTTCGCATCAATGAGGATAATTTTCCCTACACCAACCCTTCGTTTGAAGTCGAACTCAACGTGAAGGGAACCGCCGCCGAGGGGCCTGCCAAGGGCGAGTGGCTTGAAATCCTCGGGAGCGGCATGCCCAAACAATCGGTGCTAAAGAAAATGGGGGTCGAGGGCTACCACGGTTGGGCGTTCGGCTTTGGCATCGAGCGGCTCGCCATAACCTCAATGGCGCTCCCCGATATCCGCCTCCTGTGGTCCCACGACCCCCGCGTCATGCGGCAGCTTAAGCTCGGAACAATATATAAAGAGGTGAGCAAGTACCCGACGGTGGTGCGCGACATTTCGTTCGTCGTAAAAAACGACTTCGCGCCAAACAATTACTTTGATCTGATACGCGAGACGGTGGACGAAGATCTGATAGAGGAAGTAAAACTGCTTGACACCTACGCCGACGAGCAGAAGTTCGGCGTGGATAAGGTAAGTTACACCTACCGCATTGTTTACCGCTCACTCGAACGCACGCTCACGAATGAGGAGGTCGACGCCCTGCACAAAAAACTCGAGGCAGCGACCGCAGTACAGTACGGAGCACAGATACGCTGACATCCGAACGGCGTGCGTGTATAAGCCAAAAATGCTATACTATGCGGAATGGATATTGGGTCGTTCGGCGTGTATATGTGCCTCTTTTTGGCCCTCTATTTTGAGGTTTTTTTACTTATTTCTTTTCTTGAAAGAAAGCTTGCTTCAAAAACACTCTCCCGACCGCACTTCTACCCTACTGTCACCATACTCGTACCCTGCTGGAATAAAGCAAAAACGCTCGGCGGTACGGTGCAGTCTCTGCTTGAGCTCGACTACCCGAAAGACAAACTCTCTATTCTGATCATAGACGACGGCTCTGTAGACGAAACATTTGAGGCTGCGCAGAAATTTGCAGGCAACCCGCTCGTTCGGATACTCCGGAAAAAAAACGAGGGCAGCAAGTATTCCGCGCTTAACTTCGGCCTCGAAAATTCTGATAGCGAGCTGGTCGGGTGTCTGGACGCAGACTCGTTCGTACTGCAGGATGCCCTTATCGAGGTCGTTAAGAAATTCGAAAGCAATCCGGAGGTAATGGCCGTAACTCCGGCAATGAGGGTTCACCACCCGAGAAGCTGGCTTGAGCTTATGCAATCGGTCGAATACACCTTTGGTGTTTTTTATAGAAAAATGTTCGACAATCTTTCTGCAATCACCGTGCTTCCGGGGCCCTTCTCGTTCTATCGCAGGGAGGTGTTCGACAAAATAGGCAAATTCCGCCATGCGCACCACACCGAGGACATGGAGATGGCATTCCGCATGCATGCAAACGGCCTCAAGATAGGCAACGCGCATACCGCCATCGTCTCGACGAAAGTTCCGACAACCATTGGCGGCCTTATACGCCAGCGTGTCCGTTGGTGCCGCGGCTTCCTCGAAAACTCAAGAGACTACCGGCATATGTTTTTCAACAGGCGGTTTGGGAACCTCGGTCTCTTTGCGCTCCCCTTTGGGGTCACCGCCTTTGCTGCCGGGTTGTACACCGCTTTTTTTGCCCTCTTCCAGATACTTACAACAGTCGCAGCCAACATGTTCGACCTGTGGGCAACCGGCATCCCGCTGCGTTTTAATCTGCCCCATTTTGAATGGTTCTTTATCAACACAAGCATGTTGACGTTTATCATAATCGCAATCACGGGGCTTACGGTTGTAGCAATAGTGGTGGGAAGCCGCATAGCACAGATACGACTGCCCTTCGCTGCATATGTCTCGTATTTTACGCTCTTTGGTTTTCTTGCCCCAGTGTGGCTCGCGCGGGCGGCGTGGGACACTATTTGGGCTAAAGAAACCGGCTGGTTGGTATGACGTGGCAGCGCTACCTTATCGCATTTGCAATAACGGCCTCGATATTCGCGACCGCGTTTTATATTGCATCAAGAATAGATGCGGAGCGTGTCGCAAATATCCGCGCAATACAGGAGTCTATAGCGATAGACCTTCTCTCCTCTGAAACACAATTCGACCTTCTGGGACAGCTCGACTGCGACGTTATAGCGAAACAGCCTGTCCTCTCGGGTGAGCTCAACTCACTCGCGGAGCGTCTCTCCTATACGGAGAGCCGGGTCGGGAGCGACAACCCCGAGGTGCTGCAGCTTAAAAAACAGTACTCGCTCCTCGAAATACGGGACTATATTCTGATGCAGGAAATATCCGAGAAGTGCGAGTTCAAACCGGTCTCGATACTCTACTTTTACTCGAACAAGGGCGACTGCCCCGACTGTTCGCGCGCGGGCGAAGTACTAACATACTTAAGAGAAACGTATCCGGACCTGCGTGTATATTCATTCGATTACAACCTTGACCTTTCAGCTCTCCGAACATTAATCGTCCTGCGTGAAGTACACGAGCCGCTCCCCGCCTTTGTCATAAGCAACCGCAGAACTATTTACGGCTTCAAAACCGTCTCCGAGATGGAGACACTCATCCCCGAGCTCAAAACCCTCGCAACAACAACCGCGGCGACTACAACAAAACAATAGATTGTAAAATTTAAGGCATTAACTTAGAAAAGATAACTTTTTCCATATATACATCCTCTGGCCTAGTCAGAGTAAAAATGAGCACATCTGCTACATCCTCAGTTTGCATCATCCACGGCTGATTATGAGCATCTTTTCTTCCGGCATTTTCATAGAGGTTACTCTCGAAACCTCCAGGTAAAAATTGAGTCACTTTTATTTTTGTATCCCGTAGACTATTGGCGAGGTCTTTGGAAAAGCCGACCATCGCCCACTTGCTCGCGCCATATACCCGCCATTCAGAATTATCCCCTGCGGGTATGTCTTGAGCACCTGATGTTGAAATAACGTTAAGAATATGACCCATATTCTGTTCCTGCATCATGGGCAGTATCTCGTATGTAAAGTTAATATGCCCCAATACGTTAGTTTCAAGAGCATTACGTCGTAGCTCCGGATTACTTTTTTCTAACTCGTTTTCTGTCCAGACACCGGCATTGTTTATTAAAACATCGATTGCGCCGCATTTCTCTTTAATAGCAGCTACAGTTTCTTTTATTTGTTCGAGTTTGCGAATATCACAAACAAAATATTCTGCTTCGGCTCCGTTCTTGACGGCTCCATCCCATACTTCTTTAAGTAAACTCTCTGTGCGGGCAATAAGCGCAAGTTTCACTCCTTCGCGAGAGAGTTTTAGGGCTACACATTTACCCAAACCCTGGCTCGCTCCAGTAATCAAAACAACCTTGTTTTTAAGTGGCATATATTTTGTATATTACTGTAACATCTTTGGAGCCGCCTCCCAGATTCGAACTGGGGACCTTCTCTTTACAAAAGAGTTGCTCTACCGACTGAGCTAAGGCGGCACATAGTATATTCAACTTAAAACAGAACTGCAGGACGGCACACTATTTTACTCGTCAAAGATTGTACGCTTGCTTTCCGGTTGTTCAAGGAGCGAGCGTTTATGCTCCGCAACCTCCTTCAGGAACCCCGACACTTCCGTCCTGCCCCGCGGCGGGCGGGTCTTTTCCCGTACCCGGTGAAGCAGCATCTCAAGTGTCCTCTCAAAAACAAGCGCGCCACGCAGCATAACAAATTTCACTCCTCTTTGTGTTGCATGTACGATGTTCCTTCCGACCCTGCGCCCTGCCGCGGGAAGCACATGTTCAACGAACGATAGTATCCCACCCAAAAAATTTCCCATCGCGGGGCGCAGGCCCCGAAACAGGACCCGTCCGGTCCGGAGTTCAATGCGCTTCAGCGTCAAGATCAGTATGAGGCCGACAATTGAAATGCCGAGCGTTATAGAAAAGACAAATGCCATAGGCAAAGAGGAACTACTATCGTATCACAAACGGCACCGAGAGGGAGCTTATCTCGATACGCTCACCGAATTTCTGCGTAGCCCCTGAAATAAGGTCGGCGATAGTCTTGCTCGTATCCTTAATAAAAGGCTGCAGAAGTAATTCTTCAATATTTTCCGGCTTCATTGCCGCCGCGTGCATGGCGACCTCGCGCGCAAGCGCCGTGAACTCCTCATTTTTTGAGACGAAATCGGTCTCGCACAAAAGAAGGACAATCGCCCCTACCTGTGCGTTGTTGTGCACATACGAGGCGACTGTGCCTGCGCCAAGCTCGCGACCGGCTTTTTTGCGCATGGAATCGGCGCTCCGCTCGCGGAGTACTTTGAGCGCCTTGTTCATGTCGCCCCCCGCCTCCTCAAGTGCTTTCTTGCACTCCATAACGGAGACGCCTGTTTTATTACGGAGTTCTTTTACCGCTTTTGCACTAACTGCCATACTTTATTGTTTTGGTTGTTCTTGTGGTTCTACCGGGCGCTCAGGACCGAGATTGCCTGCGTATGTTTTTGCGACCTCTTCAAGAATGAACTCAATGCTCGCCTGCGATGCATCGTTCGCAGGAATAGGGTACTCAATGCCGGTCCGGTCACAGTCAGAATTCATCAGGGCGATGAGCGGGATTTTAAGCTTGCGGGCTTCCGCAACTGCACCAGACTCAAAGCGGGGGTCAATAACAAACAGCGCGTCAGGATTTTTCGTTACTCCTTTAAGCCCGCCAAACATTGCTTCAAGCTCCGTAATTTCGCGATCAATGAGCAAACGTTCTTTCTTGGTAAATTTTGCAAGTTCGCCCTTCTCTTTCATATCGGTGTGCTCTTGAAGGCGATTGAGCCGTTTGCGGATTTCGGAAAAGTTGGTGAGTGTGCCCCCTATCCACCGCGAAGCGACGTACGGCTGGTTAAGGCGCTGCGCCACGCGCAGAAGTGCACCCCTGGCCTCCGCCTTGCCGCCGACAAACAGTATCGTTTTGCGCCCTTCTGCAAGCGCCTTTATAAACGTAAGTGCCTTTTCAAGGCACTGCGCGGTTTTCTCAAGATCAAAAAGTTCGCTGCCGCCCTTCACCCCAAATATAAAAGGCTTGACGGAAGGATGCCTACGCGAGGGTGCATAGCCGAAGTGCGCTCCGACAGCAAAAAGCTTCTCTACCATTGGGTTTTTCTCCATATAAGACGCGGTTGAGAATAGCATGCAAAGTAGCCTTTTGCAACCATTAGCGGCCTATAGTAAAAGACTTTTTTTCACCCTCTGCGATAGAAATCCCCTCCCGCTCTATTGATACGGGGGTAAGCGTGAAATTGGTGTATGAGCGCCCAAATTCAACCGTGACGACAAGTCCGCGGCGGGTCGCAAGCGAAAAATACTGGTCGAATATAAAATTGCCGAGCGAATAAAAGATTGCCTTCTCTTTATATATCTCGACCGGCTCAACTACATGCGGGTGTGCGCCAATAACAAGGTCTGCTCCGGAATCAACAAATTGATGTGCCACATTGCGCTGCAGGTCAGTGGCATCCGGATTATATTCCTCCCCCCAATGGGCAAAGACAATGATACGGTAGCAGGAGGGTTTAAGTGTCTGAATCTCTGCAAGGATCGGCACCGGGTCAGGTCGTATAAACGCCTCATATCCGACAAAACAGATATTCTTGCCACGGACAATTTTTTGCACTGACAGATTCTCGCTGTTTGACGGGGAACCGAAGAACAACACATCACGCTCCGTAAGAAAATCGCGTGTACTTGCGTAGCCCGATACACCAAAATCAAGCGTGTGATTGTTTGCAAGAGACACGACATTAAGTGAAAGGGCTCTGAGAATAAACTCTGCAAGTGTCTTATCGAACGTGAAGCGAAAAATCGTATGGTCAACCTGCGCAATTGAGGGAGAGTCGGTTATTGTCCCCTCAAGATTGGCGACGTTGAAATCATTATTTTCAAAGAGCGACCGTATTTCTTTTATAAATGGTTCCCTTCCTTGTATTGCGGTATTGTGTGCTACATAGCGATCAAGCATAATATCGCCGACAAAGAGAACGCGTATCGGTTTCGCATTCTTACCTTCCATACCAAAGAGAGGATCAGACGCTTTGACGCCGAGAATGGGTATATATGACAGAAAAAACGAAGCTGCAAGCACAAGAACACCCGTACACAGGGAAATTATTCTGACCTTGGTCATTGCGTAGGTGCAAAGTGGCCGGCGAGCAGGTCAAGCATTGGGTCGATGTTCCCCGCAAATATAGAAGGGAGATTATGCCAGTTTTCTTTAACACGGTGGTCGGTTACACGGTCCTGTAGCGTATTGTAGGTGCGTATCTTTTCTGACCGGTCGGCTGTGCCTATCTGGTCCTGGCGCTCTGCCGCATACTTGGCGCTCGATTTTTCCTCCTCGAGCGCTTCAAGTTTGGCCATAAGGACCGACATCGCCCGTTCGCGGTTGGCCGCCTGGCTGCGCTCGCTTGTCGCTCGCGCATCGAGCCCCGTCGGCCGGTGGATGAGCCGGACCGCAGTCTCAACCTTGTTGACATTCTGCCCGCCTGCGCCACCTGAGCGGGAAAACTCCATATCTATGTCGGCGGGATTTATTTCTATCTTGTGCTTCTTGCGGATAGGAAGGATAGCGACAGATGCGGTTGAAGTGTGGATGCGACCTGATTTTTCGGTCGCGGGGACACGCTGGATGCGATGTACGCCGGTCTCAAACCGCAGACGTTTATATACATCCTTGCCGCGTATTTCGAACGTCGCCTCCTTGTATCCGCCGAGGTCCGACTTCGCTTCCGAAAGTGTGCGGACATTCCAACCTTTTTGCACCGCATACGCACCATACATATGGGCAAGCTCCTCGGCAAAAAGCGCGGCTTCCTCGCCGCCCACCCCCGCGCGCACCTCAAGCACGACCTCGTTCGGAAACTCCTCGGTCCCCTCCTCTGCTTTAAGGATTTCCTCCATCTGCGCGATAAGCGCAGCGCGGTCTTCCTCATTTTGCATATGTTCGAGAGCCTGTACCAGATATACAGTCTTGGGGTTCTCTTTATATTTACTTAGGTCCATACAAATAAAGCCGCTCGGGCATTTTTGAAGGGTTAGACTTGGCCTAGCGGCCCGGAGCGCACTTCAAAAATGCCCAGAGCGGCAGAGTCATTACTTTGACTTCTTGGCCTTTGTGGAGGCGGCAGCCTTACGCGCCTTGAATTTCTCTACACGACCCGCCGTGTCCATAAGCTTGTCATTGCCGGTGTAAAACGGATGGCAATTGCTGCAGATCTCGACCGAGATCTTCTCTTTGGTCGAGCCCATAGTCATCTTATTTCCGCAGGCGCAAACCACCTTTGCCTCGGGAAAGTATGTTGGATGCGTGTCGGTTTTCATGCAGAGTAAGGTAACACAAAAGATTTGCTTATGCAATCTGTGTCAGAAGTATTAAAGGTCTTTGAGGAAATCTATGTCAGTTTGATATTTGGTTGCTTTGGCCATTACAGAATTACCATATGTATCTATAGCACCACCAGTACCCGGACAAGAGCCGCCGGAATAATATCGGCACGCCGCATTACGTTCTGCCGTATAGGTTTGCGCTACCGCTCCCCTGTCGGCAAGATACAGACCGGTTGCCATAATGGCATGTCCTGCATTCCATGGGTTTGTTGCCGGTACCCCAAGCGCTGCCATGAGCCGTGGTTCAAATAGTTCCCATGTTGAAGGGATGAACTGTGTCGGACCCATCGCGCCACCGTAGCCGCCCGGTTGCGGACAAGAAACCGGCGTTGCTGACCAGTCCTTCCCGAGAGCTTTTGTAATGCGCTCAAACGGCACCGTATCGCGCGGCACCTTCATGATACCCGCAATGGGTGTACCGGTATTTTTTCCCTTCCCGTCGCCAGTTGTAAGGTTAGTGACGAGACAGTTCCCCACATACGTTCCGAGCGCGGACTCCTGCGAAAGAATCGCCAGAATCACTGCGGGCCGGACGCCGGTCTTCGCCGATGCCTGCTTTGCGTACTCAACAGCGTCGCCGAACTGGATACCCTCGGTATCGCGCAGGGGGAAGAGGCGCGCGCGTATCACTGCCGCTTTTGCCTGCCTATCCGCCAACACCTGACCGTAGGTCGCCTCGTCCTTGGCGGCTATGGAAAGAAGTTCTTTTTTCTGCGTTTCGTCCCGTTTGACCTGTTCGCGCTTGACCTCAACTTCGAATTTTGCATCAAGTTCCGCATTCTTTTTTTCGTTTAGGACCTTTTTTTCCTTCTCGGTTTCGGTGCGAACCCCACGCAACTCGTCAAAACGATCCTGCAGGTCGCGGTTTATGACATCAATTGCGTCAGCCGCGGCAAAAAACTCCGAAAGGTCCTGCGAGGTCAACATCATTAATGCGAGCGGCGTCGTTTCTATCTCGTGCTTTTCGCGAATGAGTTGCGCAAGGGAGATACGACCATCTTCTAACCTCGCTTCAAGAGTGGCGATGCGTTTTGTTTTTTCGCTAATTTCGCCTACAAGTTTAGTAATGCTGGTATTGCGTTGCTTAATCTCCGTCTCGGCTTTTTTGATCTGAGCGTTCAAAATGCTGACATCGCCCTGAAGCGTATTCTTCTTGACCTTTGTCTCGTCGAGAACCTTCTGCCACTCGGCTATTTCTTTTTGGAGCTGGTCGAGTTCAGCCTCAAGCTTTGCCTTTTCCTCCGGCGAGAGCGCTTGGGCGAAGGCGGAGGGTGTGGAGGTAAAAACAAAATAATCTCCGGCAATAAACCCGATACCAAGGAAAAAAACCACCGCAATTCTAACAAGCCCTGTCTTCATACACTTTCTATAGTATAGCAGACGGGCTGTATGCGTTTGAGTTACAAAAAAGAACGGCTCATACCCTCGTGTGAGCCGTTTGTATAAAAGAAAAAACGGTCGTCTTGCGACGGCCGCCTTTGAACATCAAGAACTGGCAGCGTCTTATAGTTCGTCGAGAATCTTGCCGACGACGACCCTCTCGAAACGCTCTTGCGCCTCTCTACTTGGTGGCTTTACCAAAAGCGTGCCGCTGTGAGTCGCGAAGTTGAGTGTGAAATCGCACTCGCGAGGTGTCACGCTGTCGAGCTTGAGGATGCAGTTGCCCTTCACGTCCTCACGTAGCGCCGGGTTCCAGGACCGTGTCAGCTTCCCTGCATCCTTGGCAGAAAAGATCAATTTGACAACACCCTCGGCCAGTCCAAGGTATGGGATTTCGTACTCGAAGACGACGGTGGTGGCAACGTAGGCGTTACCGCGTTCAAATGCCTCGAGCGTCCGATCTTTCAGCCTCTCGACTGTGAGTTGCTCAGAGGTCCTGAACTTGAGGAACTGCCTGAGATACTTCTCCTCCATCGCAGTTGCGCCCTCGGCGAGGCCATAGTCGAAGGATACCTCGGCGACAACGTCATAGGAATCGCCTCCAACAGGCCACGCGCCCAGAAACGCCTCCAACTCCCCCAGAATTTTCACATGGACCGAGGAGCCAATGCCTTTTATCTTGCGCAGGCCCCGCATCTGCTGCAACAAGAAATCGATCCCTTGTCCGGTTGTGCGTGCGCCGGCTTTCTTCAACAGAGCCGCAAACTTCGGCGAAAGGCCCGGGACTTCTCCGAGTGGCATGCTCATCATGCCCGCAAGGGCGGCTGCTTTATATCTCGACATCGCTGCCTCCAAATTTTTCCTTGTGAGAGTTGCCCGTCATGGGCTGCTGTGTGCTCACTAGGCAGGACTTTACAACACTTTTCAGCTATTGGCTAACCCCCAATTGCTCCCGCATTTTAGCGATTAGCTCTATACGGAGGACCGTCCTCCGTATAACGGCTCAGACGGGGGTGTGAGCCGTTTAGTCTTTATCTTTTCTACGCTTTTTCGAGCTGTTTTTTAGCAGTTACGAAAAGCCCTTTTGTCCTTTTGACCCAGGTGAAGGCGTACTTTTCGCTCTTGCCTCGTATCATCCACCACTCCCATTTCTGAAGTAGCTTTAAAAATAGACACGCCTGAAGAACTTGTTCGTCATACTTTTGTTTTGATTTATAGCCACGCACCAGTGCTTCTCTCATTTGCTTACTGTTCTTTTCAAAAGTGGCCCAGATGAGAGCAACAGCCAAATCCTCCAAAGGGTGTGAAACTTTCGGATTAGGATCAAAAAACTTAAGAGAGCTGAGTCCAAATGTGTTAAATAACCCAGCATCGTTGTGATTAAGGGTGGGTTTTGTACCACGGCGAATATCCTTTTCTACGATTTCAATTGCTCGCGGAATTAACTGTAAATCTTTTTTCTCAACCAGTTTATGTTTCAGGAGATTCTTCTGTCGCTTAAGATTAAGAAAAGACATTCTTTCTTTTCCATACGTTGGATACTCTCCCTTAAACCCTTTCACACTCATAACTCTTCCGAATCCTTTGCCTTTTGCTTTGTGTAAAAGAGTTAAACTTTGGCCGAGTCTTTTATACGTAGCTGCCATCTTGCTCTGCTTTTTCAGCAACTCCTCTTCTGTAGTCCGTGTTGAGATGTACTCTAATATTGCTACAGTTACAGGAAAGTCTTTCTTGGGAGTTACCAAATCCAAGACTTTCACTGTATTTGCTCCAACTCTTTTCCACTCTCGCAAAAAAGCAACCTCCGTTACTAGTTCTTTAGAGTCGGATACTGATTTAACAACATATACGCCCTTTTTATCTCTAATTCTTAGAACTATCGAGCCTATATTCTGCCCGACAAAATAACCGTCAATTTTAAATGACTTTTGGTCTAAAAAACTGTACTTGGGTAGCTTTTCAACAAATTTCGGGAAGTCTTTCCGAAATTTCTTACTTGCTGGCGACATCCACCCACGTACTAAGGGTTTTTGAGCGAGTTTTGTCTTCATTACCAACAAACCGAGGTCGGACCTCGGTTTTACTCTTTCTTTTCTTTTACGGCGGCTTTTGGCGCTTCGGCTGGAGTGGCTCCTTCGGCACCACCTTCGCCATCTTCCTCTTTCTTGCCGCGGTCTTCGGAGATCTCAATTGCCGAGAGGTCTGCAGCAACCTCCTCAACCGGCTCTTCTTTGGCGACGTCTATCATCGCGACAACCTCGTCGAGGTCAACCGATATCTTTGCACTTGGGGGAATGGCCAAGTCTTTCACTTTTACTTGGTCTTCAAGAGTAACAAGTTTTGAAATATCAACTTTAAGCGAGTGCGGGAGATCCTTCGGCTCACACTCGATTTCTATCTCGTGCATAACCTTGACCAAAATGCCGCCAAGCTCTTTAACTGCCGGAGACTCGCCCTCAAACTCAAACGGCACCGAGACGGTAACCGTCTGGCCTTTCTGTATTGCATAAAAATCGGCATGGAGGATGGCGCCCGAAACCGCGTGGGTTGTAACCTCGTGGATAAGCGCGTCTTTGTCCACTCCTAACCCCTTGAGGGTTATGACAGTAGACTCGCCCGCCTTATGGAAGACTTTTTCAAACTCCTTTGTGTTAACCGCAATCGGCGTTGACTCTTCGCTCCGGCCATAGACAACGGCCGGCAAAATCCCCTTCGCACGGAGCGAACGGGGCTTTTTTGTCGTATCGCGCTTTTCTACCGCTAATTCCATTGAGAGGCCTACTATAAAGGCTTTTTTGCGATTTTGCAATACCTACTTGACAAATAGGCTAGTAGGGTGTATAATTAAGAGGAATGCATTGAAATAGGCCGATTCTGGCCAGGAGGGCACAATGAAGGCGAAAAGTAGTCAGGTGCTCGGGTACATCTTCGCGGTTGCGAGGAAGTTGAAAGACCTTCCCAAAGGCACCCAGCCTGTTAGCGTTATTTACCGACAGTTCATCGCTGACGGGTTCATCCAGAAAGACAGTGGCGATGGAGTCATTATCTCCAACATGGTTGAAGCAGTCCTCGAAATCTCGAAGATCTTCAGCGACGAAGGCATTCTCATCGCCGGAGCGGCGGCGGAGCACAACATGCTGCTGATCATCCAGGTCGAGAAGTTCATGGAGGCCTACGAGGAGTTCCAAGCGGACGCAGCAAAAACGGGTTAGGAGCTTATCCCAAAAAGCTTCAGGGGGCGACTAGCGAAAGCGGTCGCCCTTTAATAATGTACTGCCCAGCGATCCCAAGCAGTAGAGCGAAGCTCACTGCTGGGTGAGTCCAGTGAAGAAGTCTTCTTCTGCTACTGGGCAAAGAGCTTCATTTTGGCTGTAATATACTGCTGCATTTTTAGGACTGCGGGAGTCAGGAATTTATAGGGGGTGGTTTCATTGTTGCTACTGAGCGAGCTACTGAGCGCGTCACGGTACAGCACCCGCAGGTCGGTATTAATGTGAATTATCACGATCCCCGCTTTTATCGCCTCCTTGAATTCTAGGTCAGGCGAGCCCGAGCCGCCGTGGAGCACGAGCGGCACCCCTGCCGCACTTGCGAGCTCTTTGATGCGCGCGATAGAAAGTTTCGGCTGGCCTGTTTTTACAATGCCGTGGATGTTGCCGATAGCAGGCGCTACCAAGTCCGCCCCGCTCTCTTCAACCAATTTTTTGAGATCCTCCGGCTTCGTCATCATTTCTTCTGTCGCCGCCGCACCCTCGGGCAACGCGTCCATTACTTTGGACGACGTGCCGATATAGCCGAGCTCCCCCTCCATAAGTACATCGCGGCCGGAGGCCCGAGCATATTTAACGCACGTGGTGAGCATGTGCATATTTTCCTCAAACGGCAGTTGCGCGCCGTCTACAACAACCGAGTCCACCCCCGCCGCTATCGCACGCTGCACCTTTTCGACACTATAGGTATGGTCCGCATTGAGGTAAAGCGCTACACCCTGCGATTGGTATACATCGATAAGCGCCCGCGCGTGGCTTAAAGGAAAGTATTCCCGCTCGCCTTCGGAAAGGCCTGCGATTGCCGGCAAGCCGGTCTCTCTTGCCGCCTCGGCAATCGCTTTAAGCTGGTTACTGTCTGAAAAATTAAAATGCCCGAGCGCTTTCCCCCCTGTTTTAAAATCCTCAATTGTCTCCCGCAGTGACTTCATATAAAGGCCATTATACCAGTGTTATAATGAAAACGGAGTGGGGGTATTGTAAAAGCGTCTTGACTGGAAAGAGACACGAACCGAACTGGAGACTGCCATGCATAGGACACCATCGTTGTTTCTTAGCGCGTCCGTCGCTTTTGTTCTAGCCACCGCACCTGCGTATGCGGGCGAGCGGCACGGAGAGATATCTACCGCTGACATTGTAGACGACCGTTGTCAGCCTCCGCCACCGCCGCCACCTCCGCCACCGCCGCCACCTCCTCCGAGCGATACGTCAACTTTTGACCGGCGCGATCCAGCCGAGGAAATGCTGGTGGTGGAATACGGCGGTTGCACATGCCTGTGGGAGCAGGCAAAAATCAAGCCCCCAAGTTGGAACGCGTGTACCAAGATGCGCGAGCATCCGGAGACCTACGGACTCACCAGTCAGGATTTTGCCATCTGCGAACATCCTGCCAGCTGAGCCGGCACGGATAGCTTTCCAAATATGCAGGGCCGCCCCGTCAAACGGGACGGCCTTTTTCTTTATCTAGGGTATAATTTCCGTATGGATTTTCTCGCCGTGGGCGACCCGGTTGTAGACAACTTTATCCGGCTCAAGGACGCACGCGTGCACTGCAATATCAACGACGCGGAATGCGAGATATGCATGCGCTGGGGCGACAAAATACCCTACGAGTCGGCAACCGAGGTGCCGGGGGTTGGAAATGCACTCAACGCCGCAGTCGCGGCGAGCAAGCTCGGTCTCAAATCTGCAGTTCGCGGGTATGTCGGACTGAATGAAAATGGCGAGAAGTGCATTACTGCCCTCCGTGACCAGGGTATTGATGTCTCGCTTATAGAAAAGGTACAGGGAAAGCGCACTAACTATCACTTTGTGCTTTGGTATGAGGACAATCGCACTATCTTGATCAATCACGAGACGTTCGAGTATCAGGTACCCGTACTTGCTGAGGCCCCGCGCTGGCTGTATCTCTCTTCGCTCGGCGAAAATTCCCTTCCCTACCATAAAGCATGGGACGAGAGACTGAAGAGTTGGCCAGACACCAAACTCGCGTTCCAACCCGGGACCTATCAAATTAAATTTAGTAAGGACCAAGACTGGTTGGATAATCATTTGACAGATTTTGAAGACCTGTACAAACGAACTGAAATATTTTTCTGCAACAAAGAGGAGGCCGAGCGGATACTGAAATTGGAGGGCGGTACGGACATTAAGACATTACTTCAAAAAATTAAAGAAACCGGCCCGAAAATTGTTGTCATAACCGACGATACGCGGGGTGCCTATGCGATAGACGAGGCGGGCGAAATGATCCACACGCCGCGCTACCCTGACCCGCGGCCGCCGTATGAAATAACGGGCGCCGGCGATGCCTTTGCGTCAACCACTGTCGTTGCGCTCAGCCTCGGCAAGACTTTGTCGGAAGCGATTCAGTGGGGTGCCACAAACGCCTCGGCGGTCCTTCAGAAAATCGGCGCGCAAAAAGGCCTTCTCACGCGCGAAGAGCTCGAAAAAAATCTGTCGAATCCCCCCGCCCCGTTTGAAATAGAAAAAATTTAATCCGGAAGATGTGTCTCGGCGTAGATAGTGGCCGCGAACGCTTTCGCTATAGGGTTTGTCCCCCATGCAGTCTGGATTATCACAATGGCCGCCCACAGGGCAAAACTCCCGAGAAACAGCGAGCCTATAAAAAAGTTGACGTTCGCCTTCCAGATACTGCCGCGGATAGGATCAAACATACTTTTATATTACACCCGTCGTCTGCGAACTTTTTTTATCTTCTCCACAATTGAACGGACCCCCATGCCGTAATACTCTATGAGTTCCTTGGGGTCTCCTGACTGGCCAAAGCGGTCCTCGACACCCACAAACTCAATCGGTACCGGACATTCTTTCGCGAGGAGCTCTGCGACGGCGCTCCCCATGCCCCCCGCAACCTGATGTTCCTCGACCGTAACGACTCTTCCCGCATTTTTTGCAACTTTTACAATAGTGGCTTTGTCGAGCGGTTTGATGGTGTGCACATTTACTACCACTACGTCAAGAGTTTTTTCGAGCTCCTTCGCGGCGAGGAGCGCGTTATAGAGGAGCGGCCCTGTCGCAAAAATCGCCACCTCCGGCTTCTTGCCTTTCCACATGATATTCGCTTTTCCAATTTCAAAAGGTGTATCAGCAGTTGTCATGACGGGAGTCTTTTCCCGCGCGAGGCGTAAATAGATCGGCCCTTCATGCGTCGCCGCGGCAAGGGTCGCTTTGCGAGCTTCCTCCATATCGCAGGGCGAGAGGACGGTCATGTTAGGTTGAACGCGCATAAGGGCAATATCCTCAAGCGCTTGGTGCGTAGCGCCATCGGGGCCGACCGATACTCCCGCATGGGAGCCCACAATTTTGACCGGCAGATTATTTAAGGAAATTGTCGTGCGGATCTGCTCGTTATTGCGCCCCGGGCTGAACGTTGCGTAGGAAGCCATGAACGGAATTTTGCCGTAGTTAGCGAGGCCTGCTGAAAGTGTTGCCATATTCTGCTCGGCAACGCCCGCTTCGATATAGCGATCAGGAAATTTTTCCTTGAACCCGAGCATGCGTGTACTCTCCGCCAAGTCGGCACATACAACGACAACTTCTTTGTTCGTCAGACCGAGCTCAAGGAGTGCTTTCCCAAACCCGTCGCGCGTATTGGCCATGTCGGGCTTTTCAAATATAGTCGGTGCGGGTTTTGAATTATGATATATCATAATTTTTTACTTATTCATGCTCACTTCTTATCTTTCCCTTGTAGGTGCGCAGTTCGTGCAAAAACCGCTTTGCCTCCTCTTTGGTCGGCGGTTTGCCGTGCCAGTGGTAGTCGAACTCTATTTCCTTAACCCCTTTGCCGGGGATGGTGTGCGCGATGATGACCGTCGGTTTTTCATAGATCGCCTTCGCCTGCTCTATCGCATCCACAAATTGCCGCACATTGTGGCCGTCGACCTCTATAACGTGCCAATTAAACGCTTCGTACTTAGCCTTCAGATTTTCAAGCGGCATGACATTCTCGGTCATGCCGTTTATCTGGATATTGTTGCGGTCGATAACCGCAGTGAGGTTTGCAAGTTTATTGTTGCCCGCAAACATTGCCGACTCCCACGTGTTGCCCGCGTCCTGCTCGCCGTCGGACATAAGACAATAGACATGAAATTTCCTTTTATCCATGCGCGCGCCATATGCATAGCCGGAGGCCTGCCCGAGGCCACTCCCCAAAGGCCCCGAGGTCGTCTCAATGCCGGGGAGCCGCTCACGCTCGGGGTGCCCTTGGAGGCGGCTCCCGAATTTGCGCAGCGTCAGACACTCCTCAACAGGAAAGTATCCTGCATGTGCCATTGCGGCGTAGCGGACAGGCGTAATGTGACCATTGCTCAAAATCAGCCGGTCGCGTTCCTCCCATGCGGGGTTCTTTGGATCATGATTCAGGATATAAAAGTAGAACGCGGCGAAAATATCCGCCATGCCCAAAGGACCCGCCGTATGGCCGCTCCCGCTTGCTACGAGCATTTCAATAATCGTCTCCCGTATGGCTCGCGCTTTTTCCTCTATTTCATGTACTTTCTCTTCAAACATCTTTTAGCCCGCCCTAGTATGGTTGGCTGCAGCAATTATCTCATGTATCGCCTGCTTTACATCACTCTGCGATAGGATAAGTGAACCGACGACAAGGCGAGTTGCACCCGCTTCAACCAGCGCTTGTATATTTTCCATCCGGACGCCACCGTCAATACTGATCTGGAGTTCCGGATGTGCCGCGCGCAACTGTAAAATAAGAGCGAGTGCTCGTGTATCAAATGGTTGACTCTGAAATCCTACCTTCTCAATCCCCATCACCTGTACAAAGTCATACAGACCGTCAAACGGACGGAGAGCATCGGGAGAGTCGTGTGCTGCGAGCCCGACACCAAGGGAAATAAAACCTCTGCCGTCGCCGCGCAGATGCTGGATCAGCGCCATGGCTTCGCGCGCACCGGTGCTTTTTGTGTGGACGACGAGGCGGGTCGCACCGGCTTGCAAAAATCGCGGGACCTCACGCAGCGCATCGCTAACCATACAGTCGAACTCGAAGTCGAATTCCTGCCAGAATGGCATGCCGTTTTCCTGATTGACTATCTTTTCAAACTCAATCTCACCTTCTTTTGTATAGGGCCATGTTTTATTAGGGGCAAAGTGTCCGTCTACAACATCAATCTGCACAGAAGTTACAACACCCCGAAACCGTTCGAGTGTATCCTCAAGTTCTTTATACGAGCTGGGGAGTATGGCGGGGATTACTTTAATCACGTTAGCGGTCAAGCTTGGCTATTCGGCGCACATGACGCTCATCGTTGCTAAACGGTGTTGAGAGCCATAGCCACACTGCTTCTTTAGCCTCTTCCTGGGAAAGAAATCGCGCACCGAGTGAAAGCACATTTGCGTTGTTATGGTCGCGTGTTGAAGCGAGCATATCGAGTTCTTTACCTGCAATATCGATTTGTGCATGTGCAGCCCTGCCGTAATATACCGCTGCGCGGACGCCCTTAACCCTGTTTGCGGCCATTGCCTCGGCTTGTCCAGACGCCCCGATGCCAATACCAAAAGAACCCTTGTCCCCCGCTACTTTTGCACCAAGCGGCATCAGATAATCCGGATAATCATCTGCAGGGTCAAATATTTTTGGGCCCATGTCTTCCACCGTGACACCCCGTTCGTTTAGAAATACGGCGAGCGCTTCTTTAAGTTCGTAACCAGCGTGGTCGGATGCTAAATAGACTTTCATTCTTCTTTATATATGCTTTCCGGCTTCTTTAACGTGCCGCAGCAGGGTATGGGCGTACCCCATTTCGTTGTCGTACCATGCAAGCA
>CAZRJD010000011.1:0-19986 GCA_964600495.1 uncultured Candidatus Saccharibacteria bacterium
GAACAAGAAAAGGGAAACGATTATAAATGCGAGGGTAAATCCAATAAGGACGCTAAAGCATATCCAGAGCGGCACATCGGATACTCCGAGAAATCCGTAGCGAAAGGCGTTGACCATATAGAGTATCGGATTGGCCATCGAGACGTTTTGCCAAAATTGCGGAAACTGATCTATAGAGTAGAAAATGCCGCCGAGGTAGGTCAGTGGGGTTAAAACGAATGTCGGTACAATACTGATGCCGTCGAAGCCTTTGGCATAAATGCCGTTCAGGAGTCCCCCGAACGAAAATAATACCGAGGTCAGTATAAGCGCGGCCAAGAGTACAAAAAAGTTAGCTATCACCAATTGGGTGAAGAAGAGGGACACCAAAAGCACCAATACACCGACCAAGAGCCCGCGTAAGACTCCCCCGCTTATGAACCCCAGTATCACCACCCAGTCCGGTGTGGGAGAGACAAGTATCTCATCAAGATTACGGACCCACTTGGCGAAGTAGAATGTTGATACAACATTACTGTAGGAGGATGTAATGACCGCCATCATGATGAGGCCCGGTACAATGAACTGAATGTAGGAAAAACCATGTATCGGCGCCAATTGGGAGCCAATGAAGGTACCGAAGACGATAAAGTAGAGCGAGGTTGTCACGACCGGCGGCAGGAGCGTCTGCGACCATATGCGGATGATGCGCACAAATTCCCTGCGCATCATGGTGTAATACGATGTCCAAATTTTTTGCGGTGTCATATTATGCAGTTTGTTTTTCCTCTTCTTCTTTTTCGACACCGATGAGGTCAAGGTATATATCCTCCAGTTTCTCCTCGCCGTTGCGCTTAAGCAGGGTCTCCATAGGCTCATGCACGAGTATTTCGCCCTTGTTGATAATTGCGACCGTGCGGCAGAGCTGCTCTGCCTCCTCGAGATAATGGGTCGTGAGTATTATGGTCGTACCTTCCGCGTTCATCTTGCGGAGGAATGTCCACATGTGCCGGCGCAGCTCGACATCAACACCCGCGGTCGGCTCGTCCAATATGAGGAGCTTTGGTTTGTGGATGAGCGCACGGGCTATCATGAGGCGGCGCTTCATGCCCCCTGAGAGCTTTTGAGAGGGTTCTGCGCGCTTTTCCCAGAGCCCGAGGTCTTTGAGGAGGGGCTCCGCATCACGCAAGGCGTCTTTGCGCGGAATACCGTAGTACCCGGCCTGGTCTACAACAATGTCTATAACCTTTTCGAAAATGTTGAAGTTGAACTCCTGTGGCACAAGGCCAATGTACGTTTTGGCACGCGATGCATCGGTCTCAATGTCGTGGCCGAAGATATGCGCACTGCCGGCGCTTTTGACCACGAGCCCCGAGAGGATGCCAATAAGGGTGGTCTTCCCCGCCCCGTTCGGCCCGAGGAGCGCAAAAAAGTCCCCCGCTTCTATATCGAGGTCGATGTGACTGAGAGCCACTGTGCCGGTTTGATATACCTTGCGCAGGGAGTGTACAGATACGGCTTTTTGCATTAGTGACATAATATACCATTCTCCTATAAAGCAAAACTCTCCGCGGCAAGCGCGGAGAGTTTTGCAAGTCTATATATAGAATCGCGATCCTACCCTACATCATGTTTCCTGACTTGCCCTTCATGACAAGCATCCAAACGGCCGAGGCTCCGACAAGCACGTAGACGAGCCACTCAACCGACGGCCAGCTTCCGAGGAGCATGTTGACTACGTTCCAGTTGGAACCCATAAACGCACCGAGGCCGACTAAGCCCCAGTTGAGTGCTCCAACCATGACGAGAACCCAGGCAACCATGTTAACTGTTTTCATTTTGAAGTATGAGAAAAGGTCAAAGGTAATAAGGTGTTTGCGACTCGACCCTGCCGCTTATATATAAGTATGAAGCTTTCACCCCGACCCTCAAGGGGTGGGTGTTGATAGCATTCTAAAGTGTCGGCAAATACGAAAGTGGATTCAGATATGCCGAAGGGTCCGCAACCGGCATGGTGTAGGTCTTCCCGACACAGCTCTTGCTCGGGAACGATGCGATCTTGGCGCCACTACTCGCATACACGCCAAAGTGGAGGTGCGGGCCGGTCGCGTAGCCGGTCTGCCCCGAGTATCCTATCACCTGCCCCGCTTCCACTTTGCCGCCATCCGTAACACTGATGCTCGAGAGATGCGCGTAGAGGGTTGACAGCCCGTTTGGATGGTCTATGAACACCCATTTGCCGTATGAGGCACCTGTACACGTAAGATCAGTGTTCCCCGTGCCTCTCACGGTACCTCCGAGCGCCGCCCGTATGAGCGTCCCCGCGCTCGCGCGCAGGTCTATTGCGTTGTGTCCCCTCCCTCCGTACACCTGCGGATTTTGTGTCGCGAATGCCGTATTGCCGAAGTATTGCGTTACGAACGGCTGGTCAACCGGCCAGCGAAGTATGCCGGCTTTTGCCGCGGCGAACGACCCCGGATTGACGATGAGATTGAGCTGGGCCTCATAGTTTGAAAGATCCTGTTCGAATTTTGCCTGAAGGGCCTGCTTTTCCGCTATTTTGCTTTGATACGTTGCTTCCTTGCTTTTTGTTTCCTGCAGGAGTTTATTTTGTGTTTCTTTTGCAGCGCCGAGACCCTGCTTCTCTTGCCCCAGGCGCTCGCTCAAGGAACTAAGCTCCTTGCGCTTCCCTTCTGCCATGGTTTTGTCACCCTTCAGGTCTTCTCTTAAATGGGCGAGATCATCGATCTGGTTCCCCAATTCACTCCGGAGTGTTTCAAGCACCACTGATTCGTCAAAGAACGATGAAAGGGTCGCTTCGGCAAAAAGCACGAGCGCGAGCGGCTTGTCGTCCTGCGCCTGCAGTTCGCGTAATGTTGTCGCGATACCCTTCTCCGAGCGCGTTATCTTGTTCGTCGTCTCGTCGATAGAAAGAGAAAGGTCTCCGATTTCAAGGTCTTTCTTGTCTATTTGCGCCTGTGTCAGCGAGATATTCTTCTGTAGTTTCTGAATGCTTAAATTGAGCTCATTTATGGCATTTTGGAGCGTCTGACGTTCTTTTGCCGTCGTGGTCAACTGTTTCTGGAGCTCGGCGATCTCGGCGCGAAGCTTCTCGATCTCTTTATTGCTCGTGTCTATCTGGGCCTGAAGTTCACTTGTAGTCTGCGCCTGCGCGGGAATTTCTACTTTAATAAGAAGAAATATGAAAAGGCAAAATACAACACAGGCTAAAAAACGCCGCATTCCCCTATTTTAACATCAATAGAGCCGTTTTTAAACGCTCTAGCGTCTTTTCTTTGTCTAAAAGACCCGCCAAGATAAAGGGATCTGGAGATTTTTCGCTGCCCGAAAGCGCTACGCGCATGGGCCAGAGCACGGCACTCCTCCCCGATGCAGTCGCATAGGGGAAAATCGCTTCCTTGATGCTCTGGGGGGTGAAGGCTTCATTTTGTATTGTTTCTACGATTTCAATTACTTTTTTCAAGTGTCCCGCCACCTCCCCTTCCTCGGCTTTCGCACCTTTAAGCAGCAGTTTCTTGTCATAGGAGACAGTATTGAGAAAGTCGTATTCCTTTAAGAGCTCCTCAGCCTCTCTCAGTGTCTGCGCACGCTCTTTTATAAGTGGTGCAAGTTCCTTTTTGAAGTCCTGTTTTGTAAATTCTCTCAATCTCGTTTCGAACTCTTCGTCCGAGAGCCGTTTGATGTGCTCTGCATTGAACCAGAGTAATTTTTCTTCATTAAACATTGCTGCGCTTTTTTGCACCCGATCAAGAGTAAACTCTTCGATAAGTTCCTCTTTTGAAAAGACCTCCTTCTCCCCTCCCGGGTGCCAACCAAGAAACGCATCGTAGTTCAAGATCGCTTCCGGCAGAAAGCCCGTTTCCCGGTACTCAATAAGCGATTTGGCCCCCTTACGCTTCGAGAGCTTGCCGCGGTCGTCGCCGGTGATAAGAGGCAGGTGGGCATAATGAGGTACTCGAGCTCCCAGTGCCTCCCAGATCAGTATTTGTCGCGGGGTGTTAGAGATATGATCCTCTCCCCGTAAAATGTGTGTAACGCCTTCATCCCAATCGTCTGCAACTACCGCAAAATGAAACACGGGCTCACTGAAGCTCTTTGCAATGACAAAATCCTTGAGTTCTGTTGTGTCGAACTCTATCTGTCCGCGAACATCGTCAAAGAATGAGATCTTTTTATTGGGATTCCTGAACCGTATCACTTCACTGCGGTCCCCTTCTTCTTTCGGCTCTTCTTTTGACACATACGCTTTGCCTTCGTCTACAAGTTTCCGAAGCAGCTCTTCATGGCGTGCTGCTAGTTCGCTTTGACGATACAGGGCATCGTATTCAAGCCCGAGCCAGCTCAAAGAATCAAGAATACTTTCCTCGAACTCTTTTTTCGAACGCTCGCGGTCAGTGTCTTCGATGCGCAGAATGAATTTGCCATCGTTATGCCGTGCAAACAGATAGGCAAAAATACCGGCCCGTACCCCTCCAATGTTGAGATGCCCTGTAGGAGAGGGGGCAAATCGTGTAACGACCTTTTCAGGCTTCATGGGAAAGAGTGATATCTATAAGTGCGTTCGCGATGAGTTTGGCCGAGTCAACGCGCGCGAAGCTCCTCGCCGCCTCCGACATGCTTCGTGCAAGTTCGGGTTTTTCGAGGATCCGGTCAATCTCGGAAATAAGGACCCGTGGAGTCAGGTTATTTTGCTCTATTACGACCGCTGCCCCCGAGCGCGCGTAGGCAAATGCGTTTTTAGTCTGGTCATGCGATACCGACTCGGGTATCGGAATGATTATCGAGGGCAGGCCCCACGCAGCTATTTCAAATATCGTCGAGCCTGCGCGCGAGACGACAACCTTTGCGGCTCCCGCGCTCATGCGGAGTGCCAAATCGTTTAAATAGGCAAACGGTTTGTACCGGTCTGGATGGAGCGAGGCCGCGAGCGCGACTTTTGCCCGTCCCGACACCTCTTCAAAGTTTTCGACGCCTGTCTGATGGATGATCTGATATTTCTCAACGAGCTGCGGAAGCGCGGTCAAAATACTGTCGTTGATGACCTGTGCGCCCTGCGAGCCGCCGGTGATAAAAATAACCGGCACATCGTGCTCAAGTTTCAAAAACTCGTACATCCCCTCGCGCGCAGGAAGGAGAATAGACTTCCGCACCGGATTTCCCGTATGCGCGACCTTGCCTTCGGGGAAAAATTTTGCGGCGTCGGGGTACGAGACCGCGATTTTGCGCGCAAACTTTCCCGCCCAGCGTGAGACCCTGCCCGGTACCGCGTCCGACTCGTGGATAATAACGGGGATGCGGAAGAGCCGTGCCGCAAGGAGCGTCGGGAAGCTCCCGTAACCTCCTTTGCCGAATACGACGTCGGGGTAGAGAAAGAAAATTTTTATTATTGCACGTATAACCCCCCACCCTGTTTTAAACAGGTCAAAAAAATTAAGGATAGAGAAGTAACGGCGCGTCTTCCCCGCCGGTGTTTGGATAAAGGTGATGTTGTTGGCAAGAAGCATTTCTCGGTCGTACGGCTCCGGCGCCATGAAGTAGAGCTTCGGCTCAAGGAGCTTCCTCTCGCGTGTCAGGTCGTCTATCGCCTCTGCGACCGCGATGATGGGGTAAAAATGGCCTCCCGTGACCCCTCCGGTAAACAAAATCTTCATTACACAAAAAGTGTAACAGAAATAAGGCTATTTCAGGAATAGTGTATCTCCACTTGACAAAAGCATATTAAGTATGATATAATAGAGAAAGGATAAACAAAGGGGGCAGAAATGCCGCACATCGACAGAAATCTGGCACGTTTTGGGGCAAAGGTGAGACGGGCTTACCGTGAGGAGCTGCAGCCTCCTCCTCGGGATCGCCCAGCACCGCCATGGCGCCTTATCGCAGGTGCCGCAGTTCTTACGGCGGTCGGGTTTGCCTACACGAACGTAATTCCCGAAGGATGGAAAATGGATGCGGTGATCCTGATTGCCGTTGTTCTCCTCCTCGTCATCGTCGGCAGAAAGGTTCTCAAAAATGTGCGCAGCGGGTAATCGCTTCGCCCGATTGAAACGGAAGGTCGCCCCTCGACCCCGCGTTTCGTCGGGCGATTTTCTATTTGTGCTTCATGCGTCTTGATACACTCAGTATTACCCCGACTTCGGCTAAGGCTATCGCGAGGGCGGTGCCGCCGTGAGAGATAAATATCAAAGGCACCCCGACAAGCGGTACCAACCCCAGACTTGATGCAATATTAAAAAACGACTGCCCGACAATTAAGACCGTGAGCCCGACAACCAAAAGCCCGCCAAAGGGGTCGGGCGCGCGCGACGCGATGCGCAGGGCCAAAAGCCCGAACGCGATAAATGCCGCGACAAGCGCGACACTCCCGATAAAGCCGAACTCCTCGCCGACGACGGCGAATATCGAATCGCCTATCGGCTCCGGCAGGTACGAAAATTTTTGCACGCTCTGACCGAACCCCTTTCCAAAAAGTTCCCCTGACCCGACCGCAATGAGCGATTGTTGTATTTGCCACCCCGCACCCTGCGGGTCTCCGCTTTGATTAACGAATGTTTGAATGCGCTCTGCAACGTGTGTGTAAGACAGCGCCATAATACCAACAGCTCCGACGGCGATTACGCCAAGAGTGGCCATGTGCCAAAATTTGCCCCCCGCGGCAAATAGCACTCCGACCGCTCCCGCCGCTATCATCATGGCGCTTGCGGTATCCGGCTGCATGAGCACCAAAACCGTGGCACTACCCGCGATAAGGAGGAGCGGCAGCACCCCCCCGCGCCATGTATTAACCGTGCGCATCCGTGCTCCATAAAAAGCGGCAAGGAAGGCCACCGTCGCAAATTTAAGAATTTCCGCAGGCTGGAAAGAGAATCCCATTATTTCAACCCAGCGCGAGGCCCCCTTAAGTGAAAGACCGAGCGGTGTAAATGTAAGGAGCGTCAGTCCAACTGCCGCGGCAAAAAAATACGGCGTGTAGGGCCTCCAAATGTGGTAGTCAATGCGCGAGAGGATAAAGCAGGCTATCCCGCCGCAGAGTAACCCTAAGAGAAGCTGGGTTGTGGCAACGGAGGCAAATGATGCTCCATTTCCGCGCGCCATGAGCCCCAAAGCGGCCGAGGTAAACACCAAAAGTCCGGCGACAATAATGACGCACGCGACCAGAAGAAAAGGCATGTCTATCTGCTTTTTCATAGGAGCGCGATTGAAATCCCGATAATGGCGCAGATGATAGCGACAACCCAGTAGCGCATTACCACTTTGTACGGCGGCCACCCTATCGCCTCAAAATGATGATGGAGGGGTGCGATACGGAAAATTTTTCTTCCGAATAATTTCTTCCCTGTAATTTGAAGAAGCACGGAGAGGACGGTTATGACAAGCGGAAACGCAATTATTGGGAGTACCACAAGGCCCTTCCCCTCCCCCCGCGCGTCGGTCAGAAAGACGACGACAGTGAGCGCAAGAGTCAACCCCATGGTACCGGTTTCAGAAAGATAGAACCGTGCGGGTGGAATGTTAAACCACAAAAATGCCAATAACCCACCTAAAACCGCGGCGCAAAATCCCGCGATATCGAACTGATTCTGGAAAAACGCTATGCCTGCATAGGCGGCAAAGATGCTCGCGTATATGCCGCCGGATAAACCGTCTATGCCATCAATGATACTTCCCGCATATAAGGAGAGCGCAACTATAGCAAAAAAGGGAATAAACAGGATCCCAAGCTGAAGCGGTTCATCAAGGTATGGGAAGGAAATGAACGAAACTCCGAGCTTGTCGTAAAACCACCATGCGCACAGGAGCGCAACCGCAATAACAACAAGGAGGCGCCACCTGAGTCGTAGCCCTCCGTGCCCCCGCACTTCGTAGAGGTCATCTACAAGCCCGACAAGCGCGCCGGCTATGAGCGCTGCAAGCGGAAGCCATGTTTGCTGCCGGCTTATGAACGCCAAGTCGTAGAACGATTCGTGGAAAAAGTAGTCAAGGAGGCTAAATGCTGCTGCAGTCAGGATGACACTCCCCCACACGAGTATTCCGCCCGCGCGCGGTGTCCCTACCTCCCTTTTTTCGTGGAGCTCATTGAAGGTTGCGGCCGGCGTACCGTCGAGCGCTGTCTTCCCGCCTTTGGGCTTCCAGAATTTATATTTGTAGAGGAAATGCGTGAGGAACGGTGTTAACCCGACGCCAAAAAGAAAGGCGAAGAGGGCGGGCATAAATATACGCATTGCATCAAAGGTAGTCATGATGATTTATAGAGATTTGCGCACTGCATCAATAAGGATGCGTATATCAGTGAACCTGGCATCGCGGGTCGAGCCGAGGACCGCAATAACCACCGGCCGCCCTATTTCAATATCAAATATGGCGACAAGATTTCCGCCTGCAAGGGTGGTGTAGCCTGTTTTTGCCCCAATGAGGCCGGGGATGTCGAGAATAGGTGTGTCGGTTGATGTTGCCTGAAGCATTATTGTGCCCGATCGTATCGTAACGGACTTTTGCGCGGTTGTCTCAAACAATGCGAGATATCCCTCGAAAAATGCGCTTGCAAGAAGCGCCATGTCAAATGCCGAGCCGTACGCTCCGGCAGTCTCCGGATCAACGTCGAGACCGGTCGGATTCAAAAAATATGTTTGGGAGAGACCGAGATTACCCGCGGTAACATTCATCTCATCAATAATGCGCGGGGAGACCGCAGCCGCCGCAGCCGCCATCGCATCGTTTGCCGACGCCACAAGACCGAATGTGAGCAGGTCATGGAGCTTCCACACCTCCCCCGGGCGAAGTCCCCAGTCCCCCTCGGGTGCGAGGTCCCGCTCGGTAATTAAGACAGCCTTATTGTCTTTCTCAAGTCTTAGCACCGTT
Organism: uncultured Candidatus Saccharibacteria bacterium; assembly: GCA_964600495.1. Lineage (GTDB taxonomy): Bacteria > Patescibacteriota > Minisyncoccia > Phycocordibacterales > SBAW01 > GWA1-54-10. Next base: position 8,857 of record CAZRJD010000011.1, read on the forward strand.
TGTGCGGTCATGAGCTTGGTTAAGGACGCAAGCGGAAAGGGGGTGTTCGCGTTTTTTTCAAACAGTACGCGATGATTAACAGGGTCATAGACAATCGCAGCTTTTGCGGTTATGAGGGTCGGGTCAAGGAGCGGTTTTGAGGGAAAGAAGGCGGCTGCCTGAGTGTTTTTCTCGCGTGTTACAAACAGAGCCATACCCGCAAGCACAATCGCGATGCAAAAAGCGCCTCCCGCAAGGAGCAGGATTGTTATCGTCGGTGAATCTGATGGTTGTTTGGGTATTGGGTCCATAGATATTAGTGTTGTGTCTCTTTTTCGCGATAGGCTTTTTCGAGGGCTTCAAGCTTTGTGCGGACCGTGTTGTACTCAGGAAGTTCAGTGACAGATACAACTCCAAATTGTGCAAGGAGGTCGGTCGTCGGCTCGTACAGAAATGAGCGCTCGTCCTTCGGGTTCGGGACTTTGCGCACAAGCCCGCGCATGGTAAGCGTCCGCAGTGTTTGGGAGGAATTGACCCCTCTGATAAAATCGATCCCCGAGCGCGAAAGCGGCCCGCGGTACAGAACTGCCGAGAGCACTTCAAGACCTGCGCGGCCTATCTCGCGCGAAAACTCGTCCCTACGAGCTTTTTCGATCAGTGCGCTTGCCGCGCCGCTTGCGCGCAACTCGAGCACTCTCCCGTCGTTGACCAATACGACCCCGGCGCTCCCCGCTTCTTCCGCGGCATGTTGTATATCCCCTTCGGACACACCGAGCATTTGGGCAAGTTCTTGGGAAGAAAACGGGCGACCAAGACCAAAAAGAAGTGCTTCTATTTTTACCCGCAGATCACTCATAAGAAGGTGTAGACACAGAATCCGACTCAAGGGTAATATCCCCGAAATCCTCCCGTTGGGAGGCTCTAATTATACCCTGCTTCACAAGCTCAAGAAGCGCCAGAAAACTTACGATAACCTCCGGCCTCTCCCGTTTACCGATACCGGAAAATTCGCGGAAGGAAAGCTGCATCGCCTTTGCCACACGATTAGAGAGCTCGTCGATCATTTCCTCGAGCGAAACGATTTTTTTGACCTCGACCTTGGGGAGCGAAATCATTTGCGGGAATCCCTCTATAAGCGTGTAGGCGATACTGTGGAGACCTTCTTGTGTTATTGAGGGGTCAAATGCAAAAAGCGGCTCGGGGTCGGAAAACACACCTTCATGAAGCATAGGAGACTCAAGGGCGCCCCCGAGCCCCCGCGCGGCATCTTTAAGGAGCTGATAGACCGCAAGGCGGTACTCAAGTTCTTTGATGTCGCGCTCTTCTTCACCTGAAAGCTCTAAGTTCGGCAGGAGTGAGCGGGATTTAATAAGAAGAAGGGTTGCCGCGAGTGCCACAAACTCGGCCGTCTCCCCCAACGGCAGATCCTCCATACTATTTATGCGCGTAATATACTCGTCGGTAACTTCTGCTAGCGAGATATCGTTTATAAGAAGCTTGCGCTTCTCTATAAGTTCAAGGAGCAGGTCGAGCGGACCTTCATACACTGGCGTTTTGACCGTAATTGGCATTTCAAAGAAAATTATAAAACAAACTGACCATTGTCGTAGATAACTTTTTGCCCTCCGCCCTTCAAATGCGCCGTAACGCGGCGCTTAGTCGTAGAGATTATGTCGGTATGCACTGACGAGTCGTTAAAACCGAGCGCCTCGCGCTGTTTTTTGGTCATCGTACCTGCCTTTCCCGTATAGGTATCAAGAAAGGCAGATCCAAGCGCCACATGCGTATTGCCCTGCGCCCCCCCCATGTTCTCATCAAAGAGAGTCTCGGCCATGAATTTGGTGATGCGTGAGTGCCGGCGGTCGGTCATTGAAAATTCGCCCACTTTGTCGGCATCGGGAGTACGTATCATTTCTTTAAGCAGTTTTTCTCCCGTTTTTGCCTTACTTTTTATTACTATCCCGTTTTTGAACCAGAGTTCAATGCCGGTCAGCCTCGTACCATAGCGGTAAAGCGGCTGGTTAAAGCGTATCCAGCCCTCGGTACCGCGCCAATCGGGCGAGGTAAAAATCTCAAAGCTCGGGATATTGGCACCGCTCCCGCTTTTCCACTGCCTCTTTTTGCCGAGTGTTATCCAAAGATCGGCGTCCTGCCCATACACATGAAGCTTGTCTATTTTGGGAGAGAGTTTGTTGAGGCGATCTTTATAGATATGGATGTTCTTATAAACTTTGCGCCACGCGGCAATTGGGTTTTTTTGGTCGAGGTAGCAGGCTTTGATGATCTCTTGCCAGTATTCTTTTTCAGAAAGGCCTGCCTCACGCGCCATTGCTGGCGTGCCGTAAAGCGCGATAGTCCAGCTAAACTTGCCTCGCTGCTCTTTTTCTTGCCGCCAGTCTTTGTATAGTTTTAGAGCTTTAGTGCGACGCATTATCTTTTGCGGCGGGACTTTTGCGAGCGAATGCGGGTCGGTGTTGCCTAAAATAAAAACAAGATGGTCCGTTTGGTCGACCAAACCTCTAAAATAGTGCTGAGGAAAGAAGTCGAGCTGGCGTGTCTTTGCCCGCTCAAAAAAGTCGGCGCTAAAGTTGTAGCGGTCTTCTTCGTCGGGCAGATAATGAAGTATCGTGTGGCCGCCCGCCTCGATAACTGCGTTGCGCACTGCGGTAAAAAGGAGCTTTGAGCTCTCTGGCCCGTTGATATTGACCACATCGCCCTTTTTAATCCCCTTCCCGCCGCCAAGCGCAAAATTAACGAGCACGTCTGCGTATTTTTTCAGTATTTCAGGCCTTGGGGTATAGGGTTTGGCCATATGTCTTGCATTATAGCCTAAAATATGGCCTTTTCAACGCCAAACCTCCCCGGGAATTGGGAGGTTATGCCGGTTCTTTTTTGTCGGTTGAGAGAAGGGTGTCGATGCGGTTGATGTCGCGGGGGAAGAGCGTCGCCTCTTTAACGTTCGCAAGATTTAAGAGTTTTGCCGTTAGTCGTTCTAACCCCATTCCCCACCCGCCATGTGGTGGCATGCCGTATTTAAAGGCTTGAAGGTAGAAAGAAAAAGTTTCCGGATCGAGTCCTTTTATTTTTGCCCCTTCGATTATGCTTTCATAGGTGTGTCTGCGTTGCCCGCCGGTCGTTATTTCAATCCCACGAAAAAGGAGGTCGAAGCTTTTCGTATAACCTTTGTCACCCTCGTCCTCATACGTATAGAACGGTCGTTTTGAAACGGGATAGTGAGTTATAAAGATAAAGTCGGAATTATGCTCGCGTTTGGCCCACTCACACATAAGACGTTCTTCGGCAGGTTCGAGATCTGGCTCCGTACGGTGATCAACCCCTCCCTGCTTATAAATGACTTCTTGAGCCTCACGTAGTTTCATGCTTGGAATTACATCAAGGACAGTCGGAATTTCTGCTCCAAGAAGTTTAAACTCCTCTGCACAGGTTTTTTGTAAATGATCAACAATTGAACGTAAAAGTTGAGTCTCCATCGCCATAATGTCGGTATGGTCTTTGATAAAGCCCCACTCGGCATCCATCGATGTATATTCGCTTACGTGGCGCGTAGTGCTGTGTTTTTCTGCGCGGTAAACGTTACCTGTAGTAAATACACGCTCAAAGACCCCGACCATTATTTGTTTGTACAGTTGGGGCGAAGTCGCAAGGTGGGCTATTTTATCGTAAAGATATTTAACCTCAAATACTTCGCCACTTCCCTCCGCGTCATCACCAATAAGTTTAGGTGACTGGAATTCAGTAAATCCTTCCCCGGTTAGAAACGCTCTGTAGGCCTTTATAATCTCGGCCTGTACTTTAAAAATCGCGCGTACGCGGGGAGTACGCAGGGTCAGAGGCAAATAGTCGAGGTATGTATCAAGGTTGAGGTCGGCGTCTCTGTCGAAAGGCATTTCGGCAGCTTTGGCCAAGACTTCAATCTTCTGTATTTCAAGCTCGATGTCGCCGTTTTGGACCTCTGGATTAATGTTTTTGTCCGGTCGTTTGTTGACGACACCTTCTACAGATACGACATATTCCGACCGCACTTCTTTTGCAGTTTCTATAGCCTCGCTTTTGGGCAACACTACACCCTGTACACTCCCCGAGCGGTCGCGGAAGTCAAAAAACACCATTTTCCCCTGATCACGACGCACCGAAACCCATCCTTGCAGTAGGACAGCCTCCCCTACTTTGTTTTTTAAATCCCCGATTAAAGTCCGTTCCATAGTTTTTTATTACATCACCCTCACATTCTCAAGTTTGTTAGGGTGTTGTATTTGTATCATAGCGTTACTCCGATTTTTTGCCGCACATCCTTCATTTTTGCCTCCGCTCGCTCACGAGCTTTTGCGCCACCTTCTTTGAGGATCGTTTTTACATCATCATTGGTTATAGACTCGCGTTTCGCGCGCATTGGGGCTATTAATTTCTCGATATCTTCAATGAGCGCTTCTTTGAGCATTTTATAGTTACCGCGGTTACTTTCATATATGGAAGCGAGCTCGGTTTCAGATTGCACAAGTTTATGGATCGCATACACATTCTCCGGCCGCTCGCCACTTGAGTCTGTAACAATGCTCATCACCGCTTTTGCAATCTCGTCCTTAGAGCCAAAAAGCGGGATCGTGTTGCCGTAGCTTTTACTCATCTTTTGCCCATCAGTACCTGGCACGACCGCAACGCTGTCAAAAATTTTCTCTTGTGGCTCGGTAAATGTTTGCCCAAATGCAAGATTAAATTTATTGGCCGCCTCACGCGCGTACTCGACATGCTGGCGCTGGTCCTGCCCTACCGGTACGATATCGGTGTCGTAGAGCAAAATATCCGCCGCCATGAGCATAGGGTAGGTAAAGAGGCCGGCGTTCGGCTCCAGCCCTTTTGCCACCTTGTCCTTGTAAGCATGCGCCTGCATCAAAAACGGCACCGTAACAAGACAGTCGAATATCCATGCAAGTTCCGTATGTTGTGGCACATCCGATTGTTTAAAAATGATTGCTTTAGCAGGATCAACGCCCGCAGCAATATAGTCTTTAACCACCTCGATTATATTTCCGCGCAATTCCTCCGGCTTTCGCAGACTGGTGAGCGCGTGGTAGTCGACGACCATGAGGTAACTCTCATAGTCGCCATACATACCAACAAAAGGCTTCAGGGCGCCAAAATAGTTGCCAATATGGAGCGTGCCGCTTGGCTGCAAGCCCGTCAAAAGCCGTTTTGCCATATAAAAATGAGTGTATCAGAAAACCCCTTAATTTAAAGACTATTTGTGTACTTGACAAAGTTACTAATTAGGTATATAATTTAACAAAGGTCTTGAAATGAGGAAGGATGGGATATGCTTAAAAGTAATCCACCTGCTATCACGCAGCTCCGGCACATGTTCAAAGGCAGATCTCGCATTGAGGTGGCGGTCCGGAAGGAACTCAACCGGCTCACAAGCCTCGTCAACGAATGTGCTCAGATGTCTCCCGTTCAGGCGCGACATGTGGCCTCAATGCTGAACAACCGTTGCATTCCGGCCGTTCTGAAAGAGAGCGGTGGGTTGCATGACGAGGAGTTGCTCCAGCTGGCAACTTTCATCAATTCTTGCCGCTAGGTCCACTAGGCGAAAAGCTCGCTTCTAGGTGGGCCTTTCGTTTTTATATCCCCTCTTCTCTCAATTTTTCTATCAGCTGTTTTGCGGAGCGGGAGAGTTTTTGCGGGAGTGTGATACGCACACGGACAAACAAGTCGCCGCGTTTGCCACGGCCCTGCGGTACACCCTTCCCTTTTATGTTTATGACCTCGCCGTGCGAGACTCCGGGGGGAATAGACAGCATTTCTTCCCCATCGAGCGTTTGTATTTTATATTCACCGCCGAGCAGCGCGTCCGAAAGTTTAATGGAGAGTTCGGTTACAAGGTTGATGCCATCTTTCTTGAATCTAGGGTCTATTTGCACATGGACTTTGACATAGAGGTCACCAGACATGCCCTGCGCAACCGCCTCGCCCGCGCCGGAGAGCCGTATCATTTCTCCACCTTCTATCCCAGCGGGTATAATAATCTCGATTTCCTCCTGCTTTTTATATACCCCCTCGCCGCGACAGGTATGGCACTTTTCTTTCGGGATCTTGCCGGTGCCTTTACAGTGCCGACAGATATTCTGGACCGTTATCGAGCCGAAGAATGAGTTGGTGGTCTCGTGCACTTTTCCTGCACCGTTGCAGTGCTTGCAGGTCTCGAGTTCAGTACCCGGCTCCGCCCCTGTGCCGTGGCACGTCTCGCACAGGCCGGTCTTGGCCAAGAGAACCGTGCGTTTTATGCCGAACACCGACTCCTTGAATGTTACCTCGAGGTCGATCGAAATATCGCGGCCGCGGCGTGTACGGGTGCCGCCTCCGTTAAATACATCACTGAATATATCGCTGAAGTCAAAGGCAAAACCGCCCTGGAACGCATCCTGAAATTGTGAGAAATCAAACCCTGCATCTCCGGGGTTAAATCCGCCTCCACCCCCGCCGCCGAATGTACGGCCATACGAGTCGTACTCCGCGCGCTTCTTTTCGTCAGAAAGAATAGAGTATGCCTCGCTTACCTCCTTGAATTTTTCTGCATCTCCTTGGTTTTTGTCGGGATGGAATTTATGCGCGAGCTTATGGAACGCCTTCTTTACGTCGTCTTTTGAAGCCCCCTTCGTTATTCCCAGTATTTCGTAGTAATCCTTTTTGGTAGCCATGTAGGGTACATTTTATCAGAAAAATCGTATCTATCAACCTTGCTGCATTTCGGCCTCCTCCTCCGGTTCTTCATCTTTAAGGAACCCCCCTGCCTGTATGCTCCAGAGCTTCTGGTAGAGGCCGTCCTGCGCGAGAAGCTCTGCATGGGAGCCCTCGGCGGCAATCTTGCCGCCCTCAAGCACGACGATCCTGTCCATCTTCATGATGGTCGAGAGACGGTGCGCGATAACGATGACCGTTTTGCTTTGCATCAAGACTTCAAGCGCATCCTGAATGTATAATTCTGACTCCGAGTCGAGGCTTGAGGTCGCCTCGTCGAGGATGAGTATCGGCGCGTCTTTGAGTATCGCGCGGGCGATGGCGACGCGCTGTCTCTCGCCGCCCGAGAGTTTGATGCCCCGCTCGCCGACAAATGTCTCGTACGCCTGCGGAAGAGAAGTAATAAATTCGTGGCAGTGCGCTTTCTTGGCGGCTTCGATAACCTCTTCGTCTGTTGCATCCATACGGCCATAACGGATGTTCTCTATAAGGCTGCGGTGGAAAAGTATCGGCTCCTGCGGCACGAAGGCGATCGAGTTGCGCAGGCTGTCTTGCGTAACCTGCGCGATATTCTGCCCGTCTATTTCGATACTCCCCTTCTCGACATCGTAAAGACGAAGTAGAAGTTTGGTGATGGTCGACTTCCCCGCCCCCGAAGGCCCCACCAGCGCAACTTTTTCCCCCGCTTGTATAGAAAGGTTAAATTCTTTGAGGATCGCGGTTTCCTTATGGAAATAAAAGGAAACATCTTTAAACGCAATGATGCCGTGCGAAATAGAGAGGACCTTTGCGCCCGGTATGTTGCGGATATCGTGCGGAGCCTGAAGTATCTCGACCATCTCGCCCCCGGTTGCAAATGCGTCAAAAAATCTACGCAGATCATTTTGGAGGGCGACAAGACGTGCAAAGAGAGTGAACAGGTATGTCTGTATCAAGACAAAGTCTCCAACTGTAATAAGATTTTTGCTCCAGAGAATAACTGCAAGATATAGCAGCCCTATTTCGATACCCATCATAAAGATACCGACACCCGACCAGATGTATCCGTCAGTGAGCCAAGAGCGTACCCCGGCCTTGCGCCACACCTCAACCGCATCGCCGAGACGTTCCTGTTCGTACCCGGTTTTTGCAAAAAGTGTAATGGTCGAATGATTGCCTATTGCATCGGCCACTGTAGCGGTGACTTTAGTGTCAGCATCGGAGCGCAGGCGGCGAACCGGTTGGCGCAGGCTTGTGACCCATATTTGAAAGAGGATAAAACAAACGACCCATATAGCAAGCACAACACCCAAAAGATGGTATTGCAAAAAGAGCACTATAACGGCTCCAATAATGAACAGTATTGTCGGCAAGAATGTAAGGAAAAAAACTTCATAAATAGTTTGAAACGAGCGCGAAAATGTATTTACTTTGTGTGTAAGTGAGCCTGCAAAATTTGAAATAAAGAAATTGTACGAATGCTTAAGCAGATACTCAAAAGCCTGCCGCGTAATATCCGCCATGACCCGCGATACCAGGTATACGGCGGTAAAGTGTTCAAGACGGTTGGCAACCCAATACACCCCCCACCACAAAGCAAAAGCCCCGATAATGCCGAAAAGTTGCGAGGTGAGTTCGGGAGTTGGCGTCGTGTGAGAAATGATATTAAACAGCTGCCTTACATAGAGCGGAGTAATGATATTTGCGAGCTGCATACCGAGCACGCCAACGAGCACCAAAACGAGGTGCCAGGGGTAGCGCAAAGCCGCTCGACTATATATTGATAGCAAGCCTCTTACCGACGACATTGTTAATGGGTCGCCTTTCATTGCTTTAAATTATCACGAAACATTACTTCGTTCCTTCTGCGGGCGGGGTTTCGTCTTTGGGAGCGCTTTGCGAGCCGGGCTCGTTTGGCGGGGGTGTTTGTGAACCTGCCGCTTTTTGAACCGCTTCATACACTTTAGAAAGCTCACGTGAGAGTTCTTCGGTTGCAGTTTTTATAGCTGCGCTATCTTCCCCTGCTTTCTTCTGTTCAAGCACTGTAATCTTTTCGTTTATTGCCGTTTCGAGTTCTGCGGGAATTTTGCCTTTGTTGTCGGTTAGCGCTTTGCGCGATGCATATATCGCCTGATCAGCAAGATTTCTAATCTCGGCAAACTCGACTTTTTTCTTGTCGGCATCCGCATTGCTCTCCGCGTCCTTCTTCATCCGCTCGATATCCTCTTCAGTCAGTCCCGAGCGCGCCTCGATGCGGATAGACTGCTCCTTCCCCGTTGCCTTGTCCTTTGCCTTGACGGAAAGGATGCCGTTAGCATCAACATCGAATGTAACTTCAACTTGCGGGAGGCCGCGAGGTGCCGGCGGTATGCCGTCGAGCACGAACCTGCCGAGCGACTTGTTGTCAGACGCCATCGCGCGCTCTCCCTGCACCACATGCACCTCTACACTCGTCTGGTTATCGGCCGCTGTCGAGAATATCTGCGTTCGCGAGGTCGGGATGGTCGTGTTGCGCTCAACAAGCTTCGTATTAACGCCACCCATGGTCTCAATACCGAGCGAAAGCGGGATGACATCTAAGAGAAGCACGTCGCGTACCTCCCCACCCAAGATCCCGCCCTGAATAGCCGCGCCTATCGCAACGACCTCGTCCGGATTAACAGACATATTTGCTTTTTTGCCGAAGAATTTCTCAACCGCAGCTTGGAGTGCCGGCATACGGGTCTGGCCGCCAACCAAAATAACCTCGTTGATGTCGCCTACTTTAAACGGCGAGGCTTCCATCGCGCGTTTAGTGATTACCATTGCGCGGTCAATGAACTCACTTGCAAGCTCCTCCAATTTCGCTCGCGAAATTTTAATAAGAAGATGGCGCGGTCCCGATGTATCCGAAGTGATAAATGGAATGTTTACTTCGGTTTCTACGGCAGTAGACAATTCGATCTTCGCTTTTTCCGCCCCTTCGTCGAGGCGCTGCCTTGCAAGCGGGTCGTTGCGGACGTCAATGCCTGACTCCCTCTGAAATTCGGTTGCCAGCCAGTCAATTATTTTCTGGTCGATATCCTTACCGCCCAAATGCGCGTCGCCATCAGTTGATTTGACTTCGATAGAGCCCTCTCCTTCGTCGCTCGTCCCGACTTCGAGAATTGAGATGTCGAAGGTGCCTCCGCCAAAATCGAATACGGCTATTTTTTCGTTCTTTTTCTTATTAAAGCCGTAGGCGAGCGCCGCGGCGGTTGGCTCGTTGATGATGCGCTTGACCTCAAGCCCTGCTATTTTGCCTGCATCGCGGGTTGCCGCCCGTTGAGCGTCGTTAAAGTATGCCGGCACAGTGATGACGGCCTGTGTAATAGGTTCGCCCAAGCGCTTTTCTGCATCGGCTTTAAGCTTGCCCAAAATCATGGCAGAGACCTCCTCCGGGCTATACCACTTTTCTCCCATGAGGACCTCAATGCCGCCAGTTTGCGACTTGCGGGTCTCAAATGGCACTGCTTTGCGGTCTTTCTCCACACCCCCTTCATCGAAGGTGTGTCCGATAAAACGTTTGATCTGATAGACCGTGTTCTTGGGGTTGGTAACCCCCTGTCTCCTCGCAATAAGTCCGACAAGCCGCTCGCCTGTCTTCGATGTTGCAACAACAGAGGGTGTCGTGCGCGCACCTTCTGCATTTTCTATAATCTGCGGCTCCCCGCCCTGCATGACGGCTATCGCGGAGTTTGTGGTACCCAAGTCTATTCCAAGAATTTTTGCCATATATTTTTATTTTTTATATATCCCAACACTAACCTGAGCCGGTCTGATAATGTAGTTGCCACTGCTTTGCCCGAGTGAATTAATAGCATATCCGGAGCGCTCGACCGATACAATAGTATGGTCATCCTCCCTTTTATCTACTGATACTTCGCGCAGAGCTTCGTATTTGTGGGGATCAAACTTTTCTCCAACTGCTCCAAACTGCTCGACACCCATTTTTTTTACCGAATCAAGCAATTGCTTGTAGAGTACCGCGAGCTCTTTGGTTTCAGAATGTTTGAGAGCCATTTCAAACGAATCAAGGACCGGAATCAGATCTTCTGCTAAAGACGCTTTACTGCGCATTTCGGTATGGCTCCGACGGGCTTCCTCATCTCGTTTGAGATTTACAAAATCGGCTTTTGCACGTTGCCATCCCTCAAGATATTCGTGTTTTTCCTTGAGCGCTTTTTCGAGCCGCTCCCGTAAACGTTTAATTGCGCCGGGCGAACCGTCTGCCTCATCTTCAAGAATGAATTCTTCGTCCAAATTGTCGCCCGACATGCGCGCTAGTATACCAAAAAAAACACCCCCGTCAAATTTTGCGGGGGATGTTTTTTAAAATTTAGCGCTTACTCCACTGCGGGGCTTTGCGGGCTTTTTTGAGGCCGAATTTGCGGCGCTCTT